>NZ_JBHXFE010000067.1:0-31799 GCF_042722475.1 Streptomyces sp. NPDC127092
GGCCCTGGGGGCGGCCCTGGGGGCGGCGGCGACCGGGGGCACGTCTCCGGCGCCACGCTCACCAGCGGCATGCCGGTCGTCCCGCAGCCCGGACAGACGCCCGGACCGCGGTCCGGACCGGACCTGACGCCGCGCATCCCGGAGCGGGGCGAGCGCCCCGCACCGGCCGCGGCCGCCTCGTCCGCCGCCCCGAAGCCCGCACCGGCTCCCAAGCCGGCGCCCGCCAAGAAGGGCCGCTCCAAGCTGGTCCTGCTCGGCGTCGGCGTGTTCGGCCTCGCCGGTGTCGCCTACGGCGCCGGACTCCTCCTCAACCACTCCGACGTCCCGAAGGGCACCACCGTCCTCGGCGTCGACATCGGCGGTGGGACGAAGGAGGAGGCCGTCGAAAAGCTGGAGTCGGCCCTCGGCAAGCGCGCGAACTCCCCGCTCCAGCTCGAGATCGGCGGGAAGAAGGCCGAGCTCGCCCCGGACAAGGCGGGCCTCGCCCTGGACGCCCAGGAGACCGTGCGCGCCGCCGCCGGCAGCGACTACAACCCGGTCTCCGTGATCGGCTCGCTCTTCGGCGGCGAGCGCGTCGCCCAGCCGGTCTTCCCGGTCGACGAGGAGAAGCTGGGCGTCGCCCTCACCGACCTGGCCGGCACGTCCGGCTCGGTCACCGAAGGCACCATCGTCTTCGCGCCGAACAAGGTCACGGCGGTCGAGGGCAAGCCGGGCAAGGGCCTGGACGTCCAGCGCTCGATGATCGCGGTCAAGGACGCGTACCGCGCCCAGGTCGAGACGGGCAAGGCGAACACCGTCGAGCTGCCCGTCGTCACCCGGCAGCCGACCATCACCAAGGACGAGCTCGACCGGGCCATGGAGGAGTTCGCCCAGCCCGCCATGTCCGACAAGATCACCATCAAGGCCGGTGCCAAGCAGATCGACTTCGGTCCGGCCCGCTCGCTGCCGAAGATCCTCTCCATGAAGGCCGTCGACGGTCGTCTGGTCGAGGTCTACGACAAGCAGGCCATCAACGACCTGCTCGACGGCGTCTTCGACGGCATCATGATCACGAAGGCGGACGGCTCCAAGCACCAGGTGAACGCCGACGACGTGGCCTTCGTGATGCGCGACGCGCTGCGCGGCAAGACGAAGGCCGAGCGGACGAAGACGATCGACCTGAGCGGCGAGGGCTGACGGCCGCGGGCCCGCTCGCGCCACGCGCGAACCGCTCCTCCCTTGAGGCCGGCCCTGACCGGGGCCGGCCGAAGGCGGCGGGGGAGGGGCGGTCGAGCGGGGAGGCGGTGTCACCATTCGCCGCCGTAGCGCTGCTTCTTCGCCCGCAGCCACTCCTTGACCTGCCGGGTCTCGCTCGCGGTGGCGGGGCGGAGGTCGGACACCTTGATGGTCCCGGCGAAGTGCACGAACCGGACGCGGCGGTGCTGACCGTCCACGCCGATGACCTTGCCGGGGCCGTAGACGTCGGTACCGGTGTGGGCGACGAAGCTGCCGAGGCCGTGGGGGGTTGCCATGGAACGCCTTTCGGTGAGGGGCCTGTGTCTGCGCCTGTGTCTGCGCCTGTGGCTGTGTGTGCGGTTCCGCTCACACAGTGACGCGCGCCGCGCCGGCCTCGGCGGGGGGACACGCGGGCTGCGGGGGACGTGGGTGGCGGGTCCCTGGTCCGTACGGGTGGCCGCCCTGAAACGGGCACCGTGCGGCCGCCCTTGTTCCGAGTGTGGCCCCCTCCACCACCGCGTCAAGGGCGCTCCCTTCGGTCGCGTCGCTTCGCGATGGCCTTTGGCCACCCTTGACCCGGTGGCTCCGGGGGCCTGTTCACACTCGGAGGGCGGCCGGGGGGCCCGGCCACGCGGACGCGCCCGGGGAGCCATTCCCGCCGTAGGCGGATGGCGGCTGCGTGGGTTGGGGGGCCGGGTATCGCTCCGGTCGGGGGGCATGTGCTCCCCGGTGGGGTGGGGCTCGGTTTGTGGCGAGGGTGGGTGGGGCCGTTTGCCTCGGTTCGGGGTGCGCGGGCGTGGAATGGGGTGCCCATTCCGGGCTTAGCGGCCATCGGCCGTCTTCCGGCCAGGGTTCATGCCCCGCTGGTCACTCCCGGTGGGTGGATGGTGGGTGGCCGAGGCCGGTCGCGTGCAAACGTGGATATCCCGGGGCCTGGCAGCCACCGGCCTTGCCTCTCATGTCACACGAGCACCATTTGTCACACCGAGGTCGCGCGAGATCCCACTTTGCACGCCCGGGCGGCCCCAGTTCGGTGGGAAGGGTGTCTGCGTCGCCTCTGGAGTCACACAAGTCACTTGCGGCACAACACAGCTCAACGAAGGTGGCGTGCAGGGCGGTTGGCGCGGTGGGTGCGAGCAAAGGTGGATCGCGAGGGGACAGGGTCGCCTCTCTCGTCACATCCGCTCTCTTCCGTCACACGGCAGCCCGGGATATCCACGTTTGCACGTCACCGGCCCCGGCCACCCACCCGTCCCACCCACCGAGAGTGACCAGCGGGGCATGAACCCCGGCCAGACGACGGGCGGCAGCCGCTAAGCCTCGAATGGGCACCCCATTCCACTGCCGCGCACCCCCAACCGAGGGTAACGGCTCCATCCGCCCCGGCCACTAACCGAGCCCCCACCCACCGGCCCGCCATCCGCCTACGGCGGGAATGGCTACCCGGGCCGGTCCGCGTGGCCGGGCCCCCCGGCCGCCCTCCGAGTGTGAACAGGCTCCCGGAGCCGCCGGGTCAAGGGTGGCCGCAAGGCCATCGCGAAGCGACGCGACCGAAGGGAGCGCCCTTGACGCGGTGGTGGAGGGGGCCACACTCGGATCAAGGGCGGCCGCACCAGAAGCCCACCCGAAACACCCGCCCCGTACGGCCTCAGAGACCCGCCACCCCGCCCCGCCCCACCCCCAAAACGCCTCGCCCCCCTCCGCGTACGCCCCCTAAGCTGTCCCGCGAGGGCGGGGTCGTAGCGCAGAGGTCGACGCGCGCGGTCTCCAAAACCGCGAGGACGCCGGTTCGAATCCGGCCGCTCCGTTCCTCCCCTGCCGAGGGCGTTCACCTCTTCGCCATGTGCGGCAGCCTCACGGCCGATACAGTCCCCGCGTGGACATGCCCCCCGCCATCCGCTGGCTCTTGCTCGGCGGGATCCTCCTCCAACTCCTCGGGCTCGTGCCGGTGCTGCGGCGCATGCGTGCCGACGACGCCGCGGCTCGGTCCGTCGCCCGGCTGGATCTCGGCGAGACCGTCGGCTCCCTGCTGCTGCTCGGCGGCGCGCTGCTGGGCCTGTGGGTGGCGGAGTCCTGGATGCTGCTCACCCTGGCCGGGTTCGTGCTCATGTCGGCGGTCTACGCCGTGAAGGGCGTCCGATGGCTCCGCGCCCGCCGCCGTCCCGCCGCCTAGCGCCCCGCCCTAATTCAGGCGCGCCCGCGCCGCCTTCGCGCGGTTTCTGATTGTCTCCGCCGCGCTCGGTTCCACCGCGTCCATGATCGTCGCGTACGCCTCCATCTCCGCCGCCCCGGTGAGGAAGTCGCCGCGCTGCACCAGCAGCTCCGCGCGTTCGTAGCGCAGGCGGGCCGGGTGGGAGGGGAGGAGGAGGGAGAGTTCCACGGCCCAGAGGGCGACGTCGGAGCGTTCGGGGCGGGTCGAGGCCCAGGCGCGGATGTTGTTGAGGATGCGCAGCACGATCGCCGCCGGTGTGGCCGGCC
This sequence comes from Streptomyces sp. NPDC127092, assembly GCF_042722475.1. Lineage (NCBI taxonomy): Bacteria > Bacillati > Actinomycetota > Actinomycetes > Kitasatosporales > Streptomycetaceae > Streptomyces > Streptomyces sp. NPDC127092. The sequence goes on from NZ_JBHXFE010000067.1 coordinate 3,694, forward strand.
GCAGCATCGACGGGTCGAGCGCCTCTCCCGTGGCGCCCGCGACCAGGAGTTCCGCGTCCGCGCCGGTCATGGCGCGGCCCCCGGCGAACGGGTCGGCGAGCCGCAGTTCGGCCGGGTCGCCGAAGCCGATCACGAAGTGCCCGGGCAGCCCCAGGCCGTACACGTGCGCCCCGGCCCTGCGGGCCACCTCCATCCAGACCACGGAGAGGAGGATGGGCAGGCCGCGCCGCCGGCGCAGCACCTCGTGCAGGAGCGAGGACTCCAGGCGCTGGTAGTCCGCCGGCACGCCCTGGAAGCCCGCCTGGCGGCCGAGGACGTCGGCGAGGGCGGCGACCCACGCGTCGGCGCCGCGCGTCCCGTACGGCACGAGCCCGGCGAGCCGGTCGAGTTCGATCTCGGCGGCGTCGAGGTCGGCCTGGGTCATCGCCGGGTCGGCCACGGCGCAGACCAGGAGGCAGAGCCGGGCGAGGTCGGGCCGCTCGGACCTGGCCTCCTCCGCGAACTCCCGCCGCCAGTCGGTCACGTCGCCTTCGTCGGTCACACGTCCGTCCAGCGGTAGTGGTGGTAGTGGTGGTGCACGGTGAAGCCCATTCCGTCGTACAGCGCCCGGGCGCCGTCGTTGTCCGACTCCACCTGGAGCCAGGCGGCCGACGCGCCCTCGTCGAGTGCCCGGCGGGCGAGCGCCGTCATGACGGCCGTCGCCAGGCCGCGGCGGCGGTGCTCCGGTGCGACCTCGACGGCCATGAAGCCGGCCCAGCGGCCGTCCACCACGCAGCGTCCGATCGCCGCCGGTATGTCTTCCGTGCCCGGTACGGACGCGAACCACACACTCGGGCCGCTGCCCAGGACGGAGAGGACGGACGGGGCGGGCGGGCCCGGTTCCGTGGAGCGCTGGTAGCGGCGCAGCCACCCGTCGTCGACGGACCGGGTGAGCCGTACCTCCGTGACGTCCGCGTCCGTGTCGCCGATCGGCGCCAGGGCGGCGATCCGCAGTTCGGCCGTGACCTCCCGGACCCAGCCGCGCCGCTCCAGCTCGGCGGACAGCAGCTCCTGGGTGTTCTCCGCGCCCGTCGCCGTCTGCACGTACGCGGGCAGGCCCCGGGCCGCGTACCACTCCCGTACGCGCTCCAGGGCGGCGTCCAGCGGGAGGCCGGGCTCGCCGAGCGGGAGGACGGAGTTGGCCCGCCGGGTGAAGCCCACCCGGCGCCCGGCCGCCGTCCCTCGCGGACCGGGTTCGCCCGGCACCTCCTGGTACGCGGCGCGCAGGGTCCACTCGCCGAGCGCCTCGCTCTCCACCGGCTGCCAGGCGCGGGCGGCGGCCCGGGCGAGTTCGGGGAAGGTCGCGGAGGGGCCGCGGCGGCGGGCCGGGGCGGCGGGGACGACTTTGCCGGCGACGAGCGCCGGTTCCGCGATGCGGACGGCCTCACCGGTCCGGCGTGTGATCAGCAGCACACCGTCGTCCCATGATGTGAGAACCCCGACCGCGTCGGTGAACGCCCCGCCCGGGTCCCCCGGCTCCGTCACGTACCGAACAGAGACGCGTTTTCCCACGTCAGCCGTGGTAATACGGACCTCGAGCCGTCCTCCGCCGGTGAATTCCACAGCTTCTGCGCCCCTCCTGTTCGGATCGTCCCCAAGAACGGAGATACTAGGGGCGGGCATCGACGACACCGCGCTCCCGCGCAGACCAGCCCTACTGAGGAGGAACGACAGCGTGACCTACGTCATCGCGCAGCCTTGTGTCGACGTCAAGGACAAGGCGTGCATCGAGGAGTGCCCCGTCGACTGCATCTACGAGGGCCAGCGGTCCTTGTACATCCACCCGGACGAATGCGTCGACTGCGGGGCCTGTGAGCCGGTCTGCCCGGTCGAGGCGATCTTCTACGAGGACGACACCCCGGAGGAGTGGAAGGACTACTACAAGGCGAACGTCGAGTTCTTCGACGAGCTGGGTTCGCCCGGTGGTGCCTCCAAGCTCGGTCTGATCGAGCGCGACCACCCCTTCATCGCCGCCCTGCCGCCGCAGAACGGCTGATCATCCGCTCTCGGTCCCGTACGGCGTCGCGCTGTACGGGACCGATGCGTATTCCGTACCAACGAGGAGCCAATCCGTGAGCGCCGTCTCTTCGCGTCTTCCCGTCTTCCCCTGGGACAAGCTGGAGCCCTACAAGGCGACCGCTTCCGCCCACCCGGACGGGATCGTGGACCTGTCCGTGGGCACGCCCGTCGACCCCGTCCCGTCGCTGATCCAGGACGCGCTGGTCGCGGCGGCGGACTCGCCGGGCTATCCCACGGTGTGGGGCACGAAGGAGCTGCGGGACGCGCTCACCGACTGGTGCGAGCGCCGGCTCGGCGCCACCGGCTTCGTCCACGAGAACGTGCTGCCGGTGGTGGGCTCCAAGGAGCTGGTGGCCTGGCTGCCGACCCAGCTGGGCCTCGGCGCCGGTGACGTGGTGGCGTACCCGCGGCTCGCCTACCCGACGTACGAGGTCGGCGCGCGGCTGTGCGGGGCCACCCCCGTCGTCTACGACGACCCGATGGAGCTCGACCCGGCCGGTCTGAAGCTGCTGTGGCTCAACTCCCCGTCCAACCCGACCGGCAAGGTCCTCGGCAAGCACGAGCTGGCCCGGATCGTGGCCTGGGCGCGCGAGCACGGCGTGCTCGTCTTCTCCGACGAGTGCTACCTGGAGCTGGGCTGGGAGGCCGACCCGGTCTCGGTGCTGCACCCGGACGTCTGCGGGCGCTCGTACGAGGGGATCGTCGCGGTCCACTCGCTGTCCAAGCGCTCCAACCTGGCGGGCTACCGGGCGGCGTTCATCGCGGGCGACGCGGCCGTCCTGGGCGAGCTGCTGCAGATCCGCAAGCACGGCGGCATGATGACGGCCGCCCCGGTCCAGGCCGCCACGGTCGCGGCGCTCGGCGACGACACGCACGTGGCCGAGCAGCGGGCGCGGTACGCGGCCCGCCGGGCGGCCCTGCGCGGCGCGCTGGAGGCGCACGGCTTCCGCATCGAGCACAGCGAGGCCAGCCTGTACTTGTGGGCGACCCGTGACGAGCCCTGCTGGGACACGGTGGCGTACCTGGCCGGCAAGGGCATCCTGGTGGCGCCCGGCGACTTCTACGGCGCGGCGGGCGAGCGCTTCGTCCGGGTCGCCTTCACGGCGACCGACGAGCGCGTCGAGGCGGCCGTGAAGCGCCTGGGCTGACGCCGCCGCCCGGGCCGGTGCCGTCCGGAACACGGGAGAGGACCCGGGGAGCAGCCGCTGCTCCCCGGGCCCTCGTGTGCGGGGCGGTGGTCAGCCGCCGACCGGGAGGCCGCCGAGCAGGCCGGCGCCGGGCAGGGCGCCGGTGTTCGGTACGGCGTCGCCCAGCGCGCCCGCGGCCGGGGCCTGGGCGCTCTCGGTGGCGGCGCCCGCGGTCTGGCCGAGGGCCTCGCCGGCCTGGCCCGCGGTGTCGCCGGCGATCTTCTGGGCGGCCGGGGTGGCGGTCTTGCCCGCCGCGCCCACGGCCTTGCCGGCCGCCGGGACGCCGGAGGCGACGGCCTGGCCGCCGGTCTTGCCGACCACGCCGGTCGCGGTCTGCGAGGCGGTGTCGACGGCGCTGCCGGCGTTCGCGGCGTCGAGGACGCTCAGACCGGACAGGGCCTCGGTGGGCGCGAGGCTCTGGTCCAGGGCGCTCGCGGAGCCGGCCGCACCGACCACGGGGGCTGCTCCGGCCGCGACGAGCAGGGCGGCACGGGCGATCCGACGGGTCAGGGGGAGGGACATGGTGCTCCTTCGACGAAGAGGACGACGAGGTCGATTACGCGGTGACAACCGGCCCCGGGGCGGGGGAGGTTGCGGACGCCGAAGGTAAAGACTGGGTAATGCGTCGTATTGTCGGGTGGGGAGGAAAGCGGACGAACGTGTCGATGGGCCGCTGCCTGCTGAACCGTCACTTCCCTTGTGCCACAAGGATCTTGCGGTGACATGTCAGCCCGCTGGAAACCTGCCCGGAAAGCTTCGCGCCGCGCCGGTCGTATGACACGTCCGAGTGACGTCCCGCACGACTGCCCACCCGCGTCTGCCCACCCGCGACTGCCCACCCGCGTCTGCCCACCCGCGACTGTCCACCCGTACGACCGGCCGCCGATGCGACGGCATGCCGCGGCCGGCGCCGCCGGGCGCCGGCCGTCCAGTGAGGTGCCCCGCTGCCGCTATCGCGCCAGGCGGATCAGGACCGTCGAGCCGTCCGTGCCCGTGGTCTTCGAGCGGGCCGGTTCCCAGTCGCCCGAGGAGTCGTCCGCGACCCACACGCGGTCGCCGTACGCGACCTCCGCGATGCGCAGGTCGCCCGCCCGTGCCACCGCCCACTGGGCCAGTTCCCAGCCGCGCTGCTCGCGCGACGCGCGGGACTCCCGTACCGGCACCGAGAGCTCCACGGCCGGCGCTCCGGCCGCGTTCGCCCCGGCCGCGCCGGCGCCGCCCAGGACGGGCTTCGGCGCCGTCCCCTCGCCGAACGCGCGCACCAGCTCGGCCCGCACCCGCGCCGGGTCGCCCGGCCGGCCCTCCGCCACGTCCGCCGTGCAGGACAGCGCCGCCGGGGCCCGCCCGGTCAGCGCCGCCGACAGCAGCGTCGCGTCCGGCTCGTGCTTCGCGTACGCCTGCGGGAAACCGCTGCGCTGCACCTTCTGGGCCGCCACCGTCAGCGGCAGCCGCGAGTAGCCCGGCACCTTCTCCAGGCCCTCGTAGAACTTCCCCGACGAGTAGACCGGGTCGAGGATCTGCTCCGGCGTCCCCCAGCCCATCGACGGCCGCTGCTGGAACAGACCGAGCGAGTCCCGGTCGCCGTGCTCGATGTTCCGCAGCGCCGACTCCTGGAGCGCCGTCGCGAGCGCGATCGTCACCGCCCGCTCCGGCAGCCCGCGCGAGGTGCCCACGGCCGCGATCGTCGCCGCGTTGGACGCCTGCTCGGGGGTGAACTCGTACCGGTTCGTCCCGCTGCCGACACTGCACCGCGGCGCACCCCTGCTGCCCGTGACGTAGTGCACCGCCACGTACGCGACCAGGCCGAGGAGCACGGCGAACGCCGCCACGAGCCGGGCGGGACGGCCGCGGCGGGCGGGACGGGGGAGACGGCTGGGCTCGGACACGCGCCCCACCGTACTGGAGGCCGAGTTAGGGTCGACACATGGCTGACACCGCTCCTTCCGAGACCTCGCTGGACCTCACGCTCGACGGCGCCGCGCTCACCGCCGCGCTCGTCGACATCCCTTCCGTGAGCGGAACCGAGAAGCCGCTCGCCGACGCGATCGAGCGGGCCCTGCGCGCCCTGCCGCACCTCACCGTCGACCGCCACGGCAACAACGTCGTCGCCCGCACGAACCTCGGCCGCGCCGAGCGGGTCGTCCTCGCCGGACACATCGACACCGTCCCGATCGCGGACAACGTGCCCTCCCGGCTCGACGCGGACGGCGTGCTCTGGGGCTGCGGTACCTCCGACATGAAGTCCGGCGTCGCCGTCCAGCTGCGGATCGCCGCCACCGTGCCCGCGCCCAACCGCGACCTCACCTTCGTCTTCTACGACAACGAGGAGGTCGCCGCCCACCTCAACGGGCTCGGCAAGATCGCCGAGGCACACCCCGACTGGCTCACCGGCGACTTCGCGGTCCTCCTGGAACCCTCCTACGGCCAGGTCGAGGGCGGCTGCCAGGGCACCCTGCGGGTCAAGCTGCGCACGACGGGCGAGCGCGCCCACTCCGCGCGTTCCTGGATGGGCTCCAACGCCATCCACGCCGCCGCCCCGATCCTCGCCCGGCTCGCCGCGTACGAGCCGCGCAAGCCGGTCATCGACGGCCTGGAGTACCACGAGGGCCTGAACGCGGTGGGCATCGAGGGCGGCGTCGCCACCAACGTCATTCCCGACGAGTGCGTGGTCACCGTCAACTACCGCTACGCCCCCGACCTCTCCCCGGAGCAGGCCGTGGCGCACGTCCACGAGGTGTTCGCGGACTGCGGCGTCGCCGAGTTCGTGATCGACGACGAGAGCGGCGGCGCGCTGCCCGGCCTCTCCCACCCGGCCGCCGCGGCCTTCATGAAGGCGGTCGGCGGCAGCGCCCAGCCCAAGTTCGGCTGGACCGACGTCGCCCGCTTCAGCGCGCTCGGCGTCCCCGCCGTCAACTACGGCCCCGGCGACCCCCTCTACGCGCACAAGCGCGACGAGCACGTGCACGTCGAGCGGATCCACCACTGCGAGGCGCGCCTCCGCGACTGGCTGACGGAATGATTCCCGTAATTTCGCTTTTCTTCACCTCTGTGGACCTACCCTGACCGGACCGGAAGATCCCTACCGGCGATCAGTGGAACGGTGAGAGGAGCAGGCCATGGGCGTACCCGAGGAGCCGAAGCAGCTGGAGGAGCAGCGGCTGGGACCGGTGGTCAGGCGCCGTGACCAGGTCCAGCCCGGCACCACCGACCAGCGCCTGCTCGACACCGAAGGCGACTCGGAATGGGTGCACACCGACCCGTGGCGGGTCATGCGCATCCAGTCCGAGTTCGTCGAGGGCTTCGGCGCGCTGGCCGAACTGCCGAGCGCGATCAGCGTCTTCGGCTCGGCCCGTACCCGGCCCGACTCGCCCGAGTACGAGGCGGGCGTCCGCCTCGGCCGCGCCCTCGTCGAGGCCGGCTTCGCGGTGATCACGGGCGGCGGCCCCGGTGCCATGGAGGCGGCCAACAAGGGCGCCCGCGAGGCCAAGGGCGTCTCCGTGGGCCTCGGCATCGAGCTGCCCTTCGAGCAGGGCCTCAACCCGCACGTCGACATCGGCGTCAACTTCCGCTACTTCTTCGTCCGCAAGACGATGTTCGTGAAGTACGCGCAGGGCTTCGTCGTCCTGCCCGGCGGCCTCGGCACCCTCGACGAGCTCTTCGAGGCGTTGACCCTGGTCCAGACCCGCAAGGTCACCCGCTTCCCGATCGTGCTCTTCGGTACGGAGTACTGGAAGGGCCTGGTCGACTGGCTGCGCGACTCGGTCGTCGCGGGCGGCAAGGCCTCCGAGCACGACCTGCTGCTCTTCCACGTCACGGACGACGTGGAGGAGGCGGTGGCGCTGGTGTCGAAGGAGGTCGGCCGGTAGGCGGATCCGGAGGGGGCGCCGCCGGGCGCCCCCGCCCCCGCACCCGCCCGACTAGGCCAGGCCCGGGCCCGACCGCCCCAGGCCCGCCCGGCTGCCAGGTCCGGTCCGACTACGCCAGGCCCCGTCGGGCCACGGCCGGTGGCCGGTGGCCGGCGATCGACGCCACCATGTCCAGCACCTGCTTCGTCTCGGCGACCTCGTGCACCCGGTACACCTGCGCCCCCAGCCACGCCGACACCGCCGTCGTCGCCAGCGTCCCCAGCACCCGCTCCTTCACCGGGCGGTCCAGCGTCTCGCCCACGAAGTCCTTGTTGGACAGCGACACGAGCACCGGCCAGCCCGTCTCCGTCATCTCGCCGAGCCGCCGGGTCGCCTCCAGGCTGTGCCGCGTGTTCTTCCCGAAGTCGTGGCCCGGGTCGATCATGATCCCGTCCCGCCGCACCCCGAGCGCGGCCGCCCGCTCCGCGAGCCCGACCGTGACCCGCAGGATGTCGGCCATCACGTCCTCGTACTCGACCCGGTGCGGCCGGGTCCGCGGCTCCACGCCGCCCGCGTGCGTGCACACGAGCCCCGCGCCGTGCTTCGCCGCCACCTCCGCGAGGCCCGGGTCGACCCCGCCCCACGCGTCGTTCAGCAGGTCCGCGCCGGCCTCGCAGACCGCCTCGCCGACGTCCGCGCGCCAGGTGTCCACGCTGATCACCACATCGGGGTGGCGTCGCCGCACCTCGGCCACGAAGCCGACCGTGCGCCGTGCCTCCTCCTCGGCCGTGACCTCCTCGCCGGGGCCCGCCTTGACCCCGCCGATGTCGATGATCGCCGCGCCCTCGGCCACGGCCTGCTCGACCCGCGCCAGGGCCGGCTCGTCCCGGAAGGTCGCCCCCTGGTCGTAGAAGGAGTCCGGGGTCCTGTTCACGATCGCCATGATCACCGGCTCGTGGGGCCCGAATTCACGCCGTCCCAAGCGGAGCATCCCTTATGTCCTCCCTCGCGGCAGCTCGCCTGCGTCGTCTGCGACCCTAACTGTCGGTCGCACGTGGCACGATCGCCACGGGACGTTTTCCACGGACGGGGAAAGGCGCGCAGGTGTTCTGGTTTCTGCTGATCACGATGGTGGTGGTCGTCGCGGCGGTCACGCTGGCGGTGGTCGGCGGCGGCGACAGCGAGGTGCTGCCCGAGGCGGCGCCCCAGCAGCTGGTCGACCCGCTGCCCGCCGCGCGCCCGGCCAACCAGTCCGACGTCGAGGCGCTGCGCCTGCCGGTCGCGGCCCGGGGCTACCGGATGGCGGACGTCGACGACGTCCTCGGCCGCCTCGGTGCCGAGCTCGCCGAGCGGGACGCCCGCATCGCCGACCTGGAGGCCGCCCTGGCCTCCGCGCGGTCCGGCGGCGCCGGGCGGGAGGGCGAGGAGGAGGACTCGTGAGCGACGGCAAGGCGATCGCGGGGCCGGACGGCCTGCTGCGCTGCCCGTGGGGCCTGTCGACAGAGGACTACGTGGCGTACCACGACGAGGAGTGGGGCCGCCCGGTCCACGGCGACGACGCGCTGTTCGAGCGGCTGTGCCTGGAGGCCTTCCAGTCCGGCCTGTCGTGGATCACGATCCTGCGCCGCCGGGAGGGCTTCCGCAAGGCGTTCGCCGGCTTCCGGATCGCCGAGGTGGCCCGGTTCACGGAGGCCGACCGGGAGCGGCTCCTCGCCGACGAGGGCATCATCCGCAACCGCGCCAAGATCGACGCCACCCTCGCCAACGCGAAGGTGCTGGCCGAGTGGGCCCCCGGCGAGCTCGACGAGCTGATCTGGTCGTTCGCGCCGGACCCGGCGACCCGCCCGGGCCCCGCCACGATCAAGGACGTCCCGGCGGTGACGGACGAGTCCACGGCCCTGTCCAAGGCCCTCAAGAAGCGCGGCCTGCGCTTCATCGGCCCGACGACGGCGTACGCGCTGATGCAGGCCTGCGGCCTGGTCGACGACCACGTCACGGACTGCACGGCGCGGGGCGCCGGCCGCTAGGGGGCGTCCCGCCGATCATGCCGGGCTCGCGGCCTGATCGACGGGACACCCCCTAGCGGCGCACGCCGCGCCCGCGGTGTGAACCGGGCGGGCAGGCCCTGGCCGGCGCCCGCGTCCGGGCGCTCAGCGGCCCAGGTACGTCGGCTTCTCCTTGGCGATGAAGGCCTGGACGGCGATCGTGTGGTCCGCCGAGGCGCCGGCCTTCGACTGGAGCTCGTCCTCCTTCTCCAGCGCCTCGTCCAGCGAGTGGTCCGCGCCGAACGCCAGACACTCCTTGAGGGCCGCGTAGGCGACGGTCGGGCCCTCGGCCAGGGTCCGGGCCAGCTTCAGGGCCTCCTCGGCGAGCGCGTCGCCCGGCACGACCTTGTTCACGATGCCGAGCTCGTACGCCTCCTGGGCGCCGATCGAGCGCGGGAAGAGCAGCAGGTCGGCGGCCCGGCTCGGGCCGATCAGGCGCGGCAGCGTCCAGGACATGCCCGAGTCGGCGGTGAGCGCGACACCGGCGAAGGCGGTGTTGAAGGAGGCGTGCTCCGCCACCACCCGGTAGTCCGCGGCGAGCGCGAAGCCGAAGCCGGCGCCGGCCGCGACGCCGTTCACCGCCGCGACGACCGGCTTCGCCATTCCGGCGAGGGCCCGCACGATCGGGTTGTAGTGGTCGCGGACGGTGTTCATGGTGTTGCTCGTGCCGGACTCCTTGTCCTGCTGCAGCAGCCCCACGTGCTCCTTGAGGTCCTGGCCCACGCAGAACGCGCGGTCGCCCGCCGCCGTGAGCAGCACCGCCCGCACGGCCGGGTCGGCGGCCGCCGCCTCCGCCGCGTCGCGGAGCGCGACCTTGGCCTCCACGTTCATCGCGTTCATGGCCTCGGGCCGGTTGATCGTGATGGTGGCGAGCCCGTCGCTCACGTCGTACAGCACCGTGTCGGCCATCGGGGATCCCTTCGCGTCTTTGCGTCGCTGACCTGCTCAGCATGGCGGAGATCACCCCGCGCGCACATGTGAGCTGCGTCAAAGAATCACCGTTCGGCGGCCGAGTCGTGGCGGCGAAGTATCGCAGGTGGATCGGTGAAATGTGTGGCTTTGTGAAAGCGCGTTGCGGAAGCGATGCCAGCTGATGTTGGTCATCGGGTCCTGTGATGCGGGATAATGACCGGGAAGCAATCGTGTTCGATGCTGACGATGAGCTGGTTTCAGGAAGGGGAACGAGCATGGCGGCCATGAAGCCGCGGACGGGTGACGGCCCGCTCGAGGTGACCAAGGAGGGGCGGGGCATCGTCATGCGCGTTCCGCTCGAAGGCGGCGGCCGGCTCGTCGTCGAGCTGACCCCGGACGAGGCCAAGGCGCTCGGAGAGGCGCTGCGGGAAGTCGTCGGCTGACGCCTCCTTTTCCGCTTCTGCCCCGGTACGGTACCCACCGCACCGGGGCAGCGGTGTATCTGGGGGGCGGTGGGTCCGGGACGTGCGCCGGCGCGTGTGCCGGGGACGCGTGGCCGCGCCGTGCGAAGGGCTACGGGCCGCGGCGGACCGCGCACAGCAGGCCGTCGCCCACCGGCAGCAGCGTCGGCAGCAGCTCCCGGCTCTCGCGCACCGTCCGCAGCAGCTCGCGTATCCGCTGCACCTCGGCCGGCTGGGCCGCCGAGTCCACGGTCCGGCCGTCGGCGAAGACGCCCTCGAAGCAGACCAGGCCGCCAGGTCGCAGCAGGCGCAACGATTCAGCGAGGTAGTCGAGGAGCTCCAGCCGGTCGCCGTCGCAGAAGACGAGGTCGTAGCCGCCGTCCGCGAGCCGGGGCAGCACGTCGAGCGCGCGGCCCGGGATGAAGCGCGCCCGGTTGCCCGCGAAACCGGCCGCGCGGAACGCCGCCTTCGCGTGCGCCTGCCGCTCCGGCTCCACGTCCACGGTGGTCAGGACGCCGTCCGGGCGCATGCCGAGCAGCAGATAGATCCCCGACACGCCCGTGCCCGTGCCGATCTCCGCCACCGCCTTGGCGTCCGCCGTCGCGGCCAGCAGACGCAGGGCGGCGCCGGTGCCGGGCGACACCGAGGGCAGCCCCGTCTCCCGGGCCCGGTCGCGGGCCCAGCGCAGCGCTTCGTCCTCGGCGACATAGGCGTCGGCGAACGCCAAGCTCGTCTGCCGGTTGGCGGTAATGGCCCTCTCCTGTCCCCGTCTTCGACGCCATATTGACGCAGGCGTCGACTGTATCCGCTGCGCGCGGGAACCCGCAGATGGGACTGCGCGTTACTGGAGACGGGAAGCGAGGAGGGACACCGGTGCGAGCCGGCCCCAAATTCGCGTAAAGATTCTTATCCGGAGCTAACGGGCGAGGTGGCTATGGTAGGGGCTCCACTGGACACCACCAGAGCCGACAGGGGAGGTGCGGCTGCGCCTGTGGATCGGAGAGGAGTGCTGCGGCGCCTTCTCGGATCGGCGGGTGAGCCGAAATCCGTGACCGACACCGCTGACCGTTCCCGCACCGCCGACTCCGCACCCACCACCGCGACCTTCGCATCGGATGCGGAATCGCAGGCGTGGACTCCGCCCAGCTGGGAGGAGATCGTCAGCACGCACAGCGGCCGGGTCTACCGGCTCGCCTACCGCCTCACCGGCAACCAGCACGACGCCGAGGACCTCACCCAGGAGGTCTTCGTCCGGGTCTTCCGCTCGCTGTCGTCGTACACGCCGGGCACCTTCGAGGGCTGGCTGCACCGCATCACCACCAACCTGTTCCTGGACATGGTCCGCCGCAAGCAGCGGATCCGCTTCGACGCGCTCGCCGACGACGCCGCCGAGCGGCTGCCGAGCCGTGAGCCGTCCCCTCAGCAGGCGTTCAACGACACGCACTTCGACGCCGACGTGCAGCAGGCCCTGGACACCCTCGCGCCCGAGTTCCGCGCCGCGGTCGTCCTCTGTGACATCGAGGGCCTCTCGTACGAGGAGATCGCCGCGACCCTCGGCGTGAAGCTCGGCACCGTCCGCAGCCGCATCCACCGCGGCCGCTCGCACCTGCGCAAGGCGCTCAAGCACCGCTCGCCCGAGGCGCGCCAGGAGCGGGCCCTCGCAGCGGTCGGGTGGGAGGTCGGAACGGCGTGAGCGGAACCAGTCCCTCCGCGACCCCCGAGGAGCAGCGACTCGCGGAACACCACCTCGGGGACCGGCTCGCCGCGCTCGTCGACGGCGAGCTCGGCCATGACGCGCGCGAGCGCGTCCTCGCCCACCTCGCGACCTGTGCCCGCTGCAAGGCCGAGGCCGACGCGCAGCGCACCCTGAAGAACGTCTTCGCCTCCACCGCGCCCCCTCCGCCCTCGGAGGGGCTGCTCGCACGCCTCCAGGGGCTGCCGGGGGGATCCTCTGACCAGGGGGGGACCTTCGACGACCTGCTGCGGGGCGGCGGAACGCGATCCGGCGGCATGCGGTCCGGCGGCTTCGCCACGGCCGCTCCCGTCACCCCGGACACCGGCTTCCGCATCCACGAGGTCGGCGACCGCTCCGCGGGGCGGGGACGGCGCTTCGCCTTCGCGGCGGCCAGCGCGGTCTCGTTCGCCGCGATCGCCCTGAGCAGCACCCTGTCCATCGACACCCCGCGCGGCGGCCAGGGCACCGGCAGCAACGTCACGCCGCTGCGGGCGCCGGCGACCTTCGCGTCCGGTTCGCGCCGCGAGGAGACCCCGGAGGCGGCCCCGCCGACGGTCATCCCGGCCCGGCTCGAACTCGCCCCGTTCGTCCGGCCGATGAGCCCGGCGCTCCGGCTCTCCTACGAGTCCGGCCCCCCGTCCGGCTCCCCGGCCCCGACTCCTGTCCCCGGCCCCTCCCAGCGCTGACCGGCGACCTGGTTGAATCCAACCTGGTTGAATCCAGGGACAGGGGCGCGCCGCCCGGTGAAGCGGGCGGCGCGGACAGGTCATCCGTTGCGGGGAGAGCATGAAGAACGGGAAGCCGACATGGTGGAGCCGGCCGTCGACCACACCCGAGGCACCCGCCGGGCCGCCTGAGCCGTCCGACGACGCCGACTTCACCCTCGCCGCCCCGGCGCAGGCGCCGGAGGCCACGACCGCACCCGCCGCACCGCCGGCCGAGGCGTCCCCCGAGCCCGCGCAGGCGCCGGAGCCGCCCGTGTCGGCGGCCGAGGCAACACCAGAGGCCGCGCCCGCACCCTCCGGGACCGAGCCCGCCCCCGCGCCGGAGGCCACGGCCGCACCGGAGCCCGAGGCCGCGCCCGCGCCCTCCGGGCCGGCGGCAGAGGCATCCCCCGCGCCTGCGCCCGCGCCGGAGCCGGCCGCGCCGCTCTCGCAGCCCGCCCCGCACCCGGCGTCCGCCCCGCCTTCCGAGCCGCAGCCCGTACCGGCGCCCGGGCCCGCGCCCGTTGTCGGGCCCGCGCTCGGGGCTGCCGCCGTGGCCGAGCCCGTACCGGCTCACGTGCCGCAGGCCGCGCAGCAGCCCCTGCACGCCCCCGATCCGTACCGGACGCCGCCCTACGGCGAGCCGGGGCCGTGGGCGCCCGCGCCGCCGGTGCAGCGGCCCGTACCGCCGCCCATGACGCAGGCTCCGATACCGGCTCCGGCGCCGCACCCGGCGCCCGCGCCGGTGCAGGGCGCCCCGCACGCCGCGCCCTTGACGCCCGTGTACGACCCGTGGGGCACGCAGCCGCTCTCCGCCGAGGGCAAGCCGCCCCGCAAGCCGCGGCGCGGCCTCGCGCTCGTCGGGGCCCTCGCCTTCGCCCTCGTGACCGGCGTCATCGGCGGAGGCGTCGGCGCCTACGTCGAGCGCAACGGCGGCCTCACCTCCGTCGAACTGCCGCAGGCCGGTCCCGAGGACACCGACCGCGCGCCCGGCAGCGTCGCCGCGGTCGCCGCCAAGGCGCTGCCCAGCGTCGTCACCATCCACGTCAGCGGCAGCGGCTCCTCCGGCACCGGCACCGGCTTCGTGCTCGACACCCGCGGCCACATCCTGACCAACAACCACGTGGTGGACGCGGCGGCCTCCTCCGGCGAGATCTCCGTCACGTTCAGCAACGGCGAATCGGCCCGCGCCAAGCTCATCGGCCGCGACACCGGCTACGACCTCGCCGTGATCCAGGTCCGCGGGGTCTCCGGGCTCAAGCCGCTGCCGCTCGGCAACTCCGACAGCGTCCGCGTCGGCGACCCGGTCGTCGCCATCGGCGCGCCCTTCGACCTCTCCAACACCGTGACCTCCGGCATCATCAGCGCCAAGGAGCGGCCGATCACCGCCGGCGGCGAGAAGGGCGACGGCAGCGACGTCAGCTACGTCGACGCGCTCCAGACCGACGCCCCGATAAACCCCGGCAACTCGGGCGGCCCGCTCGTGGACTCCCAGGCCCGGGTCATCGGCATCAACAGCGCCATCCGCGCCGCGGGCAACGGCTCCTCCGGCGAGGGCGGCGGCCAGTCCGGCTCCATCGGCCTCGGCTTCGCCATCCCCATCAACCAGGGCAAGCGGGTCGCCGAGGAGCTGATCAACACCGGCAAGGCCACCCACCCGGTCATCGGCGTCAGCCTCGACATGGCGTACACCGGCGACGGCGCCCGTGTGGGCGACAAGGGCAAGGGCGGTGCCGCGTCCGTGACGCCCGGCGGCCCGGCGGCCAAGGCCGGCATCCGCCCGGGTGACGTGATCACCAAGGTCGACGGCCAGCGCGTGCACAGCGGCGAGGAGCTGATCGTGAAGATCCGCGCCCACCGCCCGGGCGACCGGCTGCGGCTGACCGTGACGCGCGACGGCAAGGAGCAGACGAAGACCTTGACCCTGGGCTCCTCCACGGGCGCCTAGGCCGTCTCTTCCGGATCTTGGCCGGGTCCGCGACGCCTGGCACGGCACCTCGCTGCGTTGCCGAAGCGCCCCGATAGCTCCGCTATCGCGACGCTCCGGCGCCTTGCGATGCACCGCACCAGACGCCGCGGCCTATCCGGCCCTGATCCGAAAGAAACGGCCTAGGCGACCTCCGGGCAAACGCCTGGAGGCCATGTGCAGGACACCACGCTGTACCCGCCGGACAGTTTCGGCGGGTACCGTGGAGCGGGCCGCCCGGGACCGGCGAGAAGGAGCTACAGGGTGTTCAGCGACATAGGCGCACTCGAGCTGGTGACGCTCGTGGTGCTCGCCGTGCTCATCTTCGGACCCGACAAGCTGCCGAAGGTGATCCAGGACGTCTCGCGCTTCATCCGCAAGGTCCGCGAGTTCTCGGACAGCGCCAAGCAGGACATCCGCAGCGAGCTCGGCCCGGAGTTCAAGGACTTCGAGTTCGAGGACCTCAACCCCAAGACCTTCCTCCGCAAGCAGCTCGCGGAGAACGAGGACCTGAAGGAACTGAAGGAGCTCCGCTCCTCCTTCGACCTCAAGAAGGAGATGAACGAGGTCGCCGACGCCGTCCACGGCCGCGAGTCGACGCCCGCCTCCGCGCCCGCGGCGGTCAACGGCAGCAGCCCCGACCTGCTGAAGAAGCAGGACAAGCCGGACAATGCCGAGCGCCCGCCGTACGACTCGGACGCCACCTGACGACGGCCTGTCACCGACCCACTGCGTCCAGGTGGCTATCCTCCCTCTGTTGACGCAACGAGGAGGCGGCCGAGATGAAGACGACGAGTCGGGTGGAAGCCGACGGCTTTCTGCGCGCACCCTTCGCCTGGTACGGGCTCGACGAGGCGTTCACGGGACCGCGCCGGCTGATGCAGATCGGCACGGCGGCGGACGGCACCGTGCAGCACGGCTCGATGGGCCATGGTGACGAGCCGTCGATAAAGTCCGAGGCCGGCGGCGCGGAGAAGGAGCGTTTCGCGGTCGTCGTGACGGTCGCCGCCAACCCCGTACGCCGCTCCGGCGACGGCACCGGCGTCCTGGACGCCACCACGGTCTCCTCCGCGGCCTGGCTGGCCGGCTCCGGCCTCCTCGCCCACACCTGGCCCGCCCAGCTCGACCACGCCCTGCGGGACAACTGGCTGGACCAGCAGACGGAGACGGCATTCGAGCTCGCCGACGACCTCGAGGGCCCCGCCTGGTCGACGCTGTCCCTGCCCGTGGACGGTGTGCCGGTGCCCTTCCACTACCGCGAGTCCGAGTTCGGCTGGGTGCTGGCCGGCTCGGCCCCCGGCGTCCACATCGGCGCGTACGGGCGCGGCATGAGCGCCTACGGCCTGGGCTTCGCGCAGGTGAAGGACCTGGGCGCGTACGCCTGAGACGGCACCGCCCGGCCGCGTACGCCTAAGGGCACGCGAAAGGGCGCCCCGCATGCGTGCGGGGCGCCCTTTCGCGTCGTCTCAGAACTTGTTGCGCGGCGTGATGCCGAGGCTCATGCCCGACAGGCCGCGCTGGCGGCCGCCGAGCTTGCCGGCGATGGCGCGCAGGGCGGAGCCCGCGGGGGAGTCGGGGTCGGTGATGACGACCGGCTTGCCCTCGTCGCCGCCCTCGCGCAGGCGCACGTCGATCGGGATGGAGCCGAGGACCGGGACGGTCGCGCCCGTGGTCTTCGTCAGGCCGTCCGCGACCTTCTGGCCGCCGCCCGTGCCGAACACGTCGACCATCTCGTCGCAGTGCGGACACGGCAGGCCGGACATGTTCTCGACCACGCCGACGATCTTCTGGTGGGTCTGCACGGCGATCGAGCCGGCCCGCTCGGCGACCTCGGCCGCCGCCTGCTGAGGGGTGGTGACGACCAGGATCTCCGCGTTCGGCACCAGCTGCGCGACGGAGATCGCGATGTCGCCGGTGCCCGGGGGCAGGTCGAGCAGCAGCACGTCCAGGTCGCCCCAGTACACGTCCGCGAGGAACTGCTGGAGCGCGCGGTGCAGCATCGGGCCGCGCCAGACGACCGGCGCGTTGCCCGGCGTGAACATGCCGATGGAGATGACCTTCACGCCGTTCGCCGCCGGCGGCATGATCATGTTCTCGACCTGGGTCGGACGGCCGTCCACGCCCAGCATGCGCGGCACGCTGTGGCCGTAGATGTCGGCGTCCACGACGCCGACCTTCAGGCCGTCGGCCGCCATCGCCGCCGCCAGGTTGACCGTCACCGAGGACTTGCCGACGCCGCCCTTGCCGGAGGCGACCGCGTAGACCCGGGTCAGCGAGCCCGGCTTGGCGAACGGGACCTCGCGCTCGGCGGTGGTGCCGCGCAGCGCCGACGCCAGCTCCTTGCGCTGCGCGTCGCTCATCACGTCCAGCGTGACGTCGACGCCGGTGACGCCCTCGACGCGGGAGACGGCGTCCGTGACGCGCTGGGTGATCGTGTCGCGCATCGGGCAGCCGGAGACGGTGAGGTAGACCGTGACGGCGACCTTGCCGTCGTCGCCGATCTCCACCGACTTGACCATGCCGAGCTCGGTGATCGGTTTGTTGATCTCGGGGTCGTTCACCGTCGCCAGTGCTTCGAGCACCGCGTCTTCCGTAGCCATAGGGAGATGGTACGGCGACGGGCACCGGCTGATGAAAGGTTGTTAACGGTCGGGTACGTCACTCCGGCGGGAACCGTCCGGCGGGAATAGATCGCGGCGCTCTCCGTGCCGCTCTCCGTGCCGCTCTCCGTTCCGTTCCTCCAGCTCCTTCAGGAGGTCCTGGAGCTCCGAGCGCATCCAGTCGCGGGTGGCCACCTCGCCCAGGCCCATCCGCAGCGCCGCGATCTCCCGGGTCAGGTACTCGGTGTCGGCGATCGAGCGCTCGTTCTGCTTGCGGTCCTGCTCCAGGTTGACCCGGTCCCGGTCGTCCTGCCGGTTCTGCGCGAGCAGGATCAGCGGGGCCGCGTACGAGGCCTGGAGGGACAGCGCGAGGGTCAGGAAGATGAACGGGTACTCGTCGAACTTCAGCGCCTGCGGGGCGAAGATGTTCCACAGCACCCACACCAGGATGGTCAGCGTCATCCAGACGAGGAAGCGCCCCGTCCCCAGGAAACGGGCGATCCGCTCCGACAGCCGCCCGAACGCCTCGGGGTCGTACTCCGGCAGCAGCCGTGCCCGCCGGATCCGCGGCTGGTCGAGCCGGATCCGCGGCAGCGTCCGCTCCCGCTCCCGCTCGCGGTCCCGCTCCTGAGCACGATCAGCCACCGTGCACCCCCTCCTCGTGGAACTCCGTCTCCCGCCAGTCGTCCGGCAGCAGGTGGTCGAGGACGTCGTCGACCGTCACCGCCCCCAGCAGCGAGCCGCTCTCGTCCACCACCGGCGCCGCCACCAGGTTGTACGCGGCGAAATAGCTGGTCACGGCGGGCAGCGGGGTGTCCGGGCCGAGCGGCGGAAGATCGCTGTCCACGAGCGAGCTCACCAGCGTGAACGGCGGATCCCGCAGCAGCCGCTGGAAGTGCACGGTGCCCAGGTACTTGCCGGTCGGCGTCTCGTCCGGCGGCCGGCACACGTACACCTGCGCGGCGAGCGCCGGCGGGAGGTCCTGCTGGCGCACCCGCGCCAGCGCGTCGGCGACCGTGGCGTCCGGGCGCAGCACGATCGGCTCCGAGTTCATCAGACCGCCCGCCGTGCGCTCCTCGTACGACATGAGCCGGCGCACGTCCGCCGCGTCGTCCGGCTGCATCAGCGTGAGCAGCCGCTCCTTCTCGTCCTCCGGCAGCTCGTTCAGCAGGTCGGCCGCGTCGTCCGGGTCCATGGCCTCCAGGACGTCGGCGGCCCGCTCCTCCTTCAGCTTGCCCAGGATCTCGATCTGGTCGTCCTCCGGCAGCTCCTCGAGGACGTCGGCGAGCCGGTCGTCGTCGAGGGCCGCGGCCACCTCGGCGCGCCGCTTGGGGGAGAGGTGGTGCAGGGCGTTGGCGAGGTCGGCGGGGCGCAGCTTCTCGAAGGTGGCGACCAGGCTCTCGGCGCCCTGTCCGTGCTCCTCCAGGGAGAAGCCGGTGACGGCGGACCAGTCGACGGTGATGGCCTCGCCCTTGCGGCGCAGCGCCCCGCCCTTGCCGCGCCGCACGAAGACCTTGTCGATCTCCCAGTCGCGGCGGGCGGGCAGCTGCTGGATCGCCACGTCGAGGACGGTGACCTCCTCGTTCGTCTCCACCAGCGTCACCCGCCGGTCGAGCAGCTCGCCGAGCACGAGCCGTTCGGTCGGGCGCTGCACGAAGCGGCGCATGTTCACCACGCCGGTGGTGATGACCTGGCCGGACTCGACGCCCGTGATCCGGGTCATGGGCACGAAGACCCGGCGCCGGGACAGCACCTCGACGACCATGCCGAGCAGCCGTGGCGGCCGGCGGCCCACGCGCAGCATCGCGACGAGGTCGCTGACCCGCCCCACCTGGTCGCCGACGGGGTCGAAGACGGGGACCCCGGCGAGGTGGGAGACGAAGATCCGGGGGGCGCCTGCCGCCATGCCACGCGCCTCCTCGATGCCGCACGATTCGGGTCCGTCCGGGGCTCTTGACCCGGCTTGCCGGGTTCAGGCTAGCCCGTGCCGAGCGGCCCCGCTTCGGCAGAGCGCCCGTCCGGCTGCCTGCGGAGCGGTCACCCGGCCCGGGTACGCTGCGGTCTGCCGTCCCCCACCGGCTCCGGTTCCCCCCGGCCCGTCCCCCACCGACTCGAGAGGTGCCCAGGTGACCGTGCTCCGTCCTACCTCGCGCATCCGCGGGGCCGTCGTTCCGCTGGCGCTGTGCGTCGGCCTCGCCTCGGCGCTGACCGCCTGCGCGGCCGACCCCGACGAGGGGACCAACGGCGTCGGGAAGCTCGAAGCGACGGCGATCGAGGACAAGGCCCAAGCGGCGGCGGACGCGGCGAAGGCGGTACGGCTGTCCGGCACGCTGGTCAGCAAGGGCGGCACGTACAAGCTCAACATGCGTCTGAAGGACGACGGCGCGGCGGGCTCGGTGACCACGAAGAACAGCACCTTCGAGCTGCTGCGGGTCGGCGACGCGCTCTATCTGAAGGCGGACGCGGCCTTCTGGGAGCACGACGACGACAAGCCGTCGGCCGCGCCCTCCTCGGCCTCCGGCTCCGGTTCCGACGAAGCCGGGTCCGAGGCCGCCGACAAGCTCGACGACATGTACGTGAAGGTGCCCGAGGACGACCCCGCGTACAAGCAGCTGCGCGGCTTCACCGACATGGACCTGCTGCTCGACGGCCTCATCGGGCTGCACGGCGACCTCGTCAAGGGCGACCACGACAAGATCGGCGGCGTGCGCACCATCAACGTCAAGGGCGGCGAGGACGGCGAGGGCGGCTCCCTCGACGTCTCCCTGGAGGGCACGCCCTTCCCGCTGCGCTTCGCGCGCGGCGGCGGCGCGGGGGTGGTGATCCTGTCCGAATGGGACAAGGACTTCCCGCTCACCGAGCCCGCGAAGGGCCAGACCCTCGACTACGGCAAGCAGCTGCCCCGGACGTAGGGCTCAGGCGGGCGCCCGAGCAGGCCCGGCGCCCTGCGGCTCACGCGCCGGCGCCGGCGGCTCACGCACCTGGGCATCAGGCGGGCGCCCGCGGCTCACGCGCCGGCGCGCGGCCGGGCCCGGGCCTACGCCTTGCGGCGCTTCCGCTTCAGGAGGAGCTTCGGCAGACCCGCCGGGACCGGCCGGCGGGTGATCCCCGGGGACGGCAGCGGCGCGGCGGCCAGCGAGCCGTCCGGCAGCTCGGTCGTCGAGGCACGCGGGTCGAGCCGTACCAGCCGGCACTCGCGTGCCCAGCGCTCCGGCATCGCCTCGCCGTCGGGCGCGTTCAGCCGCTTGCCCTTCAGCTCGGCGACGGCCGCGTCCCACTCGTCCGTACCCGGCGTCAGCTCGCGCACGTCGGCGGTCCAGGCGACGATCCGGCCGCCCTTGTCCTTGCTGCGCACGGTGATCTCGGCGGTCCCGCCGTCCCGCAGCCCGGGCAGCGGCTGCTCGCCCGGGCCGTCACCGACGACGTGCGCGGCGCCGTCGTGCCACACGTGCCAGAGCGGCCGGGCGGCCGGGGCCTCGCCCCGCACCCAGATGAGGCCGGACTTCTTGGCGGCCTCCTCGACGAGGGCGCCGGTGAGCAGCTTGTCGGTCATGGCCGAAGCCTATCGACCGCGCTCCGCCGGCTACAGCCAGCCGTTGCGCTTGAGGGTGCGGTGGATGGCGAAGCAGATGACGGCGATGCCGCCGAGCACCATCGGGTAGCCGTACTTCCAGTGCAGCTCCGGCATGTGGTCGAAGTTCATGCCGTACACGCCGCAGACCGCCGTCGGGACGGCGACGATCGCCGCCCACGAGGTGATCTTGCGCATGTCCTCGTTCTGCGCGACGGTCGCCTGCGCCAGGTTGGCCTGGAGGATCGAGTTGAGCAGCTCGTCGAAGGCGACGACCTGCTCCTGGACGCGGGCGAGGTGGTCGGCGACGTCCCGGAAGTACTTCTGGATGTCGGGGTCCACCAGCCGCATCGGCCGCTCGCTGAGCAGCTGCATCGGGCGCAGCAGCGGGGTGACGGCCCGCTTGAACTCCAGGACCTCGCGCTTGAGCTGGTAGATCCGGCCGGTGTCGGCGCCGCGCGTGGTGCCCTTGGCGGCCGGCGAGAAGACGTCGATCTCCAGCTGGTCGATGTCGAGCTCGACCGCGTCCGCGACCGCGATGTAGCCGTCGACGACGTGGTCGGCGATGGCGTGCAGGACGGAGGAGGGGCCCTTGGCGAGGAGTTCCGGCTCGCCCTGGAGGCGGTGGCGGAGGTTGCGCAGCGAGCCCTGGCCGCCGTGCCGGACGGTGATGACGAAGTCGGGGCCGGTGAACACCATGACCTCGCCCGTCTCCACGACCTCGCTGGTGGCGGTGAGTTCGGCGTGCTCGACGTAGTGGATCGTCTTGAAGACGGTGAAGAGGGTGTCGTCGTACCGCTCCAGCTTGGGCCGCTGGTGGGCGTGGACGGCGTCCTCGACGGCGAGCGGGTGGAGCCCGAACTCGGCGGCGATACCGGCGAATTCGGCCTCGGTCGGCTCGTGCAGGCCGATCCAGGCGAAGCCGCCGCTCTCCCGTACCTGACGCATCGCGCCGCGCGGCGTCAGGCAGGCGCGGTCGTCCACGCGGCGGCCGTCGCGGTAGACGGCGCAGTCGACGACGGCGCTCGCGGCCGTGGGGTCGCGGGTGGCGTCGTAGTTGGCGTACGGGGAGGAGGCGGCCGGGGCGGTCCTGCGCAGCGGGTGCAGCAGCGACGGACGGACGGCGGCGCGCAGGTCACGGATCATCGACATGGGCGTGCTCCTTCACGGAGAGGCCGTCGGCGAGCGTGGCACAGCCCGGAATGGGGACGTGGTGCTTACGTCGTCCACAAAGCGGGCGGCACCGGAGGATCGCGGTGACGGCGTTCGCTACAGACAGGCAAAGAGGGGTGCTCTTCCGTCGTGCGGGCTGCCGGGAAGGGGGGAACCTGTGAGGGTCCTCGACGTCACCGGAGGGAGATACGCACCGGGCTGGGGTGCGGGGCGGCGGAAGAGCGGCTGGTACTGCCCGATCGACTTCGGTCCATCGCAGTCCCACCTCCTCCGGCCGGTCCCTCGTGAGGGATGACGTGTGACGAGCAGTCGGGAACCCGACCAATGGCAAACACTATCAGCCGACTGAGGGTCAATCCCTTCCTTTGCCCGTTCCATACGCGCTTTATGCTCGCCGCATGGCAGAAATTCTCGCTCTGGTCGAGGCCCGGCTGCGCACGGCCCTCGGCGAGCCGGACGCGCGCGCCGCGATCACGTTCCTCGGCACCGACCGGATCGAGGTGCTCCGGTTCATCGACGCCGACGCCGGTCTGGTGCGCTACGCGACCCTCGGGATGTCCGCCCAGCCGATGGCCGACCCCACCGCGGTGCTCGCCGACCCGGTCAAGGGTCCCCGCGCCGAACTGGTGCTCTCCGTACGGGCCGGCCGCGCCGACACCGACAAGGTGCTGCGCCCGCTCGCGGTGCTCGCCGCCACCCCGCAGGTGGAGGGCGTGGTCGTCGCCCCTGGCGCCTCGCTCGACGTGGGCGAGCCGCTGTGGCCGGACGCGACGTTCAGCTCCGTCCTCGTCGCCGAGCCGGGCGGCCTGGTGGAGGACCTGGAACTCGACGCGCCCATGGACCCGGTGCGGTTCCTGCCGCTGCTGCCGATGACCCCGAACGAGGCCGCGTGGAAGCGGGTGCACGGGGCGAAGGCCCTGGAGGAGCGCTGGCTGGCGAACGGCACGGACCTGCGTGACCCGCTGCGCGGGTCGGTGAACCTGGACTGAGCGCGGGGGCGTCGCGGTGGGCCCGGGGGCTTGGTTTCGAGTCCGCCGGTCCGTTCGTATCGGACTCCGTCCTGTCCCCTCCTGACCGCTCTCCGGCCGAGGGTGAACGGCTCCGGCCGGACGGGTGATCATCGGTGATCGTCCTTGACGCGGGGCCGAAGCGGTAGGACCGTTGAGCCCTATGAGGGGCGAACCCAGTTGCCCGAAGTGCGGTGGCCGGGTCAGGGCGCCCGGTCTCTTCGCCGACTCGTGGCAGTGCGACGTGCACGGCTCGGTGCACCCGCTACAACCCGTGATCCCGCCCAGCGTCGAGGGCCTCGGTGTCGTCGTGCACCGGGCCCACGTGCCGGTGTGGATGCCGTGGCCCCTGCCCGTCGGCTGGCTCTTCACGGGGGTCGCGTACGCCGGTGACGACCGCAGCGGCGGCCGCGCGACCGCCGTGGCCTGCTCGGGGCCCGGCCCGCTCGGCGGCATCGGGGAGCTGCTGCTCGTCGCCGAGGAGCTCGGCGTCGGCCTCGGCGCCCGGTACGCGGGCATCGACGGCCCCGACCCCGGCCCCGGCATGGCCATCGACAAGCCGCCGCAGGTCAAGGTGCTCGCGGCCGGCCGTCCCACCCCGCTCTGGCACGTCAACGGCGCCCCGCAGGACCGCGCCGTCTTCGCCGGCGAGGCGCGCGGTCTGTGGCTCTGGGCGATCGTCTGGCCCGAGCAGTCGGGACTCCTCATGTACGACGAGCTGGTCCTCACCGACCTGCGGGACGCGGGCGCGGAGGTCGAGCTGCTGCCCTGCGGGGCGCTGACGCCGCGGCTGCTGGCCTAGGGGGTGTGCCGGGGCGGCCCCGGGGGCGGGCGGACGGCTGGCCGGCGGGGGAGCGGGCAGTAAGGGGTGAGAGCTTCAGGGGATCCGTACGTGTGTGCTTGATTCGCCCGTTATGCTGGAGCGTCCCTGTCCGTCCGTCCCGAGCCCTTTGGAGTCACGCGTCGTGCGCATCGATCTGCACACCCACTCCACGGCCTCCGACGGCACGGACACCCCGGCCGAGCTGGTCCGCAAGGCGGCCGCCGCCGGGCTCGACGTGGTCGCGCTGACCGACCACGACACCACCCGTGGTTACGGCGAGGCGATCGCCGCCCTGCCCGAGGGGCTCACCCTCGTCACCGGCGCCGAGCTCTCCTGCCGCTACGACGGCGTGAGCCTCCACATGCTGGCGTACCTCTTCGACCCCGAGGAGCCCGCCCTCCTCGCCGAGCGCGAGCTGGTCCGGGACGACCGGGTGCCGCGGGCCCGCGCGATGGTCGGCAAGCTCCAGGAGCTCGGCGTCCCCGTCACCTGGGAGCAGGTCGCCCGGATCGCCGGCGACGGCTCCGTCGGCCGCCCGCACGTCGCGGAGGCGCTGGTCGAGCTCGGTGTGGTGCCGGACGTCTCCGGCGCCTTCACGTCCGAGTGGCTGGCCGACGGCGGCCGGGCGTTCGTCGCGAAGCACGAGCTCGACCCGGTCGACGCCATCCGCCTGGTCAAGGCGGCCGGCGGCGTCACCGTCTTCGCCCACCCGCTGGCGGTCAAGCGCGGCGAGTGCGTGCCCGAGTCCGCCGTCG
Source organism: Streptomyces sp. NPDC127092 (assembly GCF_042722475.1). Classification (NCBI taxonomy): domain Bacteria; kingdom Bacillati; phylum Actinomycetota; class Actinomycetes; order Kitasatosporales; family Streptomycetaceae; genus Streptomyces; species Streptomyces sp. NPDC127092. Next base: position 28,536 of record NZ_JBHXFE010000067.1, read on the forward strand.
CCGAGCTGGCCGAGGCCGGTCTCGACGGCATCGAGGTGGACCACATGGAGCACGACGAGCCGACCCGGGCGCGGCTGCGCGGCCTGGCGAAGGAGCTGGGGCTGCTGGTCACCGGCTCCAGCGACTACCACGGCAGCCGCAAGACCGTCGGCCTCGGCGACTTCACCACCGACCCCGAGATCTACGGCGAGATCACCCGCCGTGCCGCCGGCGCCTTCCCGGTGCCGGGCGCGGGCGGACGCGCCTAGGGTCGGTCCGGCGGATCATGGCCGCCGGACAGGCCCCCGGGCCCGTCCGGCCGGCAGCGCTCCCGTTCTCCGCGGGGCCCGGTGTCACGGCTCGTCGATTTCCGGCGCCTTCGGGGCCGGTGCCGTCCTGTCGTGGTGCTGCGGCGCCAGGCGCCTCCGGCGGGCGTGCCCTCGGCCCTCCGCCCTCCCCTTCTGACGTCCTTCCGTCGGGCATCACCCTGCCCACTCCCCGGAATCCCCAGTTCCGGACGTTCGTGTACACCCCTTTCCCGCAAGGCCCTTCACCGTGTTCGACGTCGCCGTCTTCGGCTCGCTCTTCCTGACCCTCTTCGTGATCATGGATCCGCCGGGGATCACCCCGATCTTCCTCGCCCTCACCTCCGGCCGCGCCGCCAAGGTCCAGCGGCGCATGGCCTGGCAGGCCGTGGCCGTCGCCTTCAGCGTCATCACCGTCTTCGGCATCCTCGGCCAGCAGATCCTCGCCTATCTGCACGTCTCCGTCCCCGCGCTGATGATCGCGGGCGGTCTGCTCCTGCTGCTGATCGCGCTGAGCCTGCTCACCGGCCAGACCGACGAGCCCAAGCAGACGAAGGACGTCAACGTCGCGCTCGTACCCCTCGGCATGCCGCTGCTCGCGGGTCCCGGTGCGATCGTGTCGGTCATCCTCGCCGTGCAGCACGCCGACGGCGCCGCCGCGCAGGTCTCCGTGTGGGCGGCGATCGTCGCCATGCACGTCGTGCTGTGGCTGACCATGCGCTACTCGCTGCTGATCATCCGGGTGATCAAGGACGGCGGCGTGGTCCTGGTGACGCGCCTGGCCGGCATGATGCTCGCCGCGATCGCCGTGCAGCAGATCATCAACGGCGTCACCCAGGTGATCCAGGGCGCCTGACGCCCCTGGCCGGCGTGGCCGGACACCACTGCGCCCCCGTACGGATTCCGATGACGGAGTCCGTGCGGGGGCGCGGTGCGTGTGGTCCGGCCGTGGGCCTTACGAGGCCGCGGTCTCGGCCGGGCGGATCCAGATGCGCTGGCCGATCGCGGCGGCCTGCTGCACGATGCCGTTGACGGAGGCGGCGTCCACGACGGTCCGGTCGACGGGCGTGCCGTCGACGTCGTCGAGTCGCAGGATTTCGAAGCGCACGGGCTTCTCCCTTCGTCTGAGGTGTTCCTCCTGGTGGAGAACTGGGTTACGTACCTGTCCAACGACGTGCAGCCTGCAAACATTCCCTACGCTAAGGAAATTTTTCGGCTGGCTAAGTACTGACGGGTAGGGCCGGTCCGGCGGCGACGGCGACGCCGGAACCGGGCTGCGCGAGGCGGCGCCCGGGAAACCACGGGGCCGCCGCGACCATCTTCGCCGACGCGCGTTACGGGCGCGCTTCGTCCGGATTGCCGGTGATGACCGTGGCCGTCGTCGGGACCGCGGCCTGGGGCGCCTCCGCCCCCACCGCGATCCGCGCGGGGATCCCGTCCCAGAACGCGGCGAGCCGCGCCGCCAGCTCCCGCGGGTGCGAGACGTTGGGGGAGTGGCCGGCACCGTTCACCACGGTGTGGTGCGCACCGGTACGGGCGGCCGCCGCCGCCAGGTCCGGCACCGGCCAGACCGTCTCCTCGTCGCCGTACGCGATGTGCAGCGGGAACGGCAGCGCGCACAGCGCGGCGGTGCCGTCCGGGGCGCCGAGCAGCAGCCGGCCCGCGCCCGAGAGCTGGGCGATCCGGGTCCGCATCCAGCGCCGCCGCAGGAACCGCACGATCTCCGGCGGATCCGACACGCCCGGCTCCTCGCCCCGGCTGTCCAGCCAGCGCGTCGCCCGCCACACCCGCTCCTTGGGCAGCAGCGCGAGCGCGCCGCGCAGCACCCGGACCCGGACCCGCTGCGGCCGGGCCACCCGGCCGGGCCCCGAGGACAGCAGCGTCAGCGAGGCGAACGCGTCGGGCGCGAGCTCCGCCGCCGCGCGGGCCACGAGCCCGCCGAACGAGTGCCCCAGCAGATGCACCGGGCCGTCCCCGAGCGCCGCCGCCTGCGCCACCACGTCGAGCGCGAGCGCCTTGCGCCGGTACGCGGCCCGCCCGCGCGGCCCGGGCGACTCGTGCTGCCCGCGCCCGTCGACGGCGACCGCGCGGTACCCGGCATCGCCGAGCGGCTCCAGGAGGGCCAGGAAGTCCTCCTTGCTGCCGGTGTATCCGGGCAGCAGCAGCACGGTCCCGTGCCGCTTCCCGGCGGCCCCGGCGTCGAGCACGGCGAACTCGCCCCGTGCCGTGGACAGTCGATAGCCACGAGTACGCGGCGGCAACGCGAGGGACCGGGGCTTGCTCATACAGGGACTGTAACCTCAGCGCCCGACGGCGGCGGCGCGGGCGGTTGGCGTCCGCACGCACCGCGGCCCGGCGCTCGTTTCCGAGGGCCGGGCCGCAGTGGTGGGACGTGCCGGTGTCAGGCCTCCGGCTGGGCGGCGGCCTTCTTGGCCACGCGCTTGCGCGGGGCCTTCGGCGCGGCCTCCGCGGCCTCGGCGGGCTGCTCGGCCGCGGCCTTCTTCGTCGTACGGCGACGGGTCGTCGTGGTCTTCGGCTCCGACGCGTCCGGCGCCTCGGCCGCGACGGCCTTCTTGGCGGTCCGCTTGCGCGGGGCCTTCGGCGCGGCCTCGACGGCCTCGACGACGTCCGCGACGGCTTCGGCGACCTTCTTGGCGACCCGCTTGCGCGGCGCCGCCTTCTTCGGCGCCTCGGCGGCGGCGGTGTCCGCGGCCTCCGGCTGGGCGGCCGCGGCCTTCCTGGTGGTGCGCTTGCGCGGGGCCTCGGTCACCTCGGCGACGGTCTCGACCGGCGCGACGGCCTTCTTGGCCACCCGCTTGCGCGGGGCGGCCTTCTTCGGCTCCTCGACGACCACGGCCGGCGCGGCCTCGACGACCACCACGGCCTCCGTGCCCGGCGTCGACGTCACGGGGCTCGACGCCCGGCGGGTCGCCCGCCGTCGCGGCTTCGGCTCCTCGACCGGGGCGGCGACCGGCTCCGG
>NZ_JBHXFE010000068.1:0-30280 GCF_042722475.1 Streptomyces sp. NPDC127092
GCCGCCGCCTTGGCCGCCGCGGACGCGGGGCCGGACGCGGGAGCGGGCGCGGACGGTGCGGCGGGCTCCGCCGTCCGGGCGCGCGGCTCCGCCGCCCCCATGTCCGCGGCCGTGTGCTCCGCGGGGCCCTCCGCCGCCGCGTTCGCGGCCGCCGCCGAGTCGCTCTCGCCCGCCGGTGCCGGTACGGTCCGGCGCGGCGAGGAGGCCTGGAGCGCCATCCCCCCGGTCGTACGGAACAGTTCGTCGGCGCCGGGCAGACTCACTCGGCGTGACACCGGGCGAGCACCTCCCTGGCGAGCTGACGGTAGGCGGCGGCGCCCACGCTGTTCGAGGCGTACGTGGTGATGGGCTCGCCGGCGACCGTGGTCTCCGGGAAGCGGACCGTCCGGCCGATGACCGTGTGGTAGACGTGGTCGTCGAAGGCCTCGACCACCCGGGCCAGCACCTCGCGGCTGTGCACCGTCCGCGAGTCGTACATCGTGGCGAGGATGCCGTCGAGCTCCAGCTCGGGGTTGAGCCGCTCCTGGACCTTCTCGATGGTCTCGGTCAGCAGGGCGACGCCGCGCAGCGCGAAGAACTCGCATTCCAGCGGCACGATGACCTTGTGAGCGGCCGTCAGGGCGTTCACGGTCAGCAGGCCGAGCGAGGGCTGACAGTCGATCACGATGTAGTCGTAGTCGTTCATCAGCGGCTTCAGCGCCCGCTGCAGCGTGGACTCGCGCGCGACCTCGGAGACCAGCTGCACCTCCGCGGCCGAGAGGTCGATGTTGCTCGGCAGCAGGTCCATGTTGGGCACGGCGGTCTTGAGCAGCACCTCGTCCGCCGACATGCCCCGCTCCATGAGCAGGTTGTAGACGGTGAGGTCGAGCTCCATCGGGTTCACACCGAGGCCGACCGACAGGGCGCCCTGCGGGTCGAAGTCGACGAGCAGCACCCGTCGTCCGTACTCCGCGAGCGCGGCGCCCAGGTTGATGGTCGACGTGGTCTTGCCGACGCCGCCCTTCTGGTTGCACATCGCGATGATCTTCGCCGGGCCGTGGTCGGTCAGCGGGCCCGGGATCGGGAAGTACGGCAGGGGCCGTCCGGTGGGGCCGATCCGCTCGCGGCGCTGGCGGGCAGCGTCGGGTGCGAGGGTGGCCGCGTACTCCGGGTCGGGCTCGTACTCGGCGTCAGGGTCGTAGAAGTGCCCCTCGGGCACCTCGTCGTAGGCGGCGAAGTGGGTGGACTCTCGGCCCATCTCGTTGCCGGCCGTGGCGTTCACGTGTAGGCCGTCCGTCATCTTCATCGTATGGGCTGTCGTCATGGGCTGGTGCGTCGCGAAGGTCCGCACCGCGACGGAGCCGATCGGGGCCCCTGGCTCTCCACCCTCGGGAGTAAATGTCGACTCATTCACAAGTCGTCTTACCTCCTTGGATGTGGTCAGGAACATTTATCGATAGGTCAGCGTGGCACCATGCCGACGGTTGGCGACTCTATGGCGTGTCACCGGTCCGCAGCAACACAATCCGCCGGACCCGGCCCGATGTGTCGGCAACCGAACACCCCGCTGTCAAGGGTGCGCAGGCAGGGAACCGCACGTTTCAGGGCTGCGCGAAACGGTTAAAGAGTTACGTTCGAGGCGAGTTGACCGAGCGTCGGAACGTGGCCGGACACACATCGGGCCGGACCTTGCTCGACAAGGTCCGGCCCGGTGCACGAGGTTGACGGTGAGGGTTGACCCTCCGCCCCGTAGGTCAGCCCAGGAGGCTGCTCAGCTCGACGTGGTCGTAGCCGTGCGCCTCGGCGACCTCCTTGTAAACCACCTTGCCGTCATGGGTGTTGAGACCCTTGGCGAGGGCGGCGTCGCGGCGCAGCGCCTCGGCCCAGCCATTGTTCGCCAGCGACACGATGTAGGGCAGCGTGGCGTTGGTGAGGGCGTAGGTGGAGGTGTTCGGGACCGCGCCCGGCATGTTGGCGACGCAGTAGAAGACCGAGTTGTGGACCTGGAAGGTCGGCTCGGCGTGGGTGGTCGGGTGGGAGTCCTCGAAGCAGCCGCCCTGGTCGATGGCAATGTCGACAAGGACACTTCCGGGCTTCATCTTGGCGACGAGCTCGTTGGTGACCAGCTTCGGGGCCTTGGCGCCCGGGATGAGGACGGCGCCGACGACGAGGTCGGCCTCGACGACGGCCTTCTCCAGCTCGAAGGCGTTGGAGACGATCGTCTTGACCTTCGTGCCGAAGATCTTGTCGGCCTCGCGGAGCTTGTTGATGTCCCGGTCGAGCAGGGTCACGTGGAAGCCCAGGCCGATGGCGATCTGCACGGCGTTCCAGCCGGAGACGCCGCCGCCGATGACGACGCACTCGCCGGCGTGGGTGCCGGGGACGCCGCCCGGGAGCACGCCGCGGCCGCCTGCCGAGCGCATCAGGTGGTAGGCGCCGACCTGCGGGGCCAGGCGGCCCGCGACCTCGGACATCGGGGCGAGCAGCGGGAGCGCGCGGTTCGCGGTCTCGACGGTCTCGTACGCGATGGCGGTGGTGCCGGACTCCAGGAGGGCGTCCGTGCACTCCTTGGAGGCGGCGAGGTGCAGGTAGGTGAAGAGCGTCTGGTCCTTGCGGAGGCGGTGGTACTCCTCCGCGATCGGCTCCTTGACCTTGAGCAGCAGGTCGGCCGTGGCCCAGACCTCGTCGGCGGTGGGGAGGATCTCGGCGCCGGCGGCGACGTACTCCTCGTCCGTGATCGAGGAGCCGACACCGGCGTTCTGCTCGATGAAGACCTGGTGACCGTTGCGGACGAGCTCGTGGACACCGGCAGGGGTGATGGCCACGCGGAACTCGTTGTTCTTGACCTCGCGGGGGATGCCGACCTTCATCGTCGATCACGGTCCTTGTATCGGGGGGACAACTGGGGGTGCAGTGGCGCGTCAGAGCCAAAAGGTGTGACAAAGCCATTCATACCCGGATGCACTGCGGCGCACCGGGGCAGACCACGTTCGAACGCGGCGCGACCAGTCTAATGAAGGAGTTCCCGCTGTCTAGCCTTTCAAAGTATTAATCTTCACCGGAACCACTGCGGATTTCGTAGGCGGAGGACTCGGTTCCCAGCAGTCTCTCGGCCGCGGACCTGTGCAGCCGGGCCGCCGCCGGGTCACCGAGCCGGTCGAGGGTGTCGGCCAGCCTCAGCTGCAGCGCGGCCTGGAGCCGCTCGTCCTTCGCGCGGCGCGCCCACTCCACCGCTTCCTCGCAGGTCCGCAGCGACTCCTCGGGCCGGCCGGCGTACTCCTGGACCCGGGCCGCCTCGCTCAACGCCCGTGCGTAGCCGGGGAGATCGGCCAGCCGCCGGTAGCCCGCGGCGGCGGCGCGCCAGTTGCGCAGCGCCTCCCCGTACCGTCCGGCATAGGTGTGCACCGCGCCGAGCCGGCCGTACAGCCGGGCCTGGTCCGCGCGCTCGTCGCGGGCGAGCCGCTGGGCGAGGGCGCGGCCGTACCAGTCGCCGGCCCGCTGCCAGTCCCCCAGCTCCTGATAGCTGCCACCTACGGATTCCATTGCGCGACCGACGGCGTACGGGTCATTTGCTTTGCGTCCGGCGTCCAAAGCCGACCGATATCGCAGCAGAGCGTCCTGGGTGCGTCCGGTCCGGGCGTCCAGGTCGGCCAGGTTCAGCAGGGCCGCGGCCTGCTCCCGGTACAGCCCGCGCCGCTCGGCGACGTCCAGGACCAGCCGGTGCAGCCCGTAGAGGTCGGGCGCGGCGGCCTCGGCGCCCCGGTGGGCGGCGAGCGCCCGGACGAGCGCCGCGATCAGCCGGCGGGCCAGGGTGTCGAGCTCCCCGTCGGCGACCGCGAGCCGGGCCGCGGCGAGCAGTACGGGCCGGCGGCTGTCCAGCCACGCGCGGGCGGTCGCCGTGTTCGGGAAGCGCAGGGCGCGGGGCAGCCCGGCGAGCTTGCGGCGGGCCGGGGAGCCCTCGGCCTCCGTGACGGCGCGGCTGGACTGCAGCAGCCGCACCGTCCGCTCCAGCATCCGGGCCCGGGCCAGCTGCACCTCGGCCGGCCGGTCGTGCTCCGCGAGCTCGGCCCGCAGCAGCGGCACCAGGTACCCGGGCACCTCGTACTGCCCCTCCCCGGACCGCCCGTCGCTGCCGGGGATCTCGCGTACGAGACCGAGTGCGGCGAAGTCGGCGAGGGTGGTCGCGGCGGCGGACACCGAGCAGCCGGCCAGGGCGGAGGCGGTGTGGGCGTCGGCGCGGCCCAGCGGGGCCAGGCTCAGGTGTCGCAGTATCCGGGCGGCCGGCTGCGGCAGCGACTCGTGGACCAGGGTGAAGGCCCGCGCGACCGGGTCGCCGGTGAGGCCGCGCAGCCGCTTGGTGAGGTCGGCGACCGAGGCCTTGGGGCGCGCGGCGAGCCAGCCGCCGGCCAGCACGAGGGCGCCGGGCAGTCCGCCGCACTCCTCGGCCAGGCTCTCGGCGGCCTGCGGGTCGACGGTGACGCGGACGGAGCCGGTGTAGGCGGTGAGCAGTTCGATGGCCGACTTGGGGTCGAGCCCGCCGACCGTGCAGGGCCGGACGTCCGGGATGCCGGTGAGCGGGCCGCGGGCCACGCCCACGACCAGGCTGTCGGGGTTGTCGGGCAGCAGCGGGTCGACCTGTTCGGCGTCGACGGCGTCGTCGAGCAGCAGCAGCGCCCTGCGCCCGTCGAAGGCGCCGCGGACCAGGGCGGTGAGTTCGTCCTCGGCGGCGCCGGGCGGCTCGGCGACGCCGAGCGCGGCGAGGAGCTCCTGGGCGGCGCGCGCGGTGGGGACGGGGTCGCCGCCGGGCTCGGTCAGTCGCGCCCGGAACACGCCGTCCGGATAGTCGGCGGCGAGCCGGCCGACCAGCTCCTCGGCGAGCGCGGTCCGCCCCGAGCCGGGCTTGCCCGCGATGAGCAGGACCCGGGCGCGGGGCGCCTTGCGGCCGGTCAGGGTGTCGAGCCCGGTGCGTTCGATGTCGGCCCGCAGTGCCTTCAGCTCCCGCTGGCGACCGTAGAACTGCGAGGCGCCGATCTCCCCCAGGCTTCGTCCGGGGGTACCCCCAACCGCCTGATCCGTCACGGGCCACGCTCCCGTCCACCTGCGCACGACCTTCCCGCGGGGGCTCCTCACGGGCGATGTCGAGCGTAGTTCAGGGCACGAGCCCGACCCGGCGGAGCGCGGCGGACACATCCCCCGATCGGATCAGCAGATGTTCAGACCGGCCGCCCGCACCCGTCCGGCGAGACGCCCCCTACGCCACGAAGGGCCGGGCCGGCCAGGGCGCGTCCGCCGGACGCAGGGCGTCCACGCCGTCGCCCGCGCGGGCAGCCACCAGCGAGAGCACGCCGACGACCAGGCAGTTGTTGTGCAGCTCGCCGGCCAGGACACCGCGGACGAGCTCGTCGAGCGGCACCCGGGAGAGCTCCATGTCGGCCTCCTCCTCGGCGACCTCGAAGCGCTCGCCCTCCGCCTCGGACAGGTCGCGGGCCAGGAAGATCCGCACGGCCTCGTCGCAGCCGCCGGGCGTGGTGTAGACGTCGGTCAGCACCCGCCAGTCCTCGGCCTTGACGTGCGCCTCCTCGTACAGCTCGCGCTGCGCGGCGTGCAGCGGGTTCTCGCCGGGCACGTCGAGCAGGCCGGCCGGGATCTCCCACAGCTTCTGCCGCACCGGGTGCCGGTACTGCTTGAGCAGCACGACCCGGTCCTGGGCGTCGAGGGCGAGGACGGCGACCGAGCCGGGGTGGACCTGGTAGTCGCGGCGGACGACCGCGCCGTCGGGCATGACCACGTCGTCCGTGCGGACACTCGTCTTGTTGCCCGTGAAGGGGGTGGCGGTGGCGACGACCCGCCACTCCTCGGGGGTGTCCTGCACCTGCATCGGTAGTCCTCTCGTACGAAAGCCGGGGTACAGGTCCACAGGACCCGTACCCCGGCAACGTTAACGCCAGTGATCTACTGCGCGGAGCGTCCGGTCTTGCGCTCGACGGCCGCCTTCACGAGGCCCGCGAACAGCGGGTGCGGGCGGGTCGGGCGGGACTTGAGCTCCGGGTGCGCCTGGGTGGCGACCAGGTAGGGGTGGACGTCCTTCGGGTACTCGACGAACTCGACGAGCTTGTTGTCCGGGGAGGTGCCGGAGAAGACCAGACCGGCCTTCTTCTCCAGCTCCGCGCGGTAGGCGTTGTTCACCTCGTAGCGGTGGCGGTGGCGCTCCTCGACGTACGGCTCGCCGGCGTAGGTCTCGCGGACCACCGAGCCCTCGGCGAGCTTCGCCGGGTAGAGGCCCAGGCGCATCGTTCCGCCCAGGTCGCCGGCGCCCTCCACGTAGGCCAGCTGCTCCTCCATCGTCGAGACGACGGGGTGCGCGGTGGCCGGGTCGAACTCGGTGGAGTTGGCCTCGGGGATGTCGGCCAGGTTGCGGGCGGCCTCGATCACGATGCACTGCAGGCCGAGGCAGATGCCGAGCAGCGGCACCTTGTTCTCGCGGGCGTAGCGGATGGCGCCGACCTTGCCGGCCACGCCGCGGTCGCCGAAGCCGCCGGGGATGAGGACGGCGTCGCAGTCACCGAGCTGCTTCTCGGCGCCGGCCTCGGTCTTGCAGTCGTCGGAGGTGACCCACTTCACCTTGACCCGGGCCTTGTTGGCGAAGCCGCCGGCCCGCATGGCCTCGGTGACCGACAGGTAGGCGTCGGGCAGGTCGATGTACTTGCCGACGAGCGCGACGGTGACCTCGTGCTCCGGGTTGTGGACGCGGTCCAGGAGGTCCTCCCAGACGGTCCAGTCCACGTCGCGGAAGGGCAGGTCGAGCTTGCGGACGACATAGGCGTCCAGGCCCTCGGAGTGCAGGACCTTCGGGATGTCGTAGATCGACTTGGCGTCGATGGCGGCGACGACCGCGGCCTCGTCGACGTCGCACATCAGCGAGATCTTGCGCTTGATGGCGGTCGGGACCTCGCGGTCGGCGCGCAGCACGATGGCGTCGGGCTGGATGCCGATGTTGCGCAGGGCGGCGACGGAGTGCTGGGTCGGCTTGGTCTTCAGCTCGCCGGAGGGGCCGATGTAGGGCAGCAGCGAGATGTGCACGACGAAGACGTTGTCGCGGCCGACCTCGTGGCGGACCTGGCGGACGGTCTCCAGGAACGGCAGCGACTCGATGTCGCCGACGGTGCCGCCGACCTCGGTGATGACGACGTCGACGTCGTCGGTGGCCATGCGGCGGATGCGCGACTTGATCTCGTTGGTGATGTGCGGGATGACCTGGACGGTGTCGCCGAGGTACTCGCCGCGCCGCTCCTTGGCGATGACCTGGGAGTAGACCTGGCCGGTGGTGACGTTGGCCGAGCCGTCGAGGTCGACGTCGAGGAAGCGCTCGTAGTGGCCGATGTCCAGGTCGGTCTCGGCGCCGTCGTTGGTGACGAAGACCTCGCCGTGCTGGAACGGGTTCATCGTGCCGGGGTCGACGTTCAGGTACGGGTCGAGCTTCTGCATCGTGACCCGCAGGCCCCGGGCCTTCAGGAGCGCACCCAGGCTGGAGGCGGTCAGGCCCTTGCCGAGGGAGGAGGCGACACCCCCGGTGACGAAGATGTGCTTGGTCGTCGTGGTGTTGGGCGGCATCGCCAAGAGGGGGCTCCCGTGGTCGCGTTCTGGAAGTGCGTTCCGGCGTCCCCTCCGGAAGAATCGGGGGGTGCCGTCGCTGCGGTTTCGGGGTCCTCGGCTGTCGCCGTTTCCCACCGGTCCACGGGGTACCAGGGTATCAGCGACATCCGGAGACCGCTTCCGGCCACACGGGGCAGTCGGGTGCATACCGTCGGCGACACGCCGTGACCGGAGCGGGCGCCTCCGGCACCATGGGTGGGGGCACAGCCGTGGCCCGGGCCTGGTCAAGACCTGCTCACCCGAACGGCGCAACGGCGTTACAAGATCGGCGCCGCCGGTCACTAGGGTGGGCGTCGTATCCTGCTCGGACATGCGCTGCCGAGCCGGACCGGCACGGCACCACCCCCGCCTGTCAGCCGGACCAAGAGCTCGTCAACGATCCCTTGACCCGCTGACCTGTAGGAATCGCCCTCCGGGGCGAAAAACGCCCCGCGGGGCGGACGTGGCCGTTCGATCTGGAGTGAAGCACGTGGCCGGGCGCATCGAGGATTACGCACTCATCGGAGACATGCAGACCGCCGCCCTGGTCTGCCGGGACGGCAGTGTCGACTGGCTCTGTCTTCCCCGCTTCGATTCGCACGCAGTCTTCGCGGGACTGCTCGGCACCGAGGAGCACGGCTTCTGGCGGGTCGGCCCGGCCGGCCCGGAGGGCGCCCCGGCGGCCCCCGCCGACCGGCGCCGCTACCGCGGCGACTCGCTCATCCTGGAGTCCGAGTGGGACACCCCGCGCGGCACGGTCCGGGTGACCGACTTCATGCCGCCGCGTGACGGCGCCCCGCAGCTGATCCGGGTGGTCGAGGGCGTCAGCGGCCGGGTGCCGATGCGCTCCAGCCTGCGCATGCGCTTCAGCTACGGCCGGGTGGTGCCCTGGGTGCACAAGGTCGGCGAGCGCACGGTGGCCGTCGCGGGCCCCGACTCCGTGTGGCTGGACACCGACGTGGAGACCCACGGCAAGGACCTCACCACCTACTCCGAGTTCACCGTCACGCCCGGCGACAGGATCACCTTCACCCTCTCCTGGCAGCCCTCCCACAAGGAGCCGCCGCCGCTGCCGGACCCGGAGGGCTCGCTGGAGGCGACCGCCGACTTCTGGCGCGAGTGGGTCGAGCACTGCACGTACCACGGCCCGTACCGGGAGGCGGTGGTCCGCTCCCTGATCACCCTCAAGGCGCTCACGTACGCGCCGACCGGCGGCATCGTGGCCGCGCCGACCACCTCCCTGCCCGAGGAGATCGGCGGCGTCCGCAACTGGGACTACCGCTACACGTGGCTGCGGGACGCGGCGATCACCCTCTCCTCGATGCTGCGCACCGGCTACCGCGAGGAGGCCCGCGCCTGGCGGGACTGGCTGCTCCGCGCGGTCGCGGGCGACCCGGAGAACCTGCAGATCATGTACGGCATCGCCGGCGAGCGCGAGCTCGGCGAGGCGGAGCTGGACTGGCTGCCGGGCTACGAGAACTCCGGCCCGGTCCGGGTCGGCAACGGCGCCGCCAACCAGCTCCAGCTGGACGTGTACGGCGAGGTCACCGAGGCCCTGCACCTGGCGCACATGACGGGCCTGTCCCGCAACGACTACGCCTCGCTGCTGCAGATCAAGCTGATCAACTACCTGGAGAAGAACTGGGACCAGCCCGACGAGGGCATCTGGGAGGTGCGCGGCCCGCGCCGGCACTTCACCCACTCCAAGGTGATGGCCTGGGTGGCGGTGGACCGCACCATCAAGCTCATCGAGTCCGGTGACGCCGACGGGCCCCTGGAGCGCTGGCGCGAGCTGCGCGACGAGATCCACCGGGACGTCTGCGAGAAGGGCTACGACGAGGAGCGGAACACCTTCACGCAGTCCTACGGCTCCCAGGAGCTGGACGCCTCGCTGCTGCTGATCCCGCAGATGGGCTTCCTGCCGCCGGACGACAAGCGGGTGATCGGCACCATCGAGGCGATCCAGCGGGAGCTGTCCACGGAGGACGGCTTCGTGCTGCGCTACCCGACCGCCGGCGAGGAGGCGGGCGTGGACGGCCTGGAGGGCGACGAGGGCGCGTTCCTGGCCTGTTCGTTCTGGCTCGCGGACGACCTGGCGATGATCGGCCGGGTCGACGAGGCCCGCAAGCTGTTCGAGCGGCTGCTCTCGCTCCGCAACGACCTGGGTCTGCTCGCCGAGGAGTGGGACCCGCGGCTCCAGCGCCAGGTGGGCAACTTCCCGCAGGCCTTCAGCCACGTCCCGCTGATCGACACGGCCCTGCGGCTCACCGCCTCGGGCGCGTACGGAGGCTGACGCCCCGAGCGGCGGGGGGCGGGGGGCGGACCTACGATGAAAAGGTCCTGTCCCCCGTGTCGCACGCGAAAGGGGGGCACTCCCATGGCTCCCCAGACCACCGTTCCGGACAGCGCCCTGGCGGGTCTCCGTGAGGACCTGGCGGGCGAGGTGCTCGTACCCGGCGATCCGGGCTACGACGAGGCGCGGGTCGTCTACAACGCGATGATCGACCGGCGTCCCGCCGTCATCGCCCAGTGCGAGACGCCCGAGGACGTGTCGAACGCGGTGCTGTTCGGACGCGAGGCCGGGCTGCCGATCGCCGTGCGCGGCGGCGGACACAGCGTGGCCGGCACGGCGCTCAACGACGGCGGGCTCGTGGTGGACCTGCGGCGGATGCACGCGGTGGTCGTCGACCCGGAGGCCATGACGGTACGGGTGGAGGGCGGGGCCACCATGAGTCACCTGGACCACGCCTGCCAGCCGTTCCACGTGGCCGTGACCGGCGGCCGGGCGTCGACGACGGGCGTCGGCGGCTTCACGCTCGGCGGCGGATCGGGCTGGCTGGAGCGGAAGTTCGGGCTCGCCTGCGACAACCTGCTGGCCGTGGAGCTGATCACGGCCGAGGGCAAGCACGTGCACGCGGACGCCGAGGAGAACCCGGACCTGTTCTGGGCGCTGCACGGCGGCGGCGGGAACTTCGGCGTGGCCACCTCGATGACCCTGCGGGTGCATCCGCTGCCCGAGTTCGGCTTCGCGATGCTGCTGTTCCCGAAGGAGGCGGGCCCCGAGGTCATCCGGGCCTACCGGGACCTGATGACGGACGCGCCGGACGAGGCCGGCGGCGGAGGCATCTACCTCAACGCGCCGCCCGAGGAGTTCATCCCCGAGGAGCTGCAGGGCACGCTGCTCAGCGGCGCCCTGGTGACCTGGGCGGGGCCGGCGGCCGAGGCCCGCGCGTTCGCCGACCCGCTGTACGCGCTGTCGCCGTCGGTGGAGCTGCTGGCGGACATGCCGTACGTGGACTTCCAGTGCATGATGGACGACCCCGGGGGGATGCGGAACTACTGGTCGGCCGAGTACCTGTCGACGTTCCCGGACACGGCGGTGGACGTGTTCTGCGCCCGCTCGGCCGGGATGATCGTGCCCTCCGGCATGCAGCACGTGCTGTTCCCGCTGGGCGGGCAGGTCGCCCGCGGCCCGGCGGACTCCCCGATCCCGTGGCGGTCGGCGGCCTGGGCCCTGCACCCCTTCGCGGTGTGGGAGGACCCGGCCGACGACGAGCGGGCGATCCAGTGGGTCAGGGACGTCCGGGCGGACGCGCTGCCCTGGTCGACCGGCGCCGTGTACCTCAACTTCACCGGCGACGAGGGCCGGCAGCGGGTGGTGGAGGGCTTCGGCGCCGAGAACTACCGGCGCCTGGCCCGGGTCAAGGCCGACTACGACCCCGACAACGTCTTCCGCTTCAACCACAACATCGCGCCGGCCGTCTGAGCCCGCCGGTCACCTCAGCGCGGCGATCACCTCCCGCGCGGCGCGTTCGCCCTCGGTGGCGCCGCCCTCCATGAAGCCCTGGAAGTCGTAGGAACAGTGCTCGCCGCCGATGTGGACGTTGCCCTGGGGGGTGCCCTCGTAGCCCGCGTACCGGTGGAGGTAGCTCACCGGCCAGTACGAGTAGGCGCCGAGCGCGTACGGGTTCTTGTGCCAGGCGGACAGCTGGGCGCGGCCGGTGTAGGCCTTGGAGGTGCCGGGGAAGAAGGCGTCGACGCCCTTCAGGTAGCGGGTGACGAGGTCCCTGACGTACGGGTCGGACTCGGTCGAGAACGGCCCGGCCGGGTTCAGGGACCTGGCGAGGGTGCCGCCGCCGTACTGGATGAGGATGCCGCCGGTGCCGCCCTGGATCTTGGTGGTGTCCCAGGTCTGCTGGACCTCGCTGTCGGTGAAGCAGTCGCCCGCGGAGACTCCCGGCCAGGGGCCGGTGCCGCGCCAGGGGCGGGTGGCGAACTGCATGTTGAGCTTGGTGCAGTAGCCCATGCGGGCGTCCCGCAGCAGGTTCGTCATCAGCGGGTCGAAGCCGGCCCGGGTGAGGTCGAGCCGCTGGAGGACGGGCAGCGGCACGCACAGGATCGTGTGGTCGGCGGTGACGGTCCGGGTGCTGCCGGCCTCGGTGAAGGTGAGCGTCTGGGTGCCGTCGGCGTTGGCCCGCAGGGCGTCGAGCGACCAGCCGGTCTTCAGGGTGCCGGGCTTGAGGGCCCCCGCGATGGCGTTCGGGAGCCGGTCGTTGCCGCCGACGACGTGGTAACGCTCGTTGGACAGGCCCCAGATGTTGAAGTTGCCGGGATTCGTCTGGTAGCCCATCAGCAGGACCAGGGCGAGCGAGGACTGGTCGGTGGTGTCGGCGCCGTACTCGACGTTGTAGGCGACGTCCATGAACTTCCCGAGCGGTGAGGAGTGTCCGCCGGGGACCCGGCTCTCGATCCACTCGTATATCGACATGTCGTCCAGGGCGGTGCCGGTGGGCGTGGTCTGGTTCCACTTCACCTCGCCCGCTTCGAGCAGGTCGCGGTGGAGGGCCTGGTAGACCGCGTTGAAGTCCTCGTCGGCCTGTTCCCGCGGGTAGTAGGCGCCGTCGAACCAGAGGACCTCCTCCGCGCCGTTGGGCCCGCCGCCGAGGAAGTCCTCCGTGGCGAGGCCGAAGCGGCGGCAGAGTTCGAGGATCTTCTTGTGGCTGGTGTCGATGAGCTCGCCGCCGATCTCGGAGGTCTGCCCGTACGCCCAGTGCTGGCGCTGGGTCCACATGCGGCCGCCGACCCGGGACGGGTTGGCCTCGTAGAGGACGGGGCTGAGGCCCGCGTCCTGGAGGGTGAGGGCGGCGGTCAGGCCGGCGATGCCGGCGCCGACGACGGCGATCCGGGCGGGGGTGGCGGCCCTGGCGGCCGCCGGGGCGGCGACGGCCGTCCCGGCGGAGACGGCGATGCCGGCCGCGGCGGCGTACTTGAGGAGGGTCCGGCGGCCGAGCGCGTCGGACCGGAGGCCGCGCAGCTCGTCCACGGGGACCCCGAGCCGTCGGGCGTCGGCGTGCTCGGCGGCGAGGCGCTTCAGGAGGTGCATCGGGTTGGTGCGTGCCATGGGGGCGCTCCTGGAGGGTGAGGGATCAGCTCTGGGGTACGGCGGCGGGTGCGGTGGTCTCCGTGCTGTCGTCGGCGCGCTCGGTGGCGTCCTCCAGGACGATGCGGCCGATGATCTCGTAGCGGTCGGGCCGCCTGGCCTTGAGGTAGAGGCCGAGACCGAGGCCGCCGAAGAAGACGGCGCCGACGATCCAGGGGATGGCCTTGAAGAAGAGGGAGTCGGCGGCGAGTCCGGCCGCGGTCTCCATGTTCATGATCAGCAGCACGACCACGGCGGTCATGCCGATGCCGCCGAGCAGCGGCGCGGTCAGCGTCCTGAACCAGTGCCGGTCCTCGGGGTGGTTCCTGCGGAAGTAGCCGATGACGGCGAAGGAACAGAGGGTCTGCACGATGAGGATGGCCATCGTGCCGAGGATCGCGAGCAGCGTGTAGAGGTGGATGTAGGGGTCCTGGCCGGTGAGCCAGAAGGCGCCGACGAGGACGACGGCGATGGCGCTCTGTACGAAGGACGCGATGTACGGCGAGCCGTGCCGGGCGTGCGTGCGGCCGAGGGCGGGGTGGAGGAAGCCCTCGCGGCCGATCGCGTACAGGTAGCGGGAGGCGCACTGGTGGAAGGCCATGCCGCAGGCGAAGGAGCCGGTGAGCAGCAGCCACTGGAAGGCGTCGACGGCCCAGGCGCCGATGAAGGACTCGGTGGGCGCGAAGAACAGGTCCAGCGGCGAGGAGGACGCGGACAGCTTCACCGAGCCGGCGAGTCCGTTGCCGGCGATCGTCATCCACGACACGTAGATGTAGAAGAGGCCGACGCCGATGACGGAGATGAGCGTCGCCCGCGGGATGACCCGCTTGGGGTCGCGGGACTCCTCGCCGTACATCGCGGTGGACTCGAAGCCGACCCACGACCAGAAGGCGAAGAAGAGGCCGAGGCCGGCGGAGGCGCCGGTGAAGGCGTTCCTGGGGTCGATCGGCTCGGCCGGGATGCCGTCGGGTCCGCCGCCGGCGATCAGCACGGCCGTGGCGACGGCGAAGAGGACCGCGATCTCGGCGACCAGCATCACGCCGAGGGCCTTGGCGGTGAGGTTGATGTCGAAGTACGACAGGACGGCGGTGACCGCGAGCATGGCGGCCGCGTAGCCGATCCACGGCAGGTCCACGCCCAGCTGGTCGGCCACGGTCGTCTTGGCGAAGTAGGCGAAGACGCCGACGATGGACGCCTCGAAGACGATGTACGCGAGGACGGCGAGCATGCCGGAGGCCATGCCGGCGATCCGGCCGAGGCCGTGCGAGATGTAGCCGTAGAAGGCGCCGGCGGCGGTGATCCGCTTGGCCATGGCGACGTATCCGACCGAGAAGACGGTGAGGACGACGGTCGCGAAGAGATAGCCGGCGGGGGCGCCGGTGCCGTTGCCGAAGCCGACGGCGATGGGGAGGTTGCCGGTCATCGCGGTGATGGGCGCGGCGGTGGCCACGGCCATGAAGACGACGCCGACGAGCCCGACCGAGTTCGCCTTGAGCCGGTGGACCTCTGGGGTGGGGTTCTCTGCCATGGCGCGAGAGCATCCTCTTGGGTGACGTAGGCCACAATCGACATTCGGTCGCACAATTCCCGCCAGGGGCCGACGAGTTGTCGCCCCGCTGTACGAAGTGTCCGGCCCGTTAACCGCCCGGTGATGTCGCGGTGACGGGCCCGGCGGGTAGCTTCCGTCCATGTCCATGGAAAGTCAGGGCGGGATCACCGTGCAGCGGGCGCTCGAACTCCCCGGGTTGCGCGGCGGGCTCCCCGAGGTCGTCGCGGGCGCGGACCGGCTGCACCGCACCGTCCGCTGGGTCCACGCCGGCGAGGTGCCGAACATCGCCTCGCTGCTCAGGGGCGGCGAGCTGCTGCTCACCACCGGGATGGGCCTGGGCACGCGCCCGGCGGAGCAGCGGGCCTTCGTACGGCGGCTCGCCGAGCGCGGCATCGCGGCGCTCGTGGTGGAGCTGGGCCCGCGGTTCGCACGGCTCCCGGCGACGATCGTGGAGACGGCGCGCACCGCCGGACTGCCGCTGGTCCAGCTGCACCGCGAGGTGCCCTTCGTCGCCGTGACGGAGGAGATCCACACCGAGATCGTCAACGGCCACTACGCGCTGCTGCGGCAGGCGGAGGAGGTCCACCGGCAGTGCACCGAGGCGCTGCTCGGCGGTGGCGGGGTGCCGCAGGTGCTGCGGATCCTGGCCGACTTCGCGCTCAACCCGGTCTTCCTGGAGACCGCCGACGGCCAGCTGCTGTACGCGGCGGGCACCGAGACCGAGCCCGCCGACCCGCTCCAGGTGTGGGACGGGCTGCGCGGGCAGCGCGCGGCGCGCGAGTCGGGCCCGCCGGCCGGCGCGGTCCTGGTCGACGTGCCGGGCGGTGGAGGGCCGGGCACGTCGTCGGTGCGGGCGAGGCTGGTGCTGCTGGCCGTCTCGTCGCCGCTGTCCCCGGTGCACCGGATGGCGGCGGAGCGGGCGGCGGGCCTGCTCGCGGTCGTCCTGATGCAGGCCCGGCAGGAGGAGGAGCTGGCGGCCCGCGGCCGTGGCGACTTCCTGACGGACCTCGCGGAGGGCCGGATCACGGCGGAGGACGCGCCGGCGCAGGCCCGGGTCCTCGGCTTCAAGCCGGGCGACGGGCCGCTCCTTCCGGTCGTGATGCGACTGGCCTCCGAGCTGTCCCCGTCGGGCAACTGGGCCCTGCTCGCGCGGGCCGTGCTCGAGGAACTGTCCGCGGTCGGCGTCCCGGTCCTCCTCGGCGTCCGCCCGGTGGAAGGCCGCGTCCCGCTCCTGCTGGGGCTGCGCTCGGAGTCGGAGCGCACGGCGGTCGCGGACCGGGTCGCGGCGGCGCTGCGGGCCGGCGTCGAGCGGGCCGGCCTGGAGCGCGCCGGCGCCCACCCGCCGGTCGTGGTGGTGGGCGTCGCGGGCGGCTGGGCGGCGGCCTCGGCGGGCCTGCGGCACGCGGCGGAGACGGCGACGGCCGCGCAGGGCCTGTCGGACCGCCCCTGGTACGACGCCCGCCGCCTGGACACCGACCTGCTGCTGTGGCGCCTGCGGGACCACCCGGACCTGGCGGCCTTCGTGGACCGCGCGATCGGCCCGCTCCGCGACCACGACCGCACGTCCAGGCCTCCCCTGCTGCCGACCCTGGAGACCTACCTCGCCCACGCGGGCCGCAAGGCCGAGACGGCCCGCGAGCTCCACCTCAATCGGCAGACCCTCTACAACCGCCTGGCCCGCATCTCCGAACTCCTCGGCACCGACCTGGACGACCCCCAGACGGTCCTGGCCCTGAGCCTGGCACTGAGGGCCCGCCGCCACACGACGTGACCGCGCCGCAGGGGCTCCCCCGGCCCCTGCGGTCAGTGCCTCCGCGCCGGTCCGGCCCGGTCCGACAGCTCGTCGTACACGCTCAGGACGTGCGCGATCGTCTCGTCCTCCGTCGGCCAGGTGCCCGCCTGCACCCGGCCCGCCGCCGCCAGGTCGAGGCGGCGGTCCGCGTCCTCCAGCAGGCCCCGTACGGCGTCCGAGAGGGCGTCCGCGTCGCCGTACGGAACCAGTTCCGCCGCGTCGCCGACGAGTTCGGGAACTCCGCCCACCGCCGTCGCGACGAGCGGCACACCGAGCCGCAAGGCCTCCTGGGCGAGCAGGGAGCGGGCCTCCCAGCGCGACGGCAGGACCGCGACGTCCGCCGCCGCGAGCAGCTCCGCCACGTCGTCGCGGCGTCCGATCAGCCGCACCGCGAGGCCCTCCGCCTCGATCCGCCGCTGCAGCGCGGGCCGTTCGGGGCCCTCGCCCGCGATCACGAGCAGCGGCGACGGGTCGAGCTCCCGCCACCGCCGCGCCGCGTCGAGCAGCATCCCGTATCCCCGCCCGGGCTCCAGCGCACCGACGGCCATCAGCAACGGCCGGTCCACCGCGCCGAGTTCGGCCCGGGCCTTGCCGTCGTGCAGGCAGACCGGCGCCCGCGAGGCGGGCACGGTGACCGGCGCGAGCCGGGCGTCGCGGGCGCCGCGCCGCCGGGCCCGGTCGACGAGTTCGGACGAGGTGCCGAGGACGACGGACGCCGCCCGAACGGTCCTGCGCTCCAGGAGCCGTACGAGCCCGGCCCGCGCGCCCGCCACATGGCTGCGCGTATGCCAGGTCGTGACGAGTGGGGTGCGCGGCGCGGGGGCGCCGGACAGCGCGAGCGAGGCCCGCACCGAGGCGTCGAGGCCGTGCGCGTGTACGACGTCGGCGCCGATGAAGGCGTTGCGCAGTACGGCGACCACCGCCGGGCCGCCCCGGCGCGCCGCGGGCACGAAATGCGCGCCGGCGCCCGTGAAGTCGTAGACGTGGTCGAGTTCGGGCGGGGCGCACACGGTCACCCGCACGCCCCTCGCCACGAGCCCCGAGGCAAGCGATCTGACGTGCGCGCTGCTGCCCGCGCTGCCGCCGCCCAGCACTTGGACCGTACGGAGCTGTGTCACGCGCCCAAGGATGCCAGTCCGTACGCACGTTCCGGCACCGAAGTCCCCGCGTTGCCGTGTCGCCCGCCGCAACTTACCGGCCGGGATCACCCACACGGGTGAGCGCAGGGGCGGGCAGGGAGGCGCGCGCAAGCTCGCTCACACGCTCCCCGTACGCCGCCGCGGCGACCAGACCGGTCGAGTGGACGGCGAGGGCGAACCGCCCGCCGGCCGCCGCGACGGCGGTGCCGAGGGCGGCCCCGAGCGCGTGGGCGCCCATGTCACCGAGCATGGTGCGCTCGGCCAGGTCGTCGGCGAGCACCGCGGCGGCGGCCCCCATGGGCACCGCGGCGAGCGGCCCGCGCAGCAGCCACGGCGCGCCGAGCCCGAGCACGAGCAGTCCGGCGCGGCCGGGCCGCACGTCCACCAGGTTGACGAGATGGGCCGTCCCGGCGACGACGACACCGGCGAGGAATTTGTCCAGCGGGCGTTCCCTGAGCAGCGCCCCGGCCGCGAGCCCGGCGGCGCCGATCCCGAGGAGCTTGACGGCCCCGCTGGTGACCTCGCCGTCCCGCAGCGCCGTCAGATGGGCCCGGAAGCCCCGCCGTTCGTCGCCGCGCAGGTCGTCGTGGCGCCCGCAGACGGCCCCGGCGGCGGTGGCGAGCACGGCCGGCGTCCCCGGCAGGGCCGCGAACGCGGCGCCGAAGGCGACCGCCGCTCCGGCCTGGGTGTGCATGGTACGGCCGGCGTGGTTGGTGCGCTGCCAGCTCGCCGGGTTGCCCGGCGGGCGCCGCCGCAGCTGTCCGTGCGCCACCCGCGTCGCGCCGAAGGCGACGGCGAAGCGGACCGCCCGGTCCGCGACCGCGGAGAGCGCCCCGGCCGGCCGTCCCCCTGCCGGGCCGCCGGCCGGGCGGGCGGCGGACCGGCCCGCGGCCACGCCCGTCACAACCGCCCACGGCCCCGGCATCAGGCGTCCGCCCGCGCCGTCGCCAGCAGCTCCTCGGCGTGCGCCCGCGCGGTCTCGGAGTCCTCCTGGCCCGCGAGCATCCGGGACAGCTCGCGCACCCGGTCCTCGCCCTCCAGGACGGTGACGCCGGAGCGGGTGACCGAGCCGTCGTTGGTCTTCTCCACGAGCAGCTGCCGGTCGGCGAAGGCCGCCACCTGCGGGAGGTGGGTGACCACGACGACCTGCGCGGTCCTCGCGAGCTTGGCGAGCCGGCGGCCGATCTCGACCGCCGCCTTGCCGCCGACGCCCGCGTCGACCTCGTCGAAGAGGTACGTCGGCACCGGATCCGTACCGGCGAAGACGACCTCGACCGCGAGCATCACCCGGGACAGCTCACCGCCGGACGCGCCCTTGGCGATGGGCCGCGGCGGCGCGCCCGGGTGCGGCGCGAGGAGCAGTTCGACCTCGTCGACACCGGACGGGCCGTAGGCGACCCGGCGGCCGCCGACCTCGACGCCGTCCGGGTCCTCGGTCTGCCGGATCGCGAAGGACACCCGCGCGTGCGGCATGGCCAGCGAGGCCAGCTCGGCGGTGACCGCCTCGGCGAACCGCGCCGCCGCCTCCGTACGGGCGTCGGTGAGCCGCTGCGCGAGCGCCGAGAGCTCGTCGCTCAGCCGGTCCCGCTCGGCGGTCAGCTCCTCGATGCGCTCGTCGTCGCCGTCCAGCTCGGTGAGCCGGGCCGCGCTCTGCTCCGCCCACGCCAGGACGGCGGTGATGTCCTCGCCGTACTTGCGGGTGAGCTGGGTCAGCGCGGCGCGCCGCTCCTCGACCGCGGCGAGCCGCAGCGGGTCGGCGTCCAGGTTGTCGGCGTAACCGGCCAGCTCACCGGCCACGTCGGCGAGCAGGATGGAGATCTCGCCCATCCGGTCCGCGAGCGCCGCGAGCGCCGGGTCGTGCGCCCGGACGGCCTCCAGGGCCCGGCCCGCGCCCGCGACGAGCGTCGTCGCGTCCACGGCCTCGGGGTCCTCGGGCTGCCCGGCGAGCGCGGCGTGCGCGAGGGCGGCGGCGGAGGCCAGCGACTCGGCGTGCCCGAGCCGCTCCGCCTCCGCGGCCAGCTCGACGTCCTCGCCCGCGCGCGGTTCGACGGCCTCGATCTCGCCGAGCCCGAAGCGCAGCAGATCCGCCTCCTGGGCCCGCTCCCGGGCCCGGGTGGTGATCTCCTCCAGCTCGGCGGCGACGGCCCGCAGCCTCTTGTACGCCTCGCCGTAGGCGGCGAGCGGCACGGCGACGGCGTCCCCCGCGTAACGGTCGAGCGCGCCGCGCTGCCGGGCCGGCTTCAGCAGGCCCTGCTGGTCGGTCTGGCCGTGCACGGCGACGAGCTCGTCGGCGAGTTCGGCGAGCAGTCCGACCGGCACCGAACGCCCGCCGAGGTGGGCGCGGGAGCGGCCCTCCGCCGAGACGGTACGGCTGACCAGCAGCGCACCCTCGTCGAGTTCGGCGCCCGCCTCCTCGGCGCGCGCGGCGGCCGACGCGCCGGGGGGCAGCGTGATGCGCCCCTCGACCACGGCGGAGCCCGCCCCGATCCGCACCAGGGCCGGGTCGGCCCGCCCGCCGAGCAGCAGCCCGAGGCTGGTGACGACCATGGTCTTGCCCGCACCGGTCTCGCCGGTCACCGCGGTGAAACCGGGCGACAGCTCGACGACGGCGTCGTCGATGACACCCAGCGACCGTATCCGCATCTCCTCCAGCACGCCCCAGACCATACGAGGTTTTCGCCGCCCGGTGCCACGCCACCCCCCTTCGGGGGCGAATTCACCGCTCGCCGAGGTGACGCGTACCTTTCCGGGCACTGCGTCGTTGTCCCGTGGACACGGGCCGCTGGACACGCCGCTACGGACCCCGGACACGTCGCAACAGGCCCTCTGGACACGTCGCCACGGGCCTCTGGACACGTCGCTACGGGCCTGGACACGTCGACACGTCGCTACGGCCCCGGGACACCCCGCTAGTGCGGCGCCCCGCGCCACCCCGACACCGGCAGGGCGAACTTGGCCACCAGACGGTCGGTGAACGAGGCGTGGTGCAGCCGGGCGAGGCGGACCGGGACGGCGCCGCGGCGCACCTCGACCCGGGCTCCGGCGGGCAGCTCGATCGTCCGCCGGCCGTCGCACCACAGCACGCCGTCCGGGGTGTGCGGCTCGACCTCGACCGCGAGCACCGACTGGGGCGTGGTGACGAGCGGCTTCGCGAACAGCGCGTGCGCCCCGATCGGCACCATGAGCAGCGCCTCCACCTCGGGCCAGATCACCGGGCCGCCCGCGGAGAAGGCGTACGCCGTCGACCCGGTCGGCGTCGCGCAGATCACCCCGTCGCAGCCGAATCCGGTCACCGGCCGGCCGTCGATCGCGAGGACGACCTCCAGCATCCGCTCGGGGGACACCTTCTGCACGGCGGCCTCGTTCAGCGCCCAGTCCCGGTGCAGCACGTCGCCGTTCTGGTAGACGGTGACGTCCAGGGTCATCCGCTCCTCGACCTCGTACGCCCTGGTCACGACCCGGTCGACGACCTTGTCGAGGTCGTCGCGCTCGGCCTCGGCCAGGAAGCCGACCCGGCCCAGGTTGACGCCGAGCATCGGCACGCCGGAGGCGCGGGAGAACTCGGAGCCGCGCAGCAGGGTGCCGTCGCCGCCGAGGACGACGAGGAGTTCGCAGCCGTCGAGCGCGTCGGAGCAGGCCTCCGGCACCTTCTCGACGGACGGCGGCAGCGGCAGGTCGGCCGCCTCCGCCTCCAGGACGCGCACCCCGATGCCGCTGCGCAGCAGCCCGAGGACGACGAGTTCGGCGCTGCGGACGGCGGCCGGCCGGCCGGTGTGGGCGAGCAGGAAGACGGTGCGCCTGCCTGCGGTGCGGCTGCTTTCGCTAGACGTGCTCGAAGCTGTGCTCAACGAGGTCCTTCCGCCACGGCGCGGTCGACTTCCGCGGGATCGAGAGCGGGCGCCCCGGCCCGCAGCCACAGAAAGTACTCGACGTTGCCGGAGGGGCCGGGCAGCGGGCTCGCGGTGACCCCGAGGACGCCGAGCCCGAGCTCGGCCGCCCGGCGGGCGACGTTCTTCACGGCGTCGGCGCGGAGTTCGGCGCTCCGCACCACTCCGCCGGAGCCGAGCCGCTCCTTGCCGACCTCGAACTGCGGCTTGACCATGAGCACCAGGTCCGCGTCGGGCGCGGTGCAGGCCACGAGGGCGGGCAGCACGAGACCGAGCGGAATGAAGGAGAGGTCGCCGACGACGAGGTCGACCGGGATGCCGTCGATGGAGTCGAGGGTCATCTCGCGCACGTTCGTGCGGTCCTTGACGGTGACCCGCTCGTCGCTCTGCAGCGACCAGGCGAGCTGCCCGTAGCCGACGTCGACGGCGACGACGTGGGCGGCGCCGGCGCGCAGCAGCACGTCGGTGAAGCCGCCGGTGGACGCGCCCGCGTCGAGCGCGCGCCGGCCCTCGACGCGCAGCCCCTGCGGCACGAAGGCCGCGAAGGCCCCGGCCAGCTTGTGGCCGCCGCGCGAGACGTAGTCCGGGTCGGCCTCGTCCTGGGCGACGACGATGGCCGCCGCGGTCTCGACCTGGGTGGCGGGCTTGGTGGCCACGGTCTTGCCGACGGTCACCCGGCCCGCGGCGATCAGCTGGCTGGCGTGCTCGCGCGAGCGCGCGAGCTTGCGCCGTACCAGCTCGGCGTCGAGACGGCGGCGTGCCGGTCCTGCCACGTTCGGTTCAGCTCCTGTTGTCGTACGGACGAGGTCCGGGCGGTGCGTCGAGCGAGGTCAGCTCGGCGCGCAGCCCTTGGTGTACATCCTCGTACACGTCGAGGTGTCCGTCCGCCGTGAGGTGGTCGGCGTCGCCGAGCCGGTCCAGGAGCGCGTCGACCGCGGGCCGGCCGGTCGGCATGCGGACGACGCCCAGGGGGGCGGGCCCGGCCTCGTCGAGGCCGCCCGGCGCGTGAGGGGCGTCCTGCTCGTCGGGACGGGCCGGGTCGTCGGGGCGGGCCGGGTCGTCGGGGCGGGCCGGGTCGTCGGCTGCCCGATACGCGTCGCTCATGCCCCGACGCTACCGCGAAGCCCTGGGGTACGGTCGACCCGATGGCAACGATCGCGGAGTGCCGTGCGGCACTCGACAGACTCTCCGACAACCTGGCCGGCGCGAACGGCGAGGTGCGCGGCGCGGCCGCGCTCGACCGCACCCTGAGCTGCCACATCACGGACCTGGACACCACGTTCACGGGCCGCCTGGCCGACGGCCGCATCGAGGTCGAGTCCACGCTCGCGGGCCCGCCCGCGCAGAAGGCCGAGATCCGGCTCCGCATGACGGGCGACGACCTGGTGTCGATGGTCGACGGCGAACTGAACTTCGCCAAGGCCTGGGCCTCCGGCCGCGTCGCCCTGGAAGCCGGCTTCCGCGACCTGCTGCGCCTGCGCAAGCTGCTGTAGGGGCGCTCGCGCACGGCGGCCGCGGGCCGGGCCGGGAGGGGCGGGGGGCCCGGAGCGGGAGCCCCCGGCGCCGGGAGCCCGCCCTCAGCCGCCCGCCTCCCTCACGTCGCCGACGCGGGCTCCGGCTCCGCGTCCGCGGCCCCGGCGGCCTCGGTGGCCCCGGCCTTCCGCTTCGCGCGGGCCTTGCGGCCCGCCGGGACGACCAGCGGAGTGCCCGTCTCCGGGTCCTCGATGACCTGGCAGCGCAGTCCGAAGACCCGCTCGACCAGCTCGGCCGTGACGACCTCGCTCGGCGGGCCCTCGGCGACGACCTCGCCGCCGCGGCAGGCGATGAGGTGGGTGGCGTACCGGGCCGCGTGGTTCAGGTCGTGGAGCACCGCGACCAGCGTCCGGCCCTGCGTCTCGTGCAGTTCGGCGCACAGGTCGAGGACATCGATCTGGTGCTGGATGTCGAGGAAGGTGGTCGGCTCGTCGAGGAGCAGCAGCGGGGTCTGCTGGGCGAGCGCCATCGCGATCCAGACCCGCTGGCGCTGACCGCCGGACAGCTCGTCGACGTACCGCTCGGCCAGCTCGGCGACGCCGGTCGAGGCCATCGACTCCTGCACGATCCGCTCGTCCTCGGGGGACCACTGGCGCAGCAGTCCCTGGTGCGGGTAGCGGCCGCGGGCGACGAGGTCGGCGACGGTGATGCCGTCGGGCGCGATGGAGGACTGCGGCAGCAGGCCCAGCGTCCTGGCGACCTTCTTCGCGGGCATCGAGTGGATCGCCTGCCCGTCGAGCAGCACCCGGCCCTCGGTGGGCCTGAGCATCCGGGACAGGGCGCGCAGCAGCGTCGACTTGCCGCAGGCGTTCGGGCCGACGATGACCGTGAAGGAGTTGTCGGGGATGGCGACGCTCAGGTCGCGGGCGATGACCCGCTGGTCGTAGGCGAGGGTGACCGACTCGGCGCTGAGCCGCTGCGCCCGCTGCCCCGCCTGCCGCGGCGTCTGCTGCTGCCCGTTCATACCCTGGCTCCTGATCGTGTCGTTCGTGTGCGCGGTGGTCATATGCGGCCGGCCTTCCGCTCGCTGACGAGCAGCCACAGCAGGTAGCAGCCGCCGAGGACGCCGGTGACGACGCCGACCGGGAGCTGGCGCTCGCCGAAGGCGTTGGTGGCGGCCCAGTCGGCCACGAGCAGCAGGGCCGTGCCCATGAGCGCGGACGCGGCCAGGTTGGGGCCGGGCGAGCGGGTGAGCCGGCGGGCCAGCTGGGGCGCGCTCAGCGAGACGAAGACGATGGGGCCCGCGGCGGCGGTGGCGACGGCCACGAGCAGCACCGCGGCGGCCATGAGGACGATCCGGGTCCGCTCGACCTTGACGCCGAGGGCGTACGCGGCGTCGTCGCCCATCTCCAGCATCCGCAGCGCCCGCCCGTGCCCGAGGACCAGCGGCAGCAGCACGCAGCTGACGGCGAACAGCGGCCAGAACTGCGCCCAGTCGCGGCCGTCGAGCGAGCCGGTCATCCACACGACCGCGCGCGTCGCGTCGACGAGCTGCGCCTTGGTGATGAGGTAGTGGATGACGGCGGTGAGCATGGCGGCGGCGCCGATGCCGACGAGCACGAGCCGGTAGCCGTGCACTCCGCGCTTCCAGGCGAGCAGGTAGATCACGGCGCCGGTGACGAGCCCGCCGACGACGGCGCCCGCGGCGGCGGCCGCCGCGCTGCCCTGGAAGAGGACGATGACGGCGAGCGCGCCGACGGTGGAGCCCTGGCCGAAGCCGATCACGTCGGGGCTGCCAAGCGGGTTGCGGGAGACCGACTGGAAGACGGCGCCGCCGACGCCCAGGGCGGCACCGACGAACACGGCGACGAGGACGCGGGGCAGCCGCAGGTCCATCACGGCGAACTCCTGCACGGGCGTGCCGTCGCCGAGAAGGGTGGCGACGACGTCGCCGGGCGCGATCGGGAAGTCGCCGCTGCCGATGAGGACGACCGCGACGGCCAGGGCGAGCACGAGCAGGCCGAGGACGGAGAACAGGGCGCGCGGCTCGTAGCGTACGGAGAGGCCGCCGGCCCGCAGGGTCTTGGTGCTCACAGCTTGGCCATCCTCTTGCGGCGGACGAGACGGATGAAGACGGGCCCGCCGACGAGCGCCGTGACGATGCCGACCTGGAGTTCGGAGGGGCGGGCCACGACCCGGCCGATGACGTCGGAGCCGAGGAGGAGGACGGGCGAGAGCACCGCCGCGTACGGCAGGATCCAGCGCATGTCGGGACCGGTGATCGACCGCACGATGTACGGCACCATCAGGCCGACGAAGACGATCGGCCCGCAGGCGGCGGTCGCGGCGCCGCACATCAGCGTCACCGACAGCATGGCGGTGATCCGGGTGCGGTTGAGGTTGGCGCCGAGCGCCCGCGCGGTGTCGTCGCCCATCTCCATGGCGTTGAGGGGCCGGGCGATCAGCAGCGCGAGGACGGTGCCGACGAGGATGAAGGGCGCGACCCGGCGGACGGTGTCCATGTTCGCGTCGGCGAGCGAGCCGACGGTCCAGAAGCGCAGCCGGTCCAGGGCGGCGGAGTCGAGCAGCTGTACGGCGTTGACGTAGCCGTACAGGGCGGCGGTGGCCGCGGTGCCGGCGAGCGCGAGCCGCACGGGGGTGGCGCTGCGGCTGCCGCCCAGGACGTACACGACGACGGAGACGACGGCCGCGCCGACGAAGGCGAACCACACGTAGGAGGCGGCGTCGGTGACCCCGAGGAAGGCGATCGCGGACACGACCGCGGCGGCGGCGCCCGCGTTGACGCCCAGCAGGCCGGGCTCGGCGAGCGG
The DNA here is from genome assembly GCF_042722475.1 of Streptomyces sp. NPDC127092. Taxonomy (NCBI): domain Bacteria; kingdom Bacillati; phylum Actinomycetota; class Actinomycetes; order Kitasatosporales; family Streptomycetaceae; genus Streptomyces; species Streptomyces sp. NPDC127092. Next base: position 25,702 of record NZ_JBHXFE010000068.1, read on the forward strand.
GTTGCGGGTGAGTCCCTGCATGACGGCGCCGGACAGGCCGAGGGCGAGACCGACGAGCAGGCCGAGGAGGGTGCGGGGGACGCGGACGTCGTGGATGACGACGTCGTTGCGGATGCCGCTGTTGTGGAAGAGGCCGTGCCAGACGTCGCCGAGCGGCACCGGCTTGGCACCGATCATGATGCTCAGGACGCAGATCAGCAGCAGGATCCCGACGGCCACGACCAGTCCGACGGCGCGCAGCGAGTTCCGGCGCCTCGGATTCCGGACAGGGCCGGCCGGCTCCGCGCTCGCACGGGAGGGAGTCTCGACCAACACGAGGTTAGGTTAGCCTACCCTCCCATTGATGATCGATCCCCTGTACGAACGAGGAGCCGGCCGCATACGGGCGGGGGCCGCCTGAGCGAGCTGCGGCTCGCCCGTACGGGAACGCCTCAAGGAAACGAGGCCCGGCGCGAAGACCGTCGCCGCCAGGTCGCCGCGCCTCGCCCCGCGTGGGCAGCCGTGCCCCTTACGCCGGCCCCGACCCCAGCCCCAGCCGCTCCAGCGCCTTCGCCGCGTCCAGACCGCACGCGCCGGCACCGGCCTCCGTCCAGGCAGCCGCGCACAGCGCCCGTACGCCGTCCAGCGGATCCAGCGAGTCGCCCGCCGCGCCCCCTTCACGCGCCTCAGCCGCCACAGCCGCCACAGCCGCCTCCTTCGTCTCGCGCGCCTCGCCCTCGAGCAGCAAGGCACCCCCGCTCACCGTCGCCGTCCAGCCCCCGCACCGGAACGCGCCGTCCGCGCCCTCCGTCACCTCCGGCTGGGCGACCAGCAGACCGCGCAGGTCCCTCGCCACATACGTCGGCCGGTGCTCCGGCACCGCCGCGAGCAGCCGCGCCACATCGGTCACCCCGGTCAGGACGAGCAGCGAGTCCACGCCACCGTTGAACGCACCCTCGATGTCCGTGTCCAGCCGGTCGCCGACCACGAGCGGCCGCCGGGCGCCGGTCCGCAGCACCGTCTCGCGGTGCATCGGCGGCAACGGCTTGCCCGCGACCTTCGGCTCCGCGCCCGTCGCGATCCGCACGACCTCCACCGCCGCCCCGTTGCCCGGCCCGATGCCCCGCGCGCTCGGAATCGTCAGGTCCGTGTTCGACGCGTACCAGGGCAGCCCCCGGCCCACCGCGTAACTCGCCTCCGCGAGCCGGCCCCACGGCAGATCGGGGCCGCCGTACCCCTGCACCACCGCCACCGGGTCGTCGTCCGCCGACTCCACCGGCACCAGGCCCCGCTCACGCAGGGCCACCCGCAGCCCCTCGCCGCCGATCAGCAGGATCCGCGAGCCCGGCGGCACCTCGTCCGCGATCAGCCGGGCCACGGCCTGCGCCGAGGTGATCACGTCGCCCGGCTCCGCGGGCACGCCCAGCTCGGTCAGGTGCGCGGCCACCGTGTCCGGTGTCCGCAGCGCGTTGTTGGTGACGTACGCGAGGTGCATGCCCCCGGCCCGGGCCGCGCCCAGCGCCTCGACCGCGTACGGGATCGCGTGACCACCCGCGTAGTACACGACGCCGTCCAGGTCGAGCAGCGCCGTGTCGTACGCCTCGCTCAGCGCGCGCGCACTCCCGTCCGGCCGGTTTCTGCCCTGCCGTCCCTGGCCGAATCCCGTCATTCCATGTACTCCTCACGTTTCGGCAGGTGAAAATGCCCCGCTCCCCTGATCATCGCTCATGACCACCCGCCACATAGGATGACGAGATGAACACCTCAGGTCACGCGGCCGACGACGTCCGCGCCCCCGGTCTCCGCCTGAACCCCTTCCGGGGCATCAGGTACGTCCCCGAGCGGGTCGGCAGCCTGGCCGCCGTGACCTCACCGCCGTACGACGTCGTGGTACGGCCCGACGGACTGCACCACCTCGAATCGGCCGACCCCCACAACATCGTCCGGCTGATCCTCCCGCAGGCCATCACCGCCGGCACCCGCCACCGCAAGGCAGCCGTCACCCTCGACCGCTGGCTCGCCGACGGCATCCTCGCCCCGGACCCCGAGCCCGCCCTCTACGTGTACGAGCAGCGCGGCGACGGCATCCTCCAGCGCGGCCTCATCGGCGCACTCGAACTCTCCACCCCGGCCGAGGGCATCGTCCTCCCCCACGAGGACGTCATGCCGCACGTCGTCGAGGACCGCGCCGACCTCATGCGCACCACCGCCGCCAACCTGGAGCCGCTGCTCCTCACCTACCGCGGCGACGGCGACGGCGCGGGCGCCGTCATCGACCGGGTCGTCGAACGCGAACCGCTGCTGTCCACGACCACCGAGGACGGCTTCCACCACCGCCTCTGGTCCGTCACCAACCCGGCCGACCTCACCGCCGTCGCCACCGAGCTCGGCCGGCACCAGGCCCTCATCGCCGACGGGCACCACCGCTGGGCCACCTACCTCCGGCTCCGCGAGGAGCACACCGCGCCCGGCCCGTGGAACCACGGCCTGGTGCTCCTCATCGACACCGCCCGCTATCCGCTGCGGGTCCGCGCCATCCACCGCCTCCTCAACCGGCTCCCCGTCGCCGACGCGCTCGCCGCCATCGGCGACGGCTTCCGCGTCACCCGCGTCGACGGCCCGCTGCCCGCCGCCCAGGAGGCCCTGGCCGCCGCCACCGCCGAAGGCAACGCCTTCCTCCTCGCCGGGGACGGCACCTTCCACCTGCTCGACCGCCCCGACCCGGCGCTGCTCGCCCGCACCGTCCGCACGGACCGGCCCGAGGCCTGGCGCACCCTGGACGCGACCGTCCTGCACTCCACCCTCCTCGACCACGTGTGGCGCATCCCGGACGCCCCCGAGGACATCGCCTACATCCACGACACCGAGGCCGCCGTCGCCCAGGCGGAGCGCCGCGGCGGCACGGCCGTGCTCATGCACCCGGTGAGGGAGGAGGTCGTACGGGACCTGGCCCGCCAGGGCGTCACCATGCCCCGCAAGTCGACCTCCTTCGGCCCGAAGCCGGCGACCGGCCTGGTGCTCAGGAGCCTGGCACTCGACTGACCGCCGGCCTTCCGGCGGAAACGACGAAGGGCGGCACCCCGGCAGGGGTGCCGCCCTTCATGTCGTACCGCAGGCGTCAGCTCTCGTCGCCGTCGGCGAGGCCGCCCCGGCCGCTCTCCCGCTCGTCCGCGTCGGAGTCACCGGCCACACCGGACGCGCCGGACTCCTGCGAGCCCTCGGAGTCCTCGGAGTCGTCGCTCTCCTCGACGTCGTCGGAGTCGTCGAACGCGTCGACGAACTCGACGCCGTCCAGCTCGGCGAGCCGGTCGGAGGCGTCCGTGGAACCGTCCTTGTCGGCCTCCAGCGCCTTCGCGAACCACTCGCGCGCCTCGTCCTCGCGCCCGGCCGCCAGCAGCGCGTCCGCGTACGCGTAACGCAGTCGGGCGGTCCACGGGTGGTTGGCGTTCGACGCCAGCTCGGGGCTCTGCAGGGTCACGATGGCGGCGTCGAGCTGCCCCATGTCCCGGCGGGCGCCGGCGGCCACGAGCCGCATCTCGACCTGCCCGGCCTTGTCCAGCTTCTGCACCTCGGGCTCACCGGCCATGGCGAGCGCACGCTCGGGCCGGCCGAGACCGCGCTCGCAGTCGGCCATGACGGGCCACAGCTCGACACTGCCGGTCATCCGCCGCGCGGCGCGGAACTCGGCCAGCGCCTCGGAGTACTTCTGGGTCGCGTACGCGGCGAAGCCGGCCGCCTCGCGGACGGCGGCGACGCGGGACGCGAGCCGCAGGGCGATGCGCGAGTACTCGTACGCCTTCTCCGGCTCCTCGTCGATCAGCTGGGCAACCATGACGAGGTTACGGGCGACGTCGTCGGCCAGTCCCTTGGGCAGGCTCATCAGCTCCTGCCGCACGTCCGCGTCGATCTCCTCACCGGTGACCTCCGGCGGAATCGGCAGGCGCTTGATGGGCGCGCGGTCGCCACCGCGACGCTCGCCCCGGTCGCCCCGGTCGTCACGGCGCCCGTAGCCACCCCGGTCGTCCCGACGCGGCCCACGCCCACGGTCGTCACGCCGGTCGTCACGGCCGCGGAACCCACCGCCACCACGCCGGTCGTCCTCACGCCGCGGCCCACGGGGCCGCTCGTCGCGACGGTCGTCGCGGCGGTCGTCGCGGCGCTCGTCGCGACGGAAGGACGGCCGGTCGTCACGACGGTCATCACGCCGGTCGTCACGACGGTCGTCGCGACGGAACGACGGGCGGTCGTCACGGCCGCGGTAGCCGCCGCCACGGTTGTCGTCACGACGCGGCCCACGGAAGCCGCCCCGCTCGCCACCGTCCCGGCGACGCGGCTCGCGCTCCGGACGGTCGTCGGGAGAGTTGGTGGACATCGACGTGACTCCTGTCTTCGGGTACTGCAGTCATTCTCGCGCAGCCGGCACCGCACCGCGCTTTCAGAAAATTCGGAGGAAAACAAAAAGGACCCGTGGCCCAGCGTGAACGCTGGGACCACGGGTCCTGAAAGATTGTTCGGCGGCGTCCTACTCTCCCACAGGGTCCCCCCTGCAGTACCATCGGCGCTGAAAGGCTTAGCTTCCGGGTTCGGAATGTAACCGGGC
>NZ_JBHXFE010000069.1:0-25819 GCF_042722475.1 Streptomyces sp. NPDC127092
CGGGGTGCTTGGACCTCCCCCCCCCCGGCTCCTCCTTGGGGGACGGATGGTCCCCACCCCATGTCCCCCCTTCCCCCCCCCCCCCCCCTGCCCGTCGTGCGGTCCGCGTCAGCGGACGTCGACCCAGTCCCACGCCGAGCCCGCCCACGGTGCGGCGGCCGAGCCGGGGTACACCAGGCGCCAGTGTCCGTCGTTCCAGGCGGTGCGCTTGATCGTGACGGCGCCGTTGGCGTCGGTCACGCCGGTGGCGACCACGGACCAGGTGGTGTTGGCGCCATACATCTTGAACCGCAGCTGGACCTGCTGGCCCGCGAGGGCGGTCGCCGCACCGTACTCCCACGGGGCACCGGTCAGCCGGCCGGTGACGGTGAGCGTGCCGCCGCGGGAGACCGGCTGCGGCGCGACGGAGTTCAGGGCGAACGTGGAGGCCCGCTTGAAGCTCACCTGGCCGGCCACCGGGCCCTGGTAGACGCTCGCCCCGTCGGCCGAGTGGGCCCAGGCGGCGATCGACCAGGTGCCGGCGAGCTTGTTGAGGCCGATGTAGGTGGCCGCGTTCATGTGGAACTCGGCCACGCAGTCGTGGACGGTGCCGGTCGCGCGCTTCGTGCACCGGCCGGGGAAGACGGACAGCAGCCCGTCCGGGTTCGTGTACGGGCCGTGGAAGAAGTGCAGCCCGGCCGCGCCCAGACCGCCGGGCGCGTCGACGGTGAAGCGGGCCGTGTAGGTCTCCTCGCCGGTCAGCGTCGGAGTGATCGGCTTGGCGTCGTTGACGACTGCACCGCTCACCGAGATCGAGCCGGCCTTCAGCGCGGTCTGCGTGCCGGGGCCGCCGAAGGCACGGGTGACGGTCTGGGTGACCGAGCCTCCCGAAGCGTCCGTGCCGCTGATCCGGAGCGACACGAAGCCGGCCGTGGCCGGCACGTCGACCGTGGCGGTTCCGGTGGCCCCCTCGGCGGCGAGCGGGGCGGTCTGCCACGTCCCGCCGTCGTCGAAGGAGTACTCGACGGAGGTGAGCGTGGCAGCGTATGCGGGGACGCGGTTCGCCAGGGACACACGGACGGCGACGGGGCCCGCCGCCGCGCGGTTGCGCAGGTCGAGACCGGGCACGTCGAGGCGCGCGTCGATCACCGGGAGCGCGCTGCTGCCGTACGAGCTCAGCGTGCTGCCGCTGACGAGCCAGTCGGTCTCGATGCGCGGGGACAGCCGGGTGGAGTGGTGCGCGCGGCTGACGACGTGGTGGATGCCGTACGTGGCGTACGAGTTCACCGGCAGGGAGTAGCGCTCACTGAAGGGCAACGGCCCGGAGCGACCCAGCTCCTGGCCTTCGGCGGTGACGCGGTAGGTGTGCGTGGCGTTGTAGTCCTTGCCCGCCGCGCCGTCGGAGCCGACGAGCGAGGTCTCGTCCAGGAGGAAGGTGCCCCGGTTCCACCGCGATCCTCCGGCGACGGTGAGCGGCGCCGGACCGAAGGTCTCCGCCGGCGACTCACCCGAGGGCGGGCTCAGGGCCGGAAGTTGGTCATCGAAGTCGCCCTGCTGGACGAAACGGTGGTAGGTGCGGCCGGGCGTCAGGTAATGGGTGAAGGTGCCGGGCGCCGGGACCGCGCTCGGGCTGTACACGCCCGAATCGTCGCCGAGCATCGCGGCGACCCCGTACCACGCGCTGATCCCGGCACCCGAGGCACGCACGGTCGTCCGGGTCTTCGCCAGGTCCGCGGTGCGGACCGAGGCCACGGGAGTGGTCGGCACGCCGTTCGGGAACGTGTGGACCACGTCGTAGCGGTAAGGGCTCGGCCGGTTGGGGGTGGAGCCCTTGCGGCCGAGCACCTCGTGCACCTTGAGGCTGACGCCGGGCAGCGCGATGGGGGTCACGTAGACGGCGTCGCGCCCTCCGGCGAAACCGGCTATGTCGCCGTTGGGCATCGACATCCACACGGACGAGGCGGCGCGGACGGCGCTCGGGTCGTCGACGGCGATCCGGGTGGGCTTCGACGCGTTCGCGTCGAGCGTCACGGTGAGCGGCGCGCTGCCCACCGTGAACGTCTTCGCGAGCAGGTGGGTCGGCTGCTGCCAGTTGCTCCACAGGCCGACCACCACGTACTCGCCGGCCGGCAGGTAGACGGTGCCGAAGTCGTCCCACTGCTCCTCTTGCACGTCGTACCACTGCCAGGTGGTGCGGTTCCAGACGTGGATGAGGCCGCCCCAGTGGTAGGTGTTGATCAGGTCGATCTTCACCCGCTGGTTCGCCGTGGTCGCGGTGGTCGTCGTGGCGGCGCGCGCTGCCGGTCCGGACGCGGCGGTTCCGGCGTCGGCCGTGCCGAGGCGGGTGGTCGCCTGCGGAGTGCGCCGGCCCGTCGGGGTCACCTCGGTCGCGCCTCGGATCCCGGCGAAGGCGTACGGTCCGGACGGCGCGCCGTCCCGGCCGCTCACCCGCAGCTTGCCGCGGTCGAGCTCGGCCGTCTCACCGGTGCTCAGGAGGGCCTTGCGCGGTGCCGGGACGGGCGCCGGGGCGGCCGGACCGGCCGCCGGAGCGTGCGCCTTCGTCGTCGCGGCAGCCGGTGCCACCAGCGTCGCGGCCACCACGGCCGCCCCGCACATCACCCCGGCCGCCCGGGCCCATCGTCCTGTCCGACGCATCCGCGCCCTCCACTCATGACTCGTGTCGCACGGACAAGACTCATGAGACTCCGAAAGGTTGTACGGACGCGGGGCGGCAACGCCTTGTCTAACCCACCGCCCGCTGGCGGGCCGCGAGGTCGCCGTAGCCGCCTCGCTCCCACACCCGTTCGCGGAAGCGCTGGAGGGTGAGCGGGGCGGTGTCCTCGCCGGGTACGCCGGCGAAGTGGACGGTGCCGCAGCGGTGGCAGTACCAGCCGTGCGACCACAGTTCCTCGGCCAGGTGCCGGCCCCGGGTCAGGTGGGCGAAGGCGGCCTTGCGGCGTACGAGGACGGCGACGACCAGGGCGGCGACGCACAGGGCGAGCGCCGAGATCCAGCCCAGGAAGGAGAGGTCGGGCCCCGGGTCCTCCACCAGGGGCGAGGTTCCGAAGTACGGGCCGTCCGGCAGCTCCGGCTCGTCCTCGAAGGCACCCCCGACGAACACCCAGCCGAGGAACGCGCCGACGGCCACGACCCCGGCGAAGAGGCCGAGGCAGCCGATGCCGTACGTGGGCGGCCCTGATCGCGGAGCCGGCGGAGGCGGAGACGGAGGAGACGGCAGGGACGGCGGAGGAGACGGCAGAGGCGTAGGGCCGGGCGGAGGCGCTTGCCCGAGGGGGGAGGAGATCGGCGGTCAGCCGGCCTGGGGGGCCGGCTCCCGCACCATCCACACGTCCACCGGGTCCTCCGACTCGACCGTGAACCCGGCCCGCTCGTAGAGGCGGCGGGCCGCGCTGCCCTGGAGGACCTGGAGGCGGACCGGGGCCGACTGGGCGTCGGCGCGCTCCAGGAGGGTGCGCAGCACGGCGCCGCCGAGGCCGCGACCCTGCAGGGCCGGGGCCAGGTAGAAGTGCTCCAGGCAGAGGCCTTCGGCGTCCTCGTGCGGGCGGAGGGTGACGGAGCCCGCGAAGGCGCCGTCGACCTCGATGACCGAGGTGTACGCGGTCGAGAAGCCCTCGCGTACCCGCCGGCGCACCCGGTGTTCGTCGTAGCGGCCGAGGCGTTCCAGGTCCGGGCGCATGACCTCGGCCCGCAGCTCGGCGACGACCTCCACGTCCTCGGCCCGGCCCGGGCGCAGCGTCCAGTCGTTCGTGGGAGAAGGCATGGGCGCATCGTAGGGACGGTGCGCGTAACCCCGGCGCCCGGGGCGGCGTTCACGCGTCATGAAGAAGATCCTCACCGCAGTCGCCCTGACCTCCTTCGCCGTGACCGGTGGCCTCGCCGCCGCCGGCAGCGCCGCCGCCGACACCGCGGGCGCGAACCTGCCCTCGGTGGTGCCGCTGAGCGGCGTGCTGGCGCCGAAGCCGAAGCCCGCCTCGGCGGACCAGATGCCGGCCGCCAACAAGATGGTGGAGGGGCTGCTTCCCGGTCAGCACTGACGGAGCCCGGGCGCGCGAGCGCGGAAAAGACGAGGCGGCGGGACCCCCCACGGGCCCGCCGCCTCGCCGCTGTCCATCACCGGACGGTCGGTCAGTCCTCCACGACCAGTGACGGGGTCTCCTTGGTGAGCACCTCGCCGCGGAAGAACGCGGGGCTCTTGGCGCGCATCACCAGCATGATCACCACGCCGAGCAGCAGCAGGCCGACGCCGATCACGAACACCGACCCGACGCCGAGGACCGCGGAGCCGGAGCCGTAGGCCGGGTCCCACATGTCGTAGAGCGTCTTGCCGAAGACGGCGGTCAGCATCAGGCCGCCGAGGAGCGGCATGAGGCCCTTGTAGGCCAGGTCGCGGCCGGAGCGGAAGAGCTCGGCGCGGAAGTACCAGACGCAGGCGAAGGCCGTCAGGGCGTAGTAGAAGCAGATCATCAGGCCGAGCGCGTAGATCGTGTCGACCAGGACGTTCTCGCTGAGCAGGGTCATCACGGTGTAGAAGGCACCCGTGGCGACACCGGCCACGACGGTGGCCTTGCCCGGGGTCTTGAAGACCGGGTGGACCTTGGTGAAGGACTTCGGCAGGGCCTCGTAGGTGGCCATGGCGAGGACCGTGCGGGCCACCGGGATGAAGGTGGTCTGGAGGCTCGCGGCGGCCGAGGCCAGGACGGCGACGAAGAGCAGGATGCCGAGGGCCGGGCCCATGACGGGGCCGGCGAGGGCGGCGAAGACGTTGTCGGAGGTCTCCGGGTTGGCGAGGCCGAGGCCCTTGTCGCCGGAGCCGACGGCCATCTGGGCGGCGATGCCGGTGGCCAGGTAGGAGCCGACCAGGACGACCATGGCGATCAGCGCGGCGCGGCCGGGGGTCTTCTGGCTGCCGGTGGTCTCCTCGTTGGTCGCCATGCAGGCGTCCCAGCCCCAGTACATGAAGATCGACAGGGAGAGTCCGGCGGTGAACGCGGCGAAGGACTGCACCGCGAAGGGGTTCATCCAGGACCAGGAGAAGTCGACCGAGGTCTCGAAGGAGCCGGCCTTCGACAGTGCCATCGCGACGAACACGGCGAGGACGACGAGCTGGAGGCCGACGAGGGCGTACTGCACGCCCTTGGTGGCGGTCATGCCGCGGTAGCTGATCGCGGTGGCGACGGCGATCAGGGTGAGGCAGGTGAGGATGTGGACGGCCTTGTTGTCGTCCAGGGCGGCGATCGACGGATCGCCGGTGACCTCTCCGGCGAGGAGCCAGAAGTACGAGGTGGCGACGCCGGCCAGGTTGGAGAGCACGATGATCGTGGCGATCACCAGGCCCCAGCCGCACATCCAGCCGAGCTTCGGGCCGAAGGCCTTCACCGTCCAGGTGAAGGAGGTGCCGCAGTCCGGCATGGCCTTGTTGAGCTCGCGGTACGCGAACGCGACCAGCAGCATCGGCAGGAAGCCGGCGAGGAAGACGGCGGGCATCTGCAGGCCGACCTCGCCGGCCGTGGAGCCGAGTGTGGAGGTCAGGCAGTAGACGGGGGCGACAGTGGAGATGCCGATGACGGCACTGCCGAGCAGGCCCACGGAGTTTCCGCCGAGGCCCTTGGTACGTACACCGTGGCTGTCGCCCGCGGCGACGCCCCTTACCGTGTCTCCGGCCTGGGGCCGCACATCCACCTGAGTCATGAACAGGACGTTAAGTGCTGCGGTTTCCACATCCGGAAGATCGAACTCCGGTCGCCCGGTCGATCTTTGCCTTGCATTGCGCGGGTCGAATCGGACGCCCGCCAATGATTGAAAGATCGACTACCGCGACGGACCGACCAACCGGTAGGCCCGTCGCCGGGTGTCCGATATGCGGGAACCGCAGCTGCGCCCCAAATGTCCGTTTCCAAAATTTCCCGAGGAATTTTCGAGGAGCTCGTCACCTCGTCTCGCGGGGCGGGTCCGCCCCGGCTTCCCGCCGGGCTCAGCCCGGCCAGACGACCGCCTGCAGCTCGCTGTACGCCTGGAGCGCGTACGAGCCGACGTCCCTGCCGACACCGCTCTTCTTGAAGCCGCCGAACGGCGCCTCCATGTTCCGGCCGACGGTGTTGATCCCGACCCCGCCGGCCCTCAGCCGCGCCGCGACACGGAATGCGCGGGCCACGTCCCCGGACCACACGTAGTCGATCAGCCCGTAGTCGCTGTCGTTCGCGAGCGCGACGCCCTCCTCCTCGTCGTCGAAGGGCACCACCACGACCACCGGGCCGAAGATCTCCTCGCGCACCACTCGCATGTCGTTGGTGCAGTCCGCGAGCAGGGTCGGCGCCACGTAGAAACCGCGGTCGAGCCCCGGTCCGGCCGGCCGCTCGCCGCCCGCGACCACCCGCGCGCCCTCCTTCCTGCCCAGCTCGACGTACGACTCGACGCGGTCGCGGTGCGCCGCCGAGATCACGGGGCCGACGACCGTGCCGGGCGCCGCCGGGTCGCCGACCGTGAGGTGGCCGAGGTAGCCGGTCAGCTTCGCGAGCAGCCGCTCGTAGATCCCGCGCTGGGCGAGCACCCGGGTCGGGGCCGTGCAGATCTGCCCGCTGTAGAAGGAGAAGGTCGTCCCGATGCCCGTCACGGCGGCGGCGAGCCCGTCGTCGTCCAGGTCGTCGAAGACCAGCGCCGCGCCCTTGCCGCCCAGCTCCATGAGCTGCCGCTTCAGCTGCCGCCCGCACACCTCGCCGATCGCCTGGCCGACGGCCGTGGAGCCGGTGAAGGAGACCATGTCGACCGCCGGCGAGTCCACGGCCGCCTCGCCCACGGCGGGCGCCGACCCGGTGACGACGTTGACCACGCCGGCCGGGACGCCCGCCTCCGCCAGGGCGCGGGTCATCGCGAACACCGACAGCGGGTCCTGCGGGGCCGGCTTCACCACGACCGTGTTGCCCATGGCGAGCGCCGGGGCGATCTTCCCGGCCGGATTGGCCCAGGGGTTGTTGTACGAGGTGATGCAGGTGACCACGCCCACCGGGCGCCGTACCGCCACCGCCCCGAAGACCCCGGCCTTCCCCATCGGGCCCGCCTCGTTGATCTGCGGCGGCAGCGCCTGCTCGACCGGCTCCAGGGCGCCGCGCGCGTACCGCCGGAAGCGGGCGGCGCCCACGGCCACCTGCATGCCGCGGGCGGTGGCGGTGGTGGCGCCGGTCTCGGCGCGCGCGAGCAGCGTGTTCGCCCCGGCGTCCCGGGCCATGAGGTCCGCGGCCCGGTCCAGGATCGCCGCCCGCTCCTCCGGTTTCGTACGGGACCAGCCGGCGAACGCCTCGCGGGCCGCCTCGGCCGCCGCGTACACCTGGGCGCGCGAGGCCTCGGGAGCGAGCCCGACGACCTCCTCGGTGGCGGGGTTGATCACCTCGTAGTGGCCGCCGTCGGGCTCGACCCACTCTCCCCCTATATAGAGGCGCTCCGTGATCCCGCCGGTCCCCGTGTCCGTCATCGCGTGCTCACCGTCCTCGTGTCACGGCCCGAGCGCAGGACGCGCCCCGGGATCGCGCCCGTCACCTCGTCGTCCCGTACCGTCTCCACGCCGTTGACCCGCACGGACACGATCCCGGTCGCGCGCGAGTCCAGGCGCGGGCTGTCGCCCGGCAGGTCGTGGACGAGGGTCGCCGGGCCCGCGTCGATCCGCTCGGGGTCGAAGAGGACGAGGTCGGCGTGGTGGCCCACGGCGATCCGGCCCCGCTCGCGCAGCCCGAAGAGCCGGGCCGGGTCGTCGCTCAGCATCTTCACGGCCTGCTCCAGGGGCACCAGCTTCCGGCCGCGCAGGCAGTCGCCGAGGAAGCGGGTGGTGTACGGGGCCCCGCACATCCGGTCCAGGTGGGCGCCCGCGTCGGAGCCGCCGAGCAGCACGTCCTCGTGCTGCCAGGTCTCCGCGCGCAGGGCCCAGGAGGCGGGGTCGTTGTCGGTGGGCATGGGCCACAGGACGGTGCGCAGGTCGTCGTTGGCGCAGATCTCGACGAGGCACTGGAACGGGTCCTGCCCGCGTGCGGCGGCGATGTCCCGTACGACGCGCCCGGTGAGGCCGTCGTTCTCCCGGGAGTACGTGTCGCCGATGACGTACCGGCCGAAGTTCGTCAGGCGCCGGAAGACGCCGGCCTCCTTGGAGTCGGCGCGGCGCAGCATCGCGGCGCGGACCTCCGGGTCGCGGAGCCTGGCGATCCGCTCGGGGACCGGGAGGGAGAGGATCTCGCCCCAGCCCGGGATGAGGTTGAGGGCGCAGAAGGTGCCGAGCGACATGTTCATGGGCGTGAGGATCGGCATGGTGAGGGCGACGATCCGGCCGCCGGACTTGCGGGCCCGCTCGGAGGCGAGGAGCTGGCGCGGGACGCGCTCGGGGACGGTGGCGTCGATGGTGAGGACGTTCCAGTTGAGGGGCCGGCCGGCGGCGGCGCTCATCTCGACGAAGAGGTCGATCTCGGCGTCCGAGAACTGGTCGAGGCAGCCGGCCACGATGGCCTCCAGCTGGGTGCCCTCGTGCTCGCCGACCGCCCTGGACAGGGCGATCAGTTCGGCGGGCCGCGCGTGGCGGGAGGCGACGGGGGCGCCGTCGCCGTCGGAGTGGGTGGAGGACTGGGTGGTGGACAGGCCCCAGGCGCCGGCGTCCATGGACTGCTTGAGCAGGTCGACCATCTGCCGCAGCTGCTCGGCGGTCGGCTGTCCGCCGACGGCGTCGGCGCCCATGACGTACCGCCGCAGGGCGCAGTGCCCGACCATGAACCCGGCGTTGACGGCGATCCGCCCTTCGAGGGCGTCCAGGTACTCGGCGAAGGAGGACCAGGTCCAGTCGACGCCCTCTTCCAGCGCGGCGAGGGCCATGCCCTCGACCTTGGACATCATGCGGCGCGTGTAGTCGGCGTCGGCGGGCCGGCCGGGGTGGAGCGGGGCGAGGGTGAAGCCGCAGTTGCCGCCGGCGACGGTGGTGACGCCGTGGTTCATGGAGGGCGTGGCGTACGGGTCCCAGAAGAGCTGGGCGTCGTAGTGGGTGTGCGGGTCGACGAAGCCGGGCGCGAGGACGAGGCCGGAGGCGTCCTCCTCGGTGCGGGCCTCCTCGCCGGCCGTCCCCGCCCCCGTGATGACGGCGATCCGCCCGTCCCGTATCCCGACGTCGGCGGTGAAGGCGGGGGCGCCGGTGCCGTCCACGACGGTGGCGCCCTTGATGAGGTGATCGAGCATGGCGTTCCCTTTCTGCACCTGGACACGGGTGTGCCCCGGACCGGGGCCGCCGCGGAACGGCCTCCGGCCGGGGCCGGTACGGGGCGGCGGTCCGGGAAGACACCGCCCCGCGCTGGGTGGGGCCCGTCAGTTGCCGGCCGACTGCCGGAAGCGGGTGGTGCGGTGGACGGGGTCCGTGTCGATCTCCGGGATCACGTGCTCGCCGATCAGCTTGATCGTGTTCATCGTGTCCTCGTAGGAGATGCCGATCGGCAGGCCGAAGGACAGCTGGTCGGCGCCCGCCTGTTCCCAGCGCTTGCACTGGGCCAGGACCTCGCTCGGGTCGCCGCAGATCATCAGCTCCTCCTGGATGAGGAGTTCGATGATCTCGGCGGAGTACTCGGGAAGCAGCTCGGGCCACTCCGGGACGCCCTCGGGGCGCGGGAAGGTGTCGTGGTAGCGGAAGAGCAGCGACTGGAGGTAGTTGAGGCCGCCGCCGACGGCGATCTCGACGGCCTTGTCGTGGGTCTCGGCGCAGATCGCCGTGGAGGTCACCATGACGTTGTCGTTGACGAAGTCGCCGACCGCCCTGGCCTCCTTGACCGCGGTCTTGTACGACTCGACGACCCACTCCATGTCGGAGACCTTCTGCACGCTGAAGCCGAGGACGCCGAGGCCCTTCTTCCCCGCCATCGCGTACGAGGACGGGGAGCCCGCCGCGTACCACATGGCCGGGTGCGACCTGCCGTACGGCTTGGGCAGGACCTTGCGCGGCGGGAGCGACCAGTGCTTGCCCTGGAACCCCTCGTACTCCTCCTGGAGCCACATCTTGGGGAACTCGGCGATCGTCTCCTCCCAGATCTCCTTGGTGTGGTTCATGTCCGTGATGCCCGGAAAGAACCCGAGGATCTCGTGGGAGCCGGCGCCCCGGCCGGAGCCGAACTCGAATCGTCCGCCCGAGAGGTGGTCGAGCATGGCGACCTTCTCGGCGACCTTCACCGGGTGGTTGACCTGGGCGAGCGGGTTGAAGATGCCGGAGCCGAGGTGGATGCGCTCGGTGGCGTGGGCGAGGTAACCGAGGTAGACGTCGTTGGCGGAGAGGTGCGAGTACTCCTCCAGGAAGTGGTGCTCGGAGGCCCAGGCGTACTTGAACCCGGACCTGTCCGCCTGGATGACGTACTCGGTCTCCTCCATGAGGGCCTTGTGCTCGGCTTCGGGATCGGTCTCGGCACGCTTGCCGACGTATCCCTGTACGAAGATCCCGAATTCCAAGGAAGTTCACCGTCCTCGTGAGTTTCTGACGTATCGTCAGATTCTTTGATGCGCCCCGGCCTGTCAATACCTGATGGAACGTCAGACATGCTCGGCGGCAGGGTTCCGGAGGAGGTCCGGAGGAGTCAGAAGAGCTTGACGCCGGCGAGCCATCCGCCGTCGATCACGAACGGCTGGCCGGTGATGTACGAGGAGTCCTCGGCCGTCAGGAAGAGCGCGAGGGCCGCCACCTCCTCCGGGCGGCCGATCCGCCCCAGCGGCACCAGGTTCCGGTACAGCTCGGCGGTGGCCGCCGGGTCCACGCCCTCCGGATTGCTCATCGCGGTGTCGATCGCGCCCGGGCAGACCGCGTTGACGCGGATGCCCTTCGCCGCCAGCTCCACGGCCGCGACCCGGGTGAGCCCGAGCACGGCGTGCTTGGTGGCGGCGTAGGCGCCGACCCCGGCCATCCCGGTCACGCCGGTGTACGAGGCGGTGTTGACGATCGTGCCGCCGCCGGCCGCCTCGATCTCGGGCGCGATCGCACGGATCCCCAGGAAGCAGCCCACCTGGTTGACCTGCACGATCGCCTGGAACTCGTCCAGGGGCGTGGACACCAGCTCGTTGAAGCGCAGGATGCCCGCGTTGTTCACCAGGCCGTCGATGCGGCCGAAGCGGTCCTTCGCGACGGCCACGGCGCCCGACCAGTCCTCCTCCCTGGTCACGTCGAGGCGGACGTACGTCGCACGCTCCTCCCCCAGCTCCTTGGCAAGCGCCTCGCCCTGCTCGTCGAGCACGTCCCCGAGGACGACCCTCGCCCCCTCGGCGGCGAAGAGCCGCGCCTCCTGTTCGCCCTGCCCGCGCGCCGCGCCCGTGACGACGACGACACGCCCGTCCAGCTTGCCCATGAATCCGGCTCCTCAGTTCAGGTGGGGGGCGACCTCCGTCGCGAACGCCGCCATCTGGTCGGTGAGTTCGGTGCGGCTCCGGGAGCGGAACCGCACCTGGATCTGGTGCACGCCCATCTCGCCGTAGGCCCGCAGGGATTCGGCGAGCACCTGCGGCTTGCCGCTCAGGGTGCGCCGGCCGGTGTCCCAGCCGGGCTCGCCCACGTACAGCGCCTCGGTGATGGCGCCGACCGTGAGCGGCGCCTCGATCCCGGCCTCCTCGCGCAGCCGCCGCAGCGTGCCGATCTGCTCGGCGAGCCGGCCGCGCGGGTCGCCCTGCGGCAGCCAGCCGTCCCCCTTGAGGGCGGCCCGGCGCACGGCGGCGGGCGAGGAGCCGCCGACCCAGACGGGCACGCGCGCCTGCGCGGGCCGGGGCCGCTGGCCGAGGTCCCGGAAGGAGAAGCGCGGGCCGTCGTGCTCCGGGAACTCCTCGGGCCCCAGCGCCGCCCGCAGCGCGTCGATGGTCTCGTCGAGCACGCCGCCGCGCCCGGCGAAGTCCGCCCCGACCGCCTCGAACTCCTCCTGGACGTGCCCGGCCCCGACCCCGAGGACCAGCCGGCCCCCGGAGAGGTGGTCGAGCGTCGCGTACGCCTTGGCGGTGACGAGCGGGTGGCGCAGCCCCACGACGGCGACGTGGGAGAGCAGCCGGACCCGCTCGGTGGCCGCGGCGAGGTAGGCGAGCGTGGCCACCGGGTCGTACCAGACGGTGCTCATCGCCCCCGCCAGCCGGCGCGGGATGGCGACGTGGTCGCAGCACGCGACGTAGTCGAAGCCGTGGGCGTCGGCGGCCCGGGCGACCGCGAGCAGGTCGGCGGGGCCGGCGGCGGGTTCCCAGGGCTCGGCGTAGAGGGTGCTCTGGGACTGGACGGGCAGCTGGATCCCGTAGACGACCATGGGACTCCCCTCTCGTTACCTGACGTTCCATCAGTTCTGTCTGCGGACGACGACTCAGGTGCTCACGGCGCTCCGGCACGCCCTGGCGGCCGTCCGAACCGCCCGCCGAGGGCCCCACACCACAAGCGGGGTCCTCCGTCGAGCCCCGGTCACGGTCGCCAGAGGCCGTCCGGGGTCAGGCCGAGCAGGTCGATCGCGTTGCCGCGGACGATCCGCTCGACGACGTCCGGCGCCAGGTGGCCCATCTGGGCCTCGCCGACCTCCCTCGACTTGGGCCAGGTGGAGTCCGAGTGCGGGTAGTCCGTCTCGTACAGCACGTTGCCCACCCCGATGGCGTCGAGGTTGCGCAGCCCGAAGGCGTCGTCGAAGAAGCAGCCGTAGACGTGCTCGGCGAACAGCTCCGACGGCGGTCGCAGCACCTTCTCCGCCACCCCGCCCCAGCCGCGGTTCTCCTCCCACACCACGTCGGCGCGCTCCAGGACGTAGGGGATCCACCCGATCTGGCCCTCGGCGTACATGATCCGCAGGTTCGGGAAGCGCTCGAACTTGCCGCTCATCAGCCAGTCGACCATCGAGAAGCAGCAGTTGGCGAAGGTGATGGTGGAGCCGACCGCGGGCGGCGCGTCGGCGGACGTGGACGGCATCCGGCTGGACGAGCCGATGTGCATGGCGACGACGGTGCCGGTCTCGTCGCAGGCCCGCAGGAACGGATCCCAGTGGTCGGTGTGGATCGAGGGCAGCCCCAGGTGCGGCGGGATCTCGGAGAAGGCGACGGCGCGGACGCCGCGTGCGGCGTTGCGGCGCACCTCGGCGGCGGCGAGCTCCGGGTCCCAGAGCGGGATCAGGATGAGCGGGATCAGCCGGCCCTGCGCCTCGGGGCCGCACCACTCCTCGACCATCCAGTCGTTGTAGGCGCGGACGCAGAGGAGACCGAGTTCACGATCGGGGGCTTCGGTGAAGGTCTGTCCACAGAAGCGGGGGAAGGTGGGGAAGCAGAGCGCGGACTGGACGTGGTTGACGTCCATGTCGGCGAGGCGGTCGGGGACGCTGTACGAGCCCGGGCGCATCTGCTCGTAGGTGATGACCTCGAGCCGTATCTCGTCGCGGTCGTAGCCGACGGCGGTGTCGAGCCGGGTGAGGGGCCGGTGCAGGTCCTCGTAGACCCACCAGTCGCCGATGGGCCCTTGGTCCCCTTTGGCACCCATCACGGGGGCGAACTTTCCCCCCAGAAAGGTCATTTCCTTCAGCGGGGCGCGGACGATCCGGGGGCCGGTGTCGCGGTAACGGGACGGGAGCCGGTCCTGCCAGACGTGCGGGGGCTCCACGGTGTGGTCGTCCACCGAGATGATCTTGGGGAAGCTCTCCATGCGCTTCACGGTAGCGCCGATCTGACGATCCGTCAGCTAACTGGTACGGGAGGAACGCCGCACGACCGGTCCGCACCCGTCCGGATCGGCCGACCCGATGCTGACGCACCCCCTCCGGACAAGGCAGACTGTCTCGGGCGAAACCAGCTGTACGGGCAGGGGGACATATGGACCGTGAGAACGGGCCGCGCGTTCCGGAACAGCGGACTCCGGCACCGGGTTCCGCCAGGACCGGCACCAGGCCTGCCGACGACCCGCGCTCCGGCGCACCCGAGGAGACCGGGGCGGGCGGAGCGGCCGGCAAGCCCGGCGTGACCGGGGCGGCCGGCAAGCCCGGCGTCGCAGCGTCGGACGGCGGGCCTGCCGCGGCCGGCGCGGAGGCCACCGGTGACGGGCTCAGCTTCGCCGTGCTCGGGCCCGTGCGGGCCGCCCGGGGCGGCACGCCGCTGCCCACCGGGTCGCCGCAGCAGCGCGCCCTGCTCGCCGCCCTGCTCCTGCGGGACGGGCGCACCGCCACCGCCTCCGAGCTGATCGACGCCATCTGGGGCGAGGACCCGCCCTCGCAGGCGCTCGCCGCCGTCCGTACGTACGCCTCCCGGCTGCGCAAGGCGCTCGACCCGGGCGTCCTCGTCAGCGAGTCCGGCGGCTACGCCCTGCGCACCACCGCCCTCGACCTCACCCGGGCCCACGACCTCGCCGCCGAGGCGGAGAAGCTGCGCGCGGCCGGGCGCCGCGGCGCCGCCCGCGACCGGCTGAACGAGGCGCTCGGCCTGTGGGACGGCGAGGCGCTCGCCTCCGTCCCCGGCCCGTACGCCGAGACCCAGCGCACCCGCCTGGAGGAGTGGCGGCTCCAGCTCCTGGAGAGCCGGCTCGACCTCGACCTGGAGGTCGGTGCGCACGCCGAGGCGGTCTCGGAGCTCACCGCGCTGACCGCCGCCCACCCGCTGCGCGAGCGCCTGCGGGAACTCCTCATGCTCGCCCTCTACCGCTCCGGCCGGCAGGCCGAGGCCCTCGCCGTCTACGCCGACACCCGGCGGCTGCTCGCCGACGAACTGGGCGTCGACCCCAACCCGGAACTCTCCCGGCTCCAGCAGCGCATCCTGCAGGCCGACGCCGAACTGGCCCGGCCCGTGGAGGAGTCGGCCCCGGCCGCCACGCCCGTCGCGCGGCCCGCCCAGCTGCCCGCCACGGTCCCGGACTTCACGGGCCGCGCCGCGTTCGTACGGGAACTGGGCGCCCGGCTCGCGTCCGCCGAGGGCTCGGTCATGGCCGTGTCCGCGCTCGCCGGCATCGGCGGCGTCGGCAAGACGACGCTCGCCGTGCACGTCGCCCACGAGGCCCGGCCGCACTTCCCGGACGGGCAGCTGTACGTCGACCTCCAGGGGGCCGGAGCACGGTCGGCGGCCCCGGAGGCCGTGCTCGGCGCGTTCCTGCGCGCCCTCGGCACGCCCGACTCGGCGATCCCGGACTCGCTCGACGAGCGGGCGGCGCTCTACCGCTCGACGCTCGACGGCCGCCGGGTCCTGGTCCTGCTCGACAACGCGCGCGACGCCGCGCAGATCCGTCCGCTGCTGCCCGGCACGGCGGGCTGCGCGGCGCTCGTGACCAGCCGGATCCGCATGGTCGACCTGGCGGGCGCGCATCTGGTGGACCTGGACGTCATGTCGCCCGAGGAGGCGCTGGAGCTCTTCACCCGGATCGTGGGCGAGGAGCGGGTGCGGGCGGAGCGGGAGGCGGCCCTCGACGTGGTCGCGGCCTGCGGTTTCCTGCCCCTCGCGATCCGCATCGCCGCGTCGCGCCTCGCGGCGCGGCGCACCTGGACGGTCTCGGTGCTCGCGGCGAAGCTCGCGGACGAGCGGCGCCGGCTGGACGAGCTGCAGGCCGGCGACCTGGCCGTCAAGGCCACCTTCGAACTCGGCTACGGCCAGCTGGAGCCGGCCCAGGCCCGCGCCTTCCGCCTCCTGGGCCTCGCCGACGGCCCGGACATCTCGCTGGCGGCGGCCGCGGCGGTCCTGGACCTCCCGGAGTGGGAGACCGAGGACCTCCTGGAGGCCCTGGTCGACACCTCCCTCGTGGAGTCCGCGGCCCCCGGCCGCTACCGCTACCACGACCTGGTCCGCCTCTACGCGCGTGCGTGCGCGGAACGCGACGAACACCCGCCGGTGGAACGGGAGCTGGCGCTGTCGCGGCTGCTGGACTTCTACCTGGCGACGGCGGCACAGGTGTACGCGATCGAGCGGCCGGGGGACCGCCTGGTCGACCACCTGGAGCCCACGAGCTACGAGGGCCTCGGCTTCACCGACCGCCACGCGGCCCAGGACTGGCTCTACGCCGAGGCCAACTGCCTCCTGGCCTGCGTCCGCCAGTCCGCGACGGCCCCGCACACCCTGCGGCGCGCGGTGGACCTGCTGTGGGCGGCCCTCGACCTCGGCGAGTCCGGGGCCAACGCCAAGGAGTTCGAGGCCGTCGGTTCCTTCGTCCGCGACGCCGCGCACGACCAGGGCGACGCGCGGGCCGAGGGCCGTGCCCTCATGGCACTCGCCGGCGTCCACCACACCGCCGGCAGGTTCACGGAGGCCGACCGGGACGCCGAACTGGCCCTTCCCTTCGCGGAACAGGCCGGCGACCCGCTGCCGGCCTGCTGGTCGGCGAACGCCCGGGGCATCATCGCGCTCTACCAGAGCCGCTTCGAGGAGGGCGAGGTGCACCTCGCCCACGCCATCGAGCGCTTCCGCGACATCGGCGACCGGCCCGGCGAGGCAAGCGCCCTGTGCAACCTGTCCCGCATCCAGCTCGCCATGGGACGCACCGCGCAGGCGATCGCCCTCGCCGAGGAGGGGACCCGTATCTACGACTCGATGGGGCACTCGCTGCGCGGCGCCAACGGCCGGTACGCACTGGGTCTCGCGCTCACCGAGGCCGCACAGCTCGGTACCGCCGTCGAGCGGCTGCGCGAGGCGCTGGAGGTCTTCCGGGACAGCCGGCAGCGGCTGTGGGAGGGCATGACCCTGTTCCGCCTCTCGGAGGTGGACATCGCGGCGCGGCGTCACGCGCAGGCCGCGTCCAACGCCGAGATGGCGCTCACGGTCCTCCGCGGGATCGGCGGCGAGTGGCGCCGCGGCAACGTGCTGACCGTTCTCGGGCGGGCCCTCCACGGCATCGGCCAGTCGGGACGTGCCCAAGTCTGCTGGCAGGAGGCACTGGACATCTACGAGTCCCTCGACGCACCGGAGGCGGCCGAGGTCCGCAGGCTGCTGGCCCCCACGGCGGCCGCGTGACGGGAGGGCCCGCCCTTCCGTCACGGCCTGCACGTTCATCGTTCGTTTATCGCCGTACGGCACGCTTCTTCTTGTCGATCCGTCGCGTCGGGGGGCAGACGGGTCATCGACACAGCCGTCACTCGGGCAACTAGGGTGAGCGGCCATGCGGGGTCCGTCCGGCTGGTCACGGGGGAGCGGCCGGGCGGACCACGCCGGATCCCACCCAAAGAGACGCAGGAGTTGACGAGATGAGCAACCCGATCGAGCAGGACCCGGTCGTGAAGCCCCAGGACATGCACGCCACCGGCGGCACCGAGGGTGAGATCACCACGAAGGACATGCACGCCACGTCCGAGCCGGCGATCGACGCCATCACCAAGAAGGTCACGGGCACCGGCACCGGCGAGATCACCACCATGGACATGCACGCCACGTCCGAGCCGCTCAACTAAGGCCACATGCCACGGGGACGGTTCCGGAGACGCCATCGGGGGAGTCGCCGGGGCCGAGCGGGAGCCGTACGGAGCGGGGGCTCGGGGGACGCCCGAGGGGACCGGGGGGAAACCTGGGGCACGGCCCGCACGCTTCGTACGGAGCCGATGAAGAGGGGCCGGGCAGCAGCCCGGCCCCTCTGTCGCACTCCGCCGCGCGCGACCTGACGGATTCAGCCAACGTGGCTCGCACCCGCGTTCGACCTGGCTGATGATCGATCCTGTCCGGTACGGCAGGTGGTGGGGACCGCCGGCCGTGCGGGGCGAGGCACGCCACGCGCGCGCAAAGGGGGGAGGGCCCGGACCGGCGACACCGGTCCGGGCCCTTTGGCGTGCTGCCGCCGTGCGCCGGGGCGTACGCCTCTTCCACACCATCGGGCGACGTCCGTCCGCTTTCCGGCGGACCGGCACCGGCCCGCTCCTAGCCTCCGGACCATGGAGCAGGAGAGCAGGGGAGTCGTCGACCAGGCCGCGCTGTGGTCGGCCTCCCTCGCCGCGGTGATCACGCTGTCACTGGGCGAGGGGCGCTACGACTGGCTGAGCTTCGCACTCGGGGTGACGCTGGCGCTGCAGATCGCCACCTTCTACCGGCCCGTGCGGTACGAACCCGGCAGCCGGGGCGCGCGGGGCGTCGCGGCGGCCGGGTTCGGAGCCGTCGGCGGGCTGGTGGCGACGATGGCCCTGGCGTGGCCGGTACAGACCGTCGTGGGGACGCCGAGCCTGTGCCACCGCATGCACGCGGCCGGAGAGGCGGACCTGGCGGACTGCGCCGGAGACGCCGCCTACCCCTGGCTGGGCGTCGTGTGGCTGACGTCCGCGCTGGTGCTCGGCTGCTGGCACTGGTTCGGCGTGGTGGAGCGGCAGACGTCCCCCGACCTCACGTCCCCCGACCTCACGGGCCCCGAACCCACGGGCCCCGAACCCACCCACCCGGAGCCCACCGGCCCGGAGCCCGCAGCCTCCTGAGCAACCCGCGCTCACTGCGCGCGTCGCGCGCGTTGCGCCCGCAGCTCCCCCTTCACCACCTTCCCGCTCGCGTTCCTCGGCAGCTCCGTGACGAACTCGACCTCCCTCGGGACCTTGTAGTTCGCCATCTCGCGGCGCGACCACGCGATCAGGTCGTCCGCCGTCACCCGGGCCCCCGGGCGCCGTACCGCGAAGGCCTTGCCGACCTCGCCGAGCCTCTGGTCCGGGATGCCGATGACGGCGACGTCGGCGATGTCGGGGTGGAGGCCCAGGAGCTGTTCGATCTCCGCCGGGTAGGCATTGAAGCCGCCGACGATGAACATGTCCTTGATCCGGCCCGTGATGCGGAGGTTTCCCGCCTCGTCCAGGACGCCCACGTCACCCGTGTGCAGCCAGCCGTCCCCGTCGACCGCCGCCGCCGTCGCCTCCTCGTCCTCGAAGTAGCCGCGCATCACGTGGAAGCCGCGCACCAGCACCTCGCCCGTCTCCGAGAGGCGGACCTCGGTTCCGGGGATCGCCCGGCCCGACGTCGTCGCGATCACCTCCGCCGGGTCCCCGCGCCGGCACATCGTCACGATGCCGCTCGCCTCGGAGAGGCCGTACGCCGTGAGGACGGTGGCGACGCCGAGTTCCGCGCGGAGGCGTTCGACGAGCCGGAGCGGGACGACCGCCGCGCCGGTGACGACCAGGCGGAGGGTGGAGAGGTCGTGGGCGGCGCGGTTCGGGTGGTCGAGGAGCGACTGGTGGAGGGTCGGCGGGCCGGGCAGGACCGAGATCCGCTCCGCCGCGATGTTCGCCAGGACCGTGTCCACGTTGAAGACGGGCTGCGGGACCATCACCGCCCCGCGGAGCAGACAGGCGATGATCCCCGCCTTGTAGCCGAAGGTGTGGAAGAAGGGGTTCACGATCAGGTAGCGGTCACCCTCACCGAGCCCCGCCAGCTCGCTCCACACCTCGTAGCAGCGCAGGGTCTGCCCGTGGGTGATGACGGCGCCCTTCGGACGGCCCGTCGTGCCCGAGGTGTAGACGATGTCCGAGGGGGACGACGGCGCGACGGCGGCGGCCCGCGCCCGCACCTCCTCGGGCGTCACGCCGTCGCCCTCCGCGAGGAAGGACTTCCAGGTGGTGTACGCCGGATCGTCCGGCACCGTGTCACTGAAGACCACCACCCGCTCCAGCTCGGGGAGTTCCACCTCCGCGCGCCGCAGGGAGGCCACGTACGAGGTGCCCAGGAAGGTGCCCGTGACGAACAGCAGCCGGGCCCGCGAGCGGGCCAGCACGTCCGCCGCCTCCGTGCCCTTGAAGCGGGTGTTCAGCGGGACCAGGACCGCGCCCGCCGTGACCGCGCCGAGCGCCGAGACGATCCAGTCGAGCGTGTTGGGCGCCCAGACCGCGACCCGGTCCCCCGCGCGTACGCCCGCCGCGAGGCACGCGGCCGCCGCCCGTTCGACGCGGGCTCCGAGTTCGGCGTACGAGACGCGGGTGCGTCCCTCGACGACCGCCTCGCGCGGCCCGTACCGCTCGGCCGCCCCGCGCACCAACTCCGGTATCGAGCCGTACTCCATCGCCGTCCACCCTCCCGTAGCTGACTATCCGTCAGATTAGCTGTAGCCTGACGCGCTGTCAGCAACGACGACACCGAGGGGGTTGCCGTGCTCAAGGACCGCACAGCCATCGTCGGCATAGGCCAGACCGCCTTCGCCAAACGCCTCCCCGAGTCCGAGAAGACCCTCGCCTGCCGGGCGATCCTCGCCGCCCTCGACGACGCCGGCATCGCGCCCGCCGAGGTCGACGCCTTCGCCTCGTACACGATGGAGGAGACCGACGAGGTCGAGGTCGCCAAGGCGATCGGCGCCGGCGACGTCACCTTCTTCTCCAAGGTCGGGTACGGCGGCGGCGGCTCCTGCGCCACCGTCGCCCACCTCGCCGCCGCCGTCGCCACCGGGCAGGCGAGCGTCGGCGTCGCCTGGCGCTCACGCAAGCGCGGCAGCGGGCCCCGGCCCTGGAAGAACACCGCCGTCCAGCTGCCCACGCCCGGACAGTGGACCCGGCCCTTCGGGCTGCTGCGGCCCGCCGACGAGATCGGCATACTCGCCCGCCGCTACATGCACGAGTACGGCGCCACCCGCGACCACCTCTTCAACGTCGCCCTGGCCTGCCGCAACCGGGCCAACCAGAACCCGGACGCGATCATGTACGAGCGACCGCTGACCCGCGAGATGTACATGACCTCCCGCTGGATCAGCGAACCCCTCTGCCTCTACGACAACTGCCTGGAGACGGACGGCGCCCTGGCCTGCGTGATCGTCTCCGCCGAGCGCGCCCGCGACTGCCGGCGAAAGCCCGTCTACGTCCACTCCGCCGCCCAGGGCCTGCCCGCCCAGCACCACGGCATGGTCAACTACTGGAACGACGACCCGCTCTCCGGCCCCGCCTGGACCGCCGCCCGCCACCTGTGGAAGCAGGCCGACTTCGGGCCCGCGGACGTCGACGTCGCCCAGATCTACGACGCCTTCACCCCGCTCGTCCCGCTCTCCCTGGAGGGCTACGGCTTCTGCGGGAGGGGCGAAGGCGGCGCCTTCACCGAAGGCGGCGCGCTGGAGATCGGCGGCCGGCTGCCGCTCAACACCGGCGGCGGCGGGCTCTCCGAGGCGTACGTCCACGGCTTCAACCTCATCAACGAGGGCGTGAAGCAGCTCCGCGGCACCTCCACCGCCCAGGTCCCGGACGCGAGCACCTGCCTCGTCACCGCCGGCGAGGGCGTCCCCACATCCGCGATCCTGCTCAGGAGTTGAGATGCTCACACCCGTCATCGACGAGGACGGCGCCCCCTTCTGGGAGTACGCCGCCCGGGGCGAACTCCGGATCCAGGCCTGCGCGGCCGACGGCTGCGGCGAACTCCGCTTCCCGCCCCGCCCCTGCTGCCCGCACTGCCAGTCCTTCGACAGCGAGTGGCGGCTCATGTCCGGGCGCGGCCGGATCTGGTCCTTCGTCCTGCCCCACCCGCCGCTCCTGCCCGACTACGCCGCCCAGGCCCCGTACAACGCGGTCCTCGTCGAACTCGCCGACGCCCCGCGCGTCCGCCTCGCCGGCAACGTCGTCAGCGCGCCCGACGCGCCCCTGAACTCCGTCGACCCCGCCCGGCTGCGCATCGGCGCCGCCGTGAAGGCCGTCTTCACCGAGATCGACGGCGTCACCGTGCCCCGCTGGATCCTGGAGCGCGGATGAGCACGCCCGACGGCACCGGCATCTCGCTGGAACGCGACAAGGAACGCGGGATCGCCGTCGTCACCCTCGACCGGGCCCGCAAGCACAACGCGATCACCCTCGACATGGCCCGCGAGCTCGGCGAGACCTGGCGGCGGCTGCGGTACGAGGACGAGGTCAGGGCCGTCGTCGTCACCGGCGCCGGCGGGCGCGCGTTCTGCACCGGCATCGACCGGGACGACGCCGGACGCGTGCCCCAGCCCTCCTCGCCCTACGCGATCGACGACCCGCTCGTCGCCATCGGCCCCAAGGCCAACGACCTGTGGAAACCCGTCATCGCCGCGGTCGAGGGCATGGCCTGCGGCGGGGCGTTCTACCTGCTCGGCGAGGCCGAGTTCCTGATCGCGGGCGAGGGCGCCGAGTTCTTCGACCCGCACACCACCTACGGCATGGTCAGCGCCTTCGAGACCATCCACATGGCACAGAAGATGCCCTTCGGGGAGGTCGCCCGGATGGCCCTGATGGGCACCGCGGAGCGGATCTCGGCGCGCCGCGCGTACGAGACGGGCCTGGTCAGCGAATTGACCCCGGCGGGGGAGGCGCTGGACGCCGCCGTCCGCGCCGCCGCCGTCATCGCCGCGTACCCGACCGGCGGGGTGCAGGGCACGGTGCGGGCCCTGTGGTCGGCCAAGGAGGCCGCCCGCGCCCAGGCCCTCGCCCACGCGCCGCACCTGGTGACGCTCGGCAACCTGCCGGCGGACCGGCAGGCGGAGCTGTTCGCAGCGCGGGGCGGGGGCGGGGCCGGCGGGGCCGGGGCCGGGGCCGGGCGCGGGGCCGGGAGCGAGGGCTTCCGGCTGCGCTGAGGCGGCGCTGCCGGGCCGAAGCCGCGTCGCCGTGCGCGTACGGCTCGTCAGCCGATGGTGCGGTCGGCGAAGGAGACCTCGCAGCGGGTGTACTCGGAGCCGTTGCCGGAGCCGGTGTACGGGGTGGTCGCCTCGGTGGACTTGGACGCGCCGCCCTCGACCCGCAGGTCGCTGACCTGCGCCAGCGCGAGGTCGACGGTCTTGCCGGCGTCGCCCTTGAACTGCATGGTGACGTCGTAGAGGTACGCCGAGGAGTCGCTGTTGGTGATGGTCAGCTTGGCGACCAGGTTCTTGCCGTCCGCGCTCAGCGCGCACTCGTCGATCTTGACGTCACGCGAGGCGCGGTCCTTCGACGAGCCGCCGACACCGCTGACGCTGCCGGAGGAGCTGCTGGAGTTGCTGTCGGAGCCGCTGCTGGAGCTGCCGGAGCTGCTGGAGTTGTTGCTGGAACCGTGGCTGCCGCCGCAGCTGCCGCCGTGGGAGCCGCGGGCGCCGGTGAGGGCGACCAGGGCGATACCGAAGACGGCGATGGCACGGACATGACGAAGCTTCACGCTTCAACCCCCGTTGAGAGTGTGTGCGAGTGCACAGGCAGAGTGACGGTGCCCGTCCATGAAGAGCGTTGACAGGCGCACGACACCCTACTGGACTCCGGGGCCCTCTCTTGCCAGGCGCCTCAGGAGGCGCTCGCCGTGGGGGTCGGCGTCGACTCCGAGAGCCGGACCACCTCCCGCAGGGTGCACCTCTTCACCTGTGCGACGGTCTCCGGGTGCTTCATCGGGACGTCGTAGATCTTGGGACTCGGGGACGCCACGCCGATCACGATCTCCCCCAGGTCGACCGGCGAGCCGTCGCCGCGCTCGAACTCCAGGACGACGCGGTAGGTACCGGACACGTCGTACCCCGGCGTGACCCGGATCGACGCGGTGGTGTCGGCCGCGCGGGCCGGCTTGCCCTTGCGCTTCTTCTCGGCGGGCCGCACGCACTGGAAGACCTCCACTTCGAGGTCCGCCGGGCCCGTGGTCGGCGCCGGTGTGTACGTGGGGTCGCCCGAGGTGCCGGAGCTGCCCGAACCGCCGGAGGCGTTGTCGTAGTCGTCGTTCTTCTTCTCGGAACTGGAGCAGCCGCCACCGCCACCGCTGCTGCTGCTCCTGCTCTTCCCGCTCTTGCTCTTGCCACCGCCGTGGCCGCCGCTGCTGCTCGTCTGGAAGCCCGTCAGCGCGAGCACGACCACCGTGAGCGTCGCCGCCAGCTTCAACCTCGTGCGGACCATCGCCGCTCCCCCCGTTCGTCCTCGTGCCGTTTCGGCGTGTGCGCGTCACCCTAGCGCCGGGTGCCCCCGTCGCCTGGCGGGGCCCCGGCACCCGGCGTAGCGTCGACAGCGAGAGCCCGACCGAAGGAGGCCGAACGGTGATCCGCAACATCGTCGGCTCGGTCCTGGCGCTCGCCGGAGCGACGGCCGCCGTCTGGAGCCCCTTCCGTGCCTGGTACGACGGCCGTCACGGGCGTGACTATCCGATCGAGGACCTGTTCACGGGCATCACGGACGCCAAGGCCGACGCGATCGCCTCGATCCTGCTGCCCTTCCTCTTCGCCGCCCTCCTCACGCTGGCCGGCGTCGTCTTCCGCAGCCGCTGGCTGGTCGCCCTCGCCGGCGTCGTCGTCCTCGGCTTCACGATCCTGTGGATGGTGCGGGTCGGACAGGCCGAGGGCAGCCTGACCGTCGACTCCGGCGGCGGGGGCCTCGGCGACGGCGTCGCCAACGCGCTGGGCGGCGGCGTGCTGCTGCTCGTCGGCGCGGTGGTGATGTCCGGGCGCCCGCGGCCGCACGCCACCCGCGTGGACGGGCCCCAGCGGCCGAGCCGTCCGACGCTCGACGAGCCGTCGCCCGACCACCGGCCGTACGCGCCCGAGCAGCCGTACGCGCCCGAGCACCCGTACCCGCCCGAGCACCCGTACGCGGCGCCGCCGGACGAGCAGCCGACCCGGACGGACCACGGCCGGCCGCCCGTGTCACCGCCACCCGAGTCGGCACCGCCACGCGAGGGCGCACCGCCGCCGTCCTCCGGCGCGCCCCGGTGGGACCCCGGGCGCGACGACACGCCGCCGCCCCCGGATCGCCGGACGTGACAGCCCCAGGTACGACACCTGTGACAGCCCCGGACACGACCTCTTCGCCCGGCCGCCGAGGCCTTACGCCAAGGCCTTACGCCTAGGCCTTACGCGCCCCGGTTCGTCGCCGTCCCCTTCACCGCGTCGAGCGCGTACACGCACCGGTCCTTGCTGCACGCGTACACGACGCCGTTCCTGGCCACCGGCGAGCCGGTGATCTCGCCGCCGGTCGCCAGCTTCCAGCGCAGCTGCCCGCCGCTCGCGTCCAGCGTGTAGAGCACGTGGTCGGCGGAGCCGAAGTGCACCCGGCCGTCGGCGACCACCGGGGTGCCGATCAGCTCGCCGCCCGCCGCGAACCGCCACTTCGGGGTGCCGGTGACCGCGTCGAGGGTGTACAGCGCGCTGCCGCTGCCGACGTGGATGTTGCCCGCGGCGATCAGCACCGGCTCGGTCGACTGCCGCGGCTCGGTCGCGATCCGCCAGCGGTCCTTGCCGGTCGTCGCGTCGAGCGCGTACACCGTGCCGAGGTGGTCGGCCAGGTACACCCCGCCGCCCGTGACCGCCGGTCCCGGGGCGAACGCGGGCGGCGACAGGAACACCGCCGGCGCCTCGAAGTGCCAGCGCACGTGCCCGCTCGCGATGTCCACGGACAGCACGCGCGTCCCGGCCGCGACGTACACGCAGCCGTCCTCGGCCGGGGCGACCCGCACCGGCACCTGGGCGCAGGAGGCGGCGTCGCCGATCGGGTACGACCAGCGCTCGGCTCCCGTACGGGCGTCGAGCGCGAGCAGCCGGGCGTCGCGCCACACGTAGACGGTGTCGCCGTGCACGGCGGGCCCGCCCTCGACCGTCTCGAAATCGGTCTGGGCGCCGGTGATCTCCCACAGCTTGGCGCCGTTGGAGGCCTCCCACGCCTGGACGCCGCCGCCGCGGGTGCCGGTGACGACGGTGCCCCGGTCCACCTGAAGGGAGTACACCCAGGCGTCCGTGTGCAGCCGCCAGCGCTCGCTGCCGTCGAGCGCGTCGAGCGCGTACAGGGTCGGCCCGTCGGAGGCGTGGATACGGCCGCCGGCCACCGCCATCGACCAGGCCACGTCACGGGTCTTGAACTGGCGCCGGCCGCTCGCCGTGTCCAGGGCGTGCACCTCGAACGAGGTGACGTACAGCAGGTCGCCGTCGACGACCGGGGTGCCCCACACGTCGTTCGACATGCGGAAACGCCAGGGACGCCAGTGGCCGGGCGCCTCCGGGGCCGGGGTCCGCGCCTCGGGGGCGCGGGAC
>NZ_JBHXFE010000070.1:0-25694 GCF_042722475.1 Streptomyces sp. NPDC127092
GGCCGACGAGGCAGAACACCTCGCCGTTCTGCACCTCCAGGTCGATGCCCCTGAGGATGTGCGCGGCGCCGTAGGACTTGTGGACGCCTTCGGCCTTGACCATGGGCTCGGTCATGCTGACATCTCCGGAGAACGCTTGAACGTGGTGAGGTTCTTCTTGACCCGCTGCCACGGGGTGGGCGGCAGGTTACGGGTCGAACCGCGGGCGAAGCGGCGCTCCAGGTAGTACTGGCCGACGCTGAAGACGCTGGTGAGGGCCAGGTACCAGATGGAGGCGACGAAGAGCATCTCCATCACGGCGCCGGCCGTGCTGCCGATGTTCGACGAGGCCCGCAGGAGCTCGGTGTACTGCACCGCCGAGACCAGCGACGAGGTCTTGAGCATGTTGATGAACTCGTTGCCGGTCGGCGGCACGATGACCCGCATGGCCTGCGGAAGAACGATCCGCCCCATGGTCTTGGTCTGGGACATGCCGAGCGCGTGCGCGGCCTCGGTCTGCCCCTCGTCGACCGACTGGATGCCGGCCCGGACGATCTCCGCCATGTAGGCGCCCTCGTTGAGGCCGAGACCGAGGAGGGCGACCATGAACGGCGTCATGACGTCCACGGTCTCGTTCTTGTAGATCGGCCCGAGGTTGATGTACTCGAAGATCAGCGACAGGTTGAACCACACCAGCAGCTGCACGTACACCGGGGTGCCGCGGAAGAACCAGATGTAGAGCCAGGCGACCGCTCCGGTGACCGGGTTCTTCGACAGGCGCATCACGGCGAAGACGATGCCGAGGACCAGGCCGAGGGCCATGGAGGCGACGGAGATGATGACCGTGTTGGCCAGGCCGTCGAGGATCGACGGGTCGAACAGCTTGTCCCACACCGTGTCCCAGATGATGTTGCCCTGGGAGAAGGCGTAGAGGAGCCACCCGAGGAGCACCACGACCACGACACCGCTGATCCAGCGGCCGTAGTGGCGCACGGGGATCGCCTTGATCGCCTCGTACGGGGTGCCCGAGGGGCCGGAGCCGGCCGGCGTGGCGTCGGCCGGTTCCTTGGAGATCTTGTCAGTCACGACGACTGCCCTTCAGTGGAGCGAGGAGATCACTTGCCGGCGTTGACGGTCGCCTGCTTCACGGCGCTGTCCTCGACGTCCCACTTCTTCAGGACCTCCGCGTAGGAGCCGTCCTTGATGATCGCGTCGAGCGCCTCCTTGACGGCGTCGCGCAGCTGGGTGTTGTCCTTGGAGACGCCGATGCCGAAGAGGCCGACGTCGCTCTGGCTGCCGACGACCTCGAAGTCGTTGCCGCCGCCGGAGGTCTTCGCGATGTACGCGGCGACCGGGTAGTCGTTCAGGTCGGCGACGGCGCCGCCGGCCTTGACGCGGGTCTGGGCCTCGGCGTCGGTGTCGAAGGCCTGGATGGTGAGCTTCTTGTCACCGCACTTGGTGGCCTGCGCCTTGAACGTGTCCTCGTAGATCGTGCCGCGCTGGACGGCGACGGTCTTGCCGCACAGGTCGTCGAGGGAGTTGATGCCCTGCGGGTTGCCCTTCTTGACGAGCAGGGAGACGCCCGAGGAGAAGTAGTCGACGAAGTCGATGCCCTTGCCGATCTTCTTCCCGTTGTCGTCCAGGCCCTCCTGGCGCTTCTTGTTGTCCGTCATCGAGGACATGATCAGGTCCTGGCGGCCGGTGTAGATCGAGGTGATCAGGCCGTCGAAGGTGCCCGAGGTGAACTGGAACTTCACACCGAGCTGCTTGCTCAGGGCCTCGGCGATGTCGGGGTCGACGCCGACGATCTTGCCGCCCTCGGTGAACTCCATCGGGGCGTACGAGGCGTCCGTGCCGACCTTGATGACGCCGGCCTTCTGGACGTCGGCCGGGAGCTTCGAGAAGAGCGGGGCCTTGCTCGCGGCGGCGGTGGACTCGCCGCCCTCCTTCGTGGAGCCGCCCTCGGTCTGGTCGCCACAGGCGGTCAGCAGCATCGAGCCGGCGACCGCGATGGCGGCGACCGCGGCAAGACGGGACGTGCGGGTCTTGGCAGCGGTCGTACAGCGCGTGGAGCGTGCGGTCATGGTCGGGTTCCTCCGGCGTGTGAGGGAGTTGCCTTAGGTCGCGCACGCACCTTCGAGTGCCGCGACCTCGTGTGATTACGGCATCTTGCCATTCGGACTGCCTCAAACCGACGGCCACGGATGTCAAAATCGGATAACGGGTCGTGGCCGAATCACGATGGCCAGTCCTCCCAAGGCGAAACCTTCTGCGGAGAGGTGCCACCACTACCGAAAATTCTCCTGCCTATCTCGCCATTCGGACGACATGAAGGCCGCTATTCGGGTGTCGCGTGCACCTATCCGGACATCGGTGACGAGTCGTTCTCTATCCGTGCTCCATCCGGGGCCGGTAGCACTCGGTATGAGTCGCGTCACCGAGGAGGTATGGACTCGTCTCCGGAGCCTTCTGTCCGGTAAGAAGGATCCTTACACCCCTCATCCGGGGCTCAGGGCGCGTTGTGCGGCGCGCCCGCGCGGCTGCCAGACAGGGCGGCCGCGGGACCCACCCACCCCTCCTCAACAAGGAGTGGCCACCCTCAAATGAAGAAGACTTAAGGGGTCAACCCAATGGCAGCGGAGATCGTCAATCCTCGCAGCGAGAGCGGTACGGAAGGGGCTCCCGGCGAGCCCTTCGATCCGGCGTTCGCGCTGCACCGCGGCGGCAAGATGGCCATCCAGGCCACGGTGCCGCTGCGCGACAAGGACGACCTGTCCCTCGCGTACACGCCCGGCGTCGCCAAGGTGTGCACGGCAATCGCGGAGCAGCCCGAGCTGGTCAACGACTACACCTGGAAGTCCCAGGTCGTCGCGGTCGTGACCGACGGCACGGCGGTGCTCGGCCTCGGCGACATCGGCCCGGAGGCCTCGCTTCCGGTCATGGAGGGGAAGGCCATCCTCTTCAAGCAGTTCGGCGGCGTGGACGCGGTTCCGATCGCGCTCGCCACCACCGACACCGACGAGATCGTCGAGACCGTCGTCCGGCTCGCCCCGTCCTTCGGCGGCGTGAACCTGGAGGACATCTCGGCGCCCCGGTGCTTCGAGATCGAGCGCAAGCTCCAGGAGCGCCTGGACATCCCGGTCTTCCACGACGACCAGCACGGCACCGCCATCGTCACCCTCGCCGCCCTCCGTAACGCGGCGAAGCTGACCGGCCGGACCCTGGGCGACCTGCGCGCGGTCATCTCCGGCGCGGGCGCGGCCGGTGTGGCGATCGCGAAGTTCCTGCTGGAGGCCGGCATCGGCGACGTCTGCGTCACCGACCGCAAGGGCATCGTCAGCAGCGACCGCGAGGACCTCACGGACGTCAAGCGTGAGATCGCCGGGCTCACCAACAAGGCGGGCCTCAGCGGCTCCCTGGAGGCCGCGCTGGCCGGCGCGGACGTCTTCATCGGCGTCTCCGGCGGCACGGTCCCGGAGGAGGCGGTCGCGTCCATGGCGCCGAACGCCTTCGTGTTCGCCATGGCCAACCCCAACCCCGAGGTGCACCCGGACGTCGCGCACAAGTACGCGGCGGTCGTGGCCACCGGCCGTTCGGACTACCCGAACCAGATCAACAACGTCCTCGCGTTCCCCGGCATCTTCGCCGGCGCGCTCCAGGTCCGGGCCTCCCGGATCACCGAGGGCATGAAGATCGCCGCGGCCGACGCGATCGCGGGCGTGGTCGGAGACCAGCTGTCCGCCGAGTGCGTGATCCCGTCGCCGTTCGACGAGCGGGTCGCCCCGGCCGTCGCGGCCGCGGTCGCCGCCGCCGCCCGCGCGGAGGGCGTCGCCCGCCGCTGACGCGCGCGCAGCACCACGAGGGGCCTCGCCCGGGTTCGGCCGAACCGGGCGGGGCCCTTCGGCGTACGCGGGCCTTCGGTGGGTGGGGGTTCCGTGCCGGGGCACGGCGCGGGGGCCGTTGTCGTACGGGCCGGGGCGCGGCGCGGGCCCGTCGCCGTACGGGCCGGAGGGACATGCGTCACAGCGGTGCGAGGTTCCGTCACTCACCGTCCGCCCCCTAGGGTCGGGGCCATGTTCGCTGCCTACGCCGCCCGAATCGACCGCGACCAGCCGCTGAACGGCCTCGAACTGGGCGAACGCCCCGAGCCCGAGGCGCGG
This sequence comes from Streptomyces sp. NPDC127092, assembly GCF_042722475.1. NCBI lineage: Bacteria > Bacillati > Actinomycetota > Actinomycetes > Kitasatosporales > Streptomycetaceae > Streptomyces > Streptomyces sp. NPDC127092. The sequence goes on from NZ_JBHXFE010000070.1 coordinate 4,140, forward strand.
CCCGGCTGGACCACCGTCACCGTCAAGGCCGCCTCGCTCAACCACCACGACCTGTGGTCGCTCCGTGGGGTCGGGCTGCCCGAGGAGAAGCTGCCGATGATCCTCGGCTGCGACGCCGCGGGCATCGACGAGCACGGCAACGAGGTCGTCCTGCACTCCGTGATCGGCCAGACCGGACACGGCGTCGGCCCCGACGAGCCGCGTTCCATCCTCACCGAGCGCTACCAGGGCACCTTCGCCGAGCGGGTCACCGTGCCCAGCTGGAACGTGCTGCCCAAGCCCAAGGAGCTCTCCTTCGAGGAGGCCGCCTGCCTGCCGACCGCCTGGCTCACCGCGTACCGCATGCTCTTCACCAACGCCGGTGTACGGCCCGGTGACTCGGTCCTCGTGCAGGGCGCGGGCGGCGGCGTCGCGACCGCCGCCATCGCCCTCGGCAAGGCGGCCGGCCTGCGCGTCTACGCCACCAGCCGGGACGAGGCCAAGCGGAAGCGGGCCGTCGAGCTGGGCGCCGTCGAGGCGTACGAGCCCGGCGCGCGGCTGCCGCGGCGCGTGGACGCGGTCATCGAGACGGTCGGCGCCGCGACCTGGTCCCACTCGGTCAAGTCGCTGCGCCCCGGCGGCACGCTCGTCATCTCCGGCGCCACCAGCGGCGACCGCCCGTCGCACGCCGAGCTGACCCGGATCTTCTTCCTGGAGCTCAAGGTGGTCGGCTCGACCATGGGCTCCAAGGACGAGCTCGAGGACCTGCTGTCGTTCTGCGCCGCGACGGGTCTGCGGCCGGTGATCGACGAGGTGCTGCCGCTGGACCGGGCCCGGGAGGGCTTCGAGAAGATGGCGTCGGGCGAGCTCTTCGGAAAGATCGTCCTGACGACGTCCTGACGGCGTCATACGTCCTGACGACGTCATACGCCCTGACGACTTCCCGGCGACTTCCTGAAGCGACCTGCTCCCGGCCTCTTGATGATTCGTCAGTCGGACTGATGGGATCTCCGGCACGTGAAAGGTGAACAACGCTCACTTCCTCGTGCTGGAGGTCCTCCTTGCGAACCACCTTCGTGGCAACCGCCGTTGTCGCCGCGCTCCTCGTCCCGACGGCCGCGCACGCCGAGACCGGAGGGGACGGAGGAGACGGCGGGGACGGAGGGGGCGGCGCGATACCCGCCCTCACCGATTCCCGGGGTCGCGTCCTGACCCTGCGCGGCTGGAACGTCGCCGACAAGGCCCACAGCGGCGACCAGGCCCTGAGCGCCATCACCGAGAAGCACTTCCGCGACATGCGCGCCAAGGGCTTCAACCTCGCCCGCGTGGTCGTCTTCTGGGACGACCTGGAACCGCGGCCCGGCCGCTACAGCGAGGACTACCTCCGCAGGATCGAGCGCCTGCTGGACTGGGCCCGGAAGTACGACATGAAGGTCGTCCTCGACGCCCACCAGGACGTCTTCGGGCCCGCGTTCGGACACCGGGGCATCCCGGAGTGGGCGACCCGGACGGACGGGCTGCCCTTCACCCCGCACCCCGACGACTGGTTCTCCGAGTACTTCGAACCCGCCGTCCAGCGGGCCTTCACCCACTTCTACGAGGACGAGGACCTGCGCCGAGCCCAGGCCCGCATGTGGCGGGTGCTCGCCGCACGCTTCAAGGACCACCCGGCCGTCCTCGGCTACGACCTCCTCAACGAGCCGATGGGAGAGCTGCGCGAGGGCGAGGACCTGGCGACGGCGGCCCGGCGCATCGAGCGGGAGCAGGTCACGCCCATGTACGACCGGATCGCGGACGCGATCCGGTCGGTCGACCGGGACGGCTGGGTGTTCGTCGAGCCGACGCCCATCGTGGGCGAGGGCGTGCCCACCGGGCTCGGCCGGATCGACGACCCGAAGGTCGTCTACGCCCCGCACTTCTACAACACGGGCATGGAGGCGGGCGCCGACTACGACCCGGCGGCGGGCTGGATCGAGGCCTACGAGGCCGCCGTCACCCAGTACCCGAAGGAGTACGGGGTGCCGGTGCTGGTGGGCGAGTGGGGCCCGCTCAACAACTCCCTGCCCAACATGAACCGCTTCTTCCGCGAGGCGATGGCCTCCCTCGGCCGCTACAGCTCCGGCTGGGCGGGCTGGGAGTGGTGCTACGGCGGCGGCTACTGCGCGGTGGACGGCGCGGGCGCCTTCCGTACGAACAAGGAGCTGACCGCCGAGCCCTACGCGGAGGCCGTCGCCGGCACCGTCCGGACCTCCTCCTACGACCCGGCCGCCGGCGTCTACCGCCTGGAATACGACGCCGCCCCCGGCCGCGGCTCCCGTGCCACCGAACTCTCCCTGCCCCCGGGCACGTGGCAGGTCGAGACCGAGGGCAGGGCGATCGTGCTGCGCCCGAAGGCGGGCCGGGCCGTCGTCCTCGCCGCCCCCGGCGCCCGGGTCACGGTCACGGTGACGGCGACCGGACGGACCTGAGGAGCCAGGAGACCGGGCAGTCCGGGGGCCTGGACTGCTCCCGGCCCGAGGCTCCCGGCCCGCCCGGGCGCCGGGAGCGGCCCGGCCCTGGGCCTCGCCGGCCCGGGTCCGGGGCCTGACCGGCCCTCGGGTGCGCCCGGCCCGGGGGTGCGCCCGGCCCGGGGCTCTCGGCCCTGGGCCTCGCCGGCCCGGGTCCGGGCCTGCCCGGCCCTCGGGAGCGCCCGGCCCGGGGCTCTCGGCCCTGGGCATCCCCGGCCCGGGCGGCCCGGGCGGTCTTCACCGGCGGTCTCGGCGCCGGCTTTCCCGGCGCCCTGCCCGCCCTTACGGCTTCCTGCTGTTCGGGGACAGGAGGGCGAGGATGTGGTCCGCCGCCGTCGACAGGTGGTGGCGGGCCTCGGTGAGCTGGGTGCGGGAGACTCCGTGGTCGCGGGCGGCGTCGCGGATGTCGTCGCGGAAGCGGTCCAGCAGGCGGTCGAGCTCGCGGGCCGGCTCGGCCGCGCCGTCGATGTCCTTGGCCCAGTCGGAGACGGCCTGTTCGGGCGTGGCCGGGCGGGCGGACGGCGGGCCGTGGACCGTGCCCGTCACCAGGTTGCCCAGCTGGGCCGTGATGTCGGAGATGCCCTCCCATACCCCCGTCGGCCAGTCGCCGTGCTTCACCCGGTCCTGGACCTGTTCCTGGACCTGCTTGGCGATCCGCTGGAACTCCTTGGCCTGGCGGCGCGCCGACTGCGCCTCGGCGCGGGCCTGGCGGGCCTGCTCCTTCCACTCCTGCTTCGCCTTCCGCAGCTCCTCCTTGGCCTCGGCGAAGGAGGGCGAGCTCGTGGTGGAGCGGGAGGCGCTGGCCGCCGCCCGCATCTCGCTGCGCAGCTTGCCCGCGGCGCCCCGCACGTCGTCGCGGATCTCGGCGGCCAGCTCCGAGACGGACTCGCGGATCTCCACCTCCAGGTCGGCCAGTTCGCCGCCGCGACCGGCCAGTTCGGCGCGGCCGGCGTCGGTGATCGAGTAGACCTTCCGGCCGCCCTCGGTGGCGTGCGTGACCAGGCCCTCGGCCTCCAGCTTGGCGAGCCGCGGGTAGACCGTGCCCGCCGACGGGGCGTAGAGCCCCTGGAAGCGCTCCTCCAGGAGTCGGATCACCTCGTACCCGTGGCGGGGTGCCTCGTCGAGCAGCTTGAGCAGGTAGAGCCGGAGACGGCCGTGGGCGAAGACGGGCGGCATGTCAGAGGACCTTTCCGGACGTGGGGGAGGTGGCGGCCGTGCCGTCGCCGTGACCGTCGTCGTCCGGCTCGGGATCGGGGCGGCGCAGCAGGGCGATGGAGCCGGAGACCGTGGTCGCCTTGAGCACGCCGCGTCCGGCGCCGAGGATGCCGGTGATGGACTTGGCGCCCCACTGTCCGCCGACCCGCAGGTCCTCGAAGGCGTTGGAGACGGAGCCGCTGGTGGTGCTCGCCTCGACCTTGGCGTCCGCCGGGTGCGGCAGCCGGATGGCGACCTCGCCGGAGACGCTGGTGAGGCGGATGTCGGCGGGCGGCCCGTCCAGGCCGGCGGCCGGGTCGAGGTCGATGACCATGTCCCCGCTGACCGTCTCCGCCTTCACCGCGGACCCGGCGCCGTCGATCACGGTGATGTCGCCGGTCACCGAGTTGAACCGGAGCGCTCCGGTGACCGACTGGGCCTCCAGGTTCCCCGAGACCGTCTCGGCCCGGACCGGGCCGCGCAGACCCACCAGCGTGGTGTCGCCGGTGACGCAGCGGACCGCCGTGCGCCCCTGGACGCCGGAGACCACGGTCTCGGCGGCGACCGAGCCGATCTCGACGTCGGCGCCCGCCGGGACCGCGACCGAGACCACCACCCGGCGCCGGTGGCCCTTGGGGTCGAGCCACTTCAGGAAGCCCTTCCAGTGCAGGTCCTCGTAGGAGACCGTCAGAGTTGAGCCCTCCTGCGAGACGATCAACGGCGGACCCTCGATCTCCGAGATCTCCAGGCGGGCGGAACCCTCGTCGGTGCCCACGACGTTCACCGCTCCGTTGACCACCCGCACCTGGACCTGGCTCACGGGGCCGGCCAGCGGGATCTTTCCCGGCTCGGTGACGGACCACTCTGTCATGGTGCTGACCTCCCGTGTCACGGACATCGACGCAACATATCGCGTCTTCCGGTACACACGATATATCGCGCTCTCGTCAAGTCAACCCCGACTCACCCCTGACAGGGGCGAGTCGGGGGTGCGTCGAGGATGAGGCGGGGCGGCTCGGGCCGCGCCGCGCCGGGCCGCGCCGCGCCGGGAGCCGGGGGCGGGTCGGGGCGGGTCGGGAAGGGAGCCAGGGGCGGGTCGAGAGCGGGGCAATCGCCGTCATATCCGGACAAGTGGCCTAGCGTGGGGGCATGACTGCGACACCGGGTTCCCGCTCCACCGGAGCGCTGCTGCTCTGCCGTGCCGAGCCCCCGGCGGTCCGCCCGCCGGCCCAGCTGCTGCGCGAGCAGCTGCTCCTATCGCCCGCGGGATCCGACTGGAGCGTCCTCGTCCCCGAGGGCAAGCCGTGGCTCGACGACGGCGAACCCGTCGACCGGGTCGTCACCGGCTGGGCCACCGCACTCGCCGTCTCCGCCGCCACCTGGCCGGTCCTCGCGCTGTGGTGGGACGCGGACCGCGCCGGGTTCACCCTCGCCGCCGGCTTCCGCCGCACCGTCGGCTACACCTGGCTCGCCGACGGCACCCCGGCCGGCGAGGACGAAGCGATGCGCACCTTCGCCGACCGGCTCGGTCTCGACCCGGTGCTCGACGTCCAGGCCCTCGAACCCCTCACCCGGCGCGACCCGGACGCCGACGCCCACGCCCGGATCGTCGGGCTCACCGCGGTCCTCGCCCGCACCGGACTCGACCTGCCCCCGGGCCTCACGCCCGGCGACGGCGCCGACCGGCTGCGTTCCGCGGCCCACGCCCAGGGCGCCGAACTCCTCGAATGGTCCGGCTGGCGGGACGCCGTACGCGCCGAACTCGACGCGGTGGAGGGCGGCCGGCTCGGCCCGTACCTCCGCGGTCCCAGGGCCCGGCTGCTCGGCGCGGCCCAGCTCGCGGCCGGGGTGCCGCTGCTCGCCTGGGGCGTCGGGCGGCGCAGCGGCGGCTGGGCGACGGCCGGCGCGCTGCTCGTCGCCCACGGGGTGTTCGGGCTCGCCTACGACCGGCTGCGCGGCACCCCGTCCTGACGGACCCGCGAGCCCGTCCCGTCCCCGCTCGTCTCCGTGCTCGTCCCCCTACTCGTCCTCGTCCTCGTCGTCGAGTCGGGCCAGCCAGGTCGCGAGGCGCTCGACCGGCACCTCGAAGTCGGGGTTGAGGTCGACGAACGTCCGGAGCTGCTCGGCGAGCCACTCGAAGGTGACCTCCTCCTCGCCGCGCCGCTTCTCCAGTTCCTCGATGCCACGGTCGGTGAAGTACATGCGATCAGAATAGGCCGTGGCCGGCGGACCCGACCGCGTCCCCTGTTCCTCCTCCGCACCACGGTCTAGCCTCTTTCATCATCGTTTCGGGGAGCGGGGGCCGATGTGGCGCATGGGATCGCTCGGATACGGCTGGACGACGGCACTCACGTCTGGGCCCGGATCAGCGGGGCGGAGGAACTCGGCCGGGGCGGCGGGTTCCAGGACACCGGCATCGGCGACCGCGTGGTGTCGATGGCCGGCGGGCTCACCGACGTCGTGCGCGGGGTGGTCGGCTCGCTGCGTGCCGGACTCGACCCGCAGGGCTCGGTCGAGGTCGCCGTCAGCTTCGGCATCGAACTCTCCGCGCAGGCGGGCAAGGTGATCGGCGTGCTCGCCGACGGCGGCGGCAAGGCCTCGGTGAACGTCTCCCTGACCTGGACCGAGCCCGGCCGCGAGCCCGCCACCTCAGCGGGGACCACCCCAGCGGAGACCACCCCAGCCGGGACCACCTCAGCCGGGACCACCGCCCCACCCTCCGGGCCCGCCCTCCCCGCACCCGCTCTCCCCACCCCCGCCCTCCCCTCGCCCGCCGTCTCGCCGGAGAACGGCCCTGACGGCCCTGGCGCCGCATGAGCGCCTTCGACGCTCTCGTGCGCCCCGCGCTCGTGCGCATCGCCGCTCCCGGCGGCGGGTATGACCCGCACGGCGACCCGTTCTGGGGCACGGGCTTCTTCATCGCCCCCGGCTGGGTGCTGACCTGCGCCCACGTCGTGGCCAAGGGGGGAAGCGCGGTGTGGAGGGAAGAACCGGCCGTCGGCATCACCTGGGAGGGCGGCCGGACCACCGGCCGGGTCGTGCTGGCCAAGCCGCGCCCCGCCACGCCCGACCAGGAGCTCGCCTCCTGGGACTTCCCCGACCTCGCGCTCGTCCGCGTCGAGGGCGCCGAGCACGCCGAGTGCGTACGGCTCAGCGAGCGGCCCCCCACCACCCCCAGCAGGGTCAGCCTGCACGGCTGGGCCCTCCAGACCGGCGAGCCCGGCGTCCGTGACGTGGAGGGAGAGGCGTTCGGCGCCGTGGGCAAGGCCCTGCTGGTGCGCGACGCCGTCTTCATCGAGGGCTGCTCCGGCGGCCCCGTCGTCGACCTCGGGCGCGGCGCCGTCATCGGCGTCATCAAGGGCCGCGGCGACGGCGAGGGCGCGGTCGTCCCGCTGACCTCGCTGCGCGAGCTCCACGACCTGTCCGACGCGCCGCTGCTCCACGACGCGTTACGGGCCCACGACCGTCACCACCGCCGGCGCGCGAGCCGCCCCGGGCGCAGCTGGACCGCCGCCCAGACCGCCCTGTGGTCGCCCACCGCGCGCGGGGTGAGCCCGCGCCGCCGGGCCCACCTCTACGGCCACTTCGCCGAACTCCCGCCGCCCGACGGCCCCGGTGAGGTCATGTCCCTCGTCGACGCGGTCAAGCGCCGCGTCCTGCACCCCGACTACCAGGCGGTCCTGGAGACCGACGCCCGCACCTGGCGGGACGGCGTGGGCCTCCTCCATGAACTGCCCGCCGGGCCCCTGGAAGGCGCGGACCTCGGCCTTGACGCGGTCCTGCTGTACGCGGCCCACGTCGTGCGCCACATCACCGAGCGGTACGGAGAGGAGGCCGGCCTGCCCGGGCTGGTCGACTGGATCGCCGACGAGGCGGGCGAGGCCCACCCCGCCGTGCACGAGGAGATCACCGCCCTGCTCGACCCCGCGCCCCCGCCCGCCGCGGCCGGCCCCGGCCGGCGGCCCGGGGCGCGCGCCGACGTCCGCGTCGAGGTCGACGCCGTCCCGTACAGCACCCCGCAGCGCTACGCGTGGCGCGTGATGCTGCTCTTCGACGGCCGCACCGTCAGCCCGCTCAGCGGCGACGACACCGGCGTCACCCGTGACCGGCTCCGCGAGACGCTCCGCGGTCCGCTCGCCGACGCGCTCGGCCTCGGCGACAGCGGCGACCACCTCGCGGCCGTCGAAGTGGTGCTGCCGCGCGAGCTGTTCGACGAACCGCTCGACACCTGGCGGCTCTCGCCTGACGACGAGCCCTTCGGTGAGCGCTCGCTGCCGCTCGGCCAGCGGCGCGCCGTCGTCATCCGCGACCGCTACCGCAGCCACCACCCGCCGTCGCCGGAGTGGCGTCGGCGCTGGCGGGGCAGCGAGAGCGGCCCGCTGCGGGCCGTCCCGCTGCGCGCCGAGGTCCTCACCCAGGGCGCCGAGGGGCACGCGCCGCAGCTGCGCAGGGAGAGCCGGATGGCCGCCTTCATCCGCCTCGACGCCGCGCCCGACGGCAGCGTGCCGGTCTACTGCGGTCCGGCGGGCGGCGGCGACGGCCACCGGGCCATGGAGGCCGCGCTGGCCGCCGGTCACCCCATCGCCCTGTGGCGGCACTCGGCCCGCGAACACGCCGACTGCGCCGACTTCCACAAGCGGGCCGGCATGTTCCTCGAAGGCGTACGCGGCGCCGAGGGCCTGCACCGGCCGGTGCGCACCCTGCGCCGGATGCGGGCCGACGACGCCGAGGCCGGCCCCGAGGAGCGCTCCGAGCACGCCTGGGCCGAGGACCTGGCCGTCCTCTACGACCCGCCCGACCGCCCCCCGTACGAGGCCCCGCTGCAGGGGCCGCCACTGCTCGGCGAGGGCGACCGGTGAGCCGCGCGACCGCCCGCCCCGCGGCCGCGGCCCGTACCCGGCTCCCCGGCCGGCCCGTCCAGGGCGCGGCCGCGCAGGGGCGGAAGCGCGTGCCGGCCGCCCACCGCCCGCGGCGTCGAGCGGGTGCGCCCGCCGCGGGCCGCCCCGCCCGCGTCCGGGCGCCACGGTCGAGGGCGCCGCACATGCGGCCCGGTCCTCCGTCAACTCATGGGCAACCGGGCCGGTTTGGTAGTCGGCAGGGCGGGCCGTCGAGCGGTACCTTCGTCGGGGCCGGCACAGTCATCACAGCCAGGAGGAGTCAGGCGTGAACGATTGGCGGATCTACCGTGGTGCCGGCCATCCGCACGACGAGATACGGCGCCTCCCCCCGCCGCCGCCCTGGCGCGACTTCTCCGCCGGCGGCGCCGACGACACGCTCGCCGGGTCCGACCGGCGGCTCGGCGTGCGCCGCAGGCTCGTGCAGAACCACCACCCCAGGCCCGCGGAGACGGACGCGGTCAACGCCGCGCTCTACCTGCGCCGCCCCCTGCTCGTCACCGGCAACCCCGGCACCGGCAAGTCCACCCTCGCCCACGCCGTCGCCCACGAGCTCGGCCTCGGCCGGGTGCTGCGCTGGCCCATCGTCAGCCGGTCGACGCTCCAGGACGGGCTCTACCGTTACGACGCCATCGGCCGCCTCCAGGACGTGCAGCTGGAGCGCGCCCGCGCCGACGCCGACGGCAGCGCCGCGAGTCCGGCCGGCATCGGCTCGTACCTCCGGCTCGGACCGCTCGGCACCGCGCTCCTCCCCTCCGAGCTGCCCCGGGTGCTGCTCATCGACGAGCTCGACAAGAGCGACCTCGACCTGCCCAACGACCTGCTGAACGCCCTGGAGGAGGGCGAGTTCGCGATCCCCGAGCTGGAGCGGCTCGCCGACCGCGAGCCGGTCGTGGAGGTGCTCACCGACGACGGCCGCAAGGTCCCGGTGCGCGGAGGGCGGATCCGCTGCACCACCTTCCCGTTCATCGTCCTCACCTCCAACGGCGAACGGGACTTCCCCGCCGCCCTGTTGCGCCGCTGCATCCGCCTGGAGCTGGAACCGCCCGGCGAGGAGCAGCTGAACGCCATGATCGAGGCCCATCTCGGCGCGGACGCCGCGGCGTCCGAACCCGGTCTCGTCGCCCGCTTCCTCGACCGGGAGCCCGGCGAGGTCATCGCCACCGACCAGCTCCTCAACGCCCTCTACCTGACCCAGCACGCCCCCCGCGCCGAGCGGGTGACCCGGGACCGCATCGCGGACATGCTCATGCAGCCGCTCGATCAGCCGAGGTGATGGCCGGATGCACCGGATGCATCTGGAAGAGCTCACCCGCAGACTCCGGGCCGGCGGGCAGGACCCGACCGCCGAGGAGCTCGCGGACGCCGTCTGGCTCGCCCAGTGGCTGCCGCGTGCCGACGGCGACGGCTCCGGAGGAGGACCTGAGGAGGACGGCGAGACGGAACCGCCGCCGGACCGGCTCCCCTCCGACAGCTCCGACCCCTCCCGTCCCTCCGGCACCACCGACGCTTCCGGGGACCGTCGAGATCCGGCCACCGGCGCCCCCGCCACGACAGCACCACCGCCCCCACCCGGCACTCCCGCATCGCCGACCCGCCCCGGCGAGACCGTCGACCTCCTCATGCCGCCGCCCCGCGGCACCGCGACCGCCACCGCAGGCGGCGGCCGGGCCGGCGGCGGCAGCGCACGCCGTCTGCCGGGGGCCGCCCTCCCCGTCCGCGCCCCCGGCGCCAACGCCCTGCCGGGGCTGCTCGGACTGCAGAAGGCGCTCCGGCCCCTGCGCCACTACGCCGCCCACCTCCCCGCCCGGCCCGGCGAGGAACGCCTCGACGAGGAGGCGACCGCCGAACGCAGCGCCGCCTCCGGCATCCTCACCCCCGTCCTGCGCCCCGCCGCCGGCCAGCGCCCCGACATCCAGCTCCTCATGGACGCCGGTCCCGCGATGGTCGTGTGGTCCCGGATGGTCGAGGAACTGCGCCAGGCCTGCCAGCAGTCCGGCGCCTTCCGCGACGTCCAGGTCCACCGCCTCCACGACACCGGAGAGGGCCCGCCGCTCGTCACCACCACCTCGGACCGCGACGGCCGGCCCCGGCTCCGGCCCGGCGACCAGCTCCACGAACCCACCGGCCGCCGCCTCACCCTCGTCGTCAGCGACTGCGTCGGCCCGCTCTGGCAGCGCGGCGCCGCCCAGCGGCTGATCCACCAGTGGCCACGGCACTCCCCGCTCGCCCTCGTCCAGCCGCTGCCGCCACGGCTGTGGCAGCGCACCGGACTGCCCGTCGAACCCGGCACCCTGGTGCGGCCCGCGACCCCGGGCGGCCACGTCCGCTTCGAACCCGACGAACAGGCCTGGGAGCCCGTCGCCGCCGACCTGCGGGCCGTCCCCGTGCTCACCCCGACCCCGGAGGCCTTCGCCTCCTGGGCCCGGCTGCTCACCGGACACGGCGGCGGAGCGGTACACGGCTGGGCCGCGCGCATCGGCCCGGACACGGGAGCCACGGCCGCCGCGACGACCGCCGCCGGAGCCGGTGCCGGGGCCCGACCCGGTGCCGGACCCGGCCCCGGGCGGTCCGTCCGGCGGGCTGACGAGGAACTGCTGCGCGCCTTCCGCGCCGGAGCCTCCCCAGGGGCGGTGCGGCTCGCCGTCCACCTCGCCGCAGCCCCGCTCGCCCTGCCCGTGATGCAGCTCGTACAGCGCGCCATGCTCCCCGACACCGGACCCATGGAGCTCGCCGAGGTGCTGCTCAGCGGGCTGCTGCGGCGCCTGCCCGAGCCCACGCCGTACCCCTGCTTCAGCTACTCGCCGGCCGTGCAGGAGCACCTGCTGGGTTCGCTCGACCGGGGCGCCGCCGCGCTCGTCCTGAAACACTGCTCCGAGTTCGTCGAGCGCCACTTCGGCCAGGGCATGCGCAACTTCCCCGCGCTCGCCGCCGCCCGGCTCGCCGGGCACGGCACCGACGAGGAGGAGCGGACGGCGGGCAGCGCCGGCCCCGGGCCGGGAGAGGAGTACGAGGAGCCGGCCGGCGCCGCGTCCGAGCTCTTCGCCCGCATCCCCGCGCGCGTGCTGCGCTTCTACCACCCCGACCTCGTCACCCCCGAACCGCTCGCCGCCGCCCGCCGGCTGCTCGACCAGTGGCGCGCCCAGTCCGACCCGTCCCTCCTGGACTCCGCCCGCGAGCTCGTCGAGACCGCGCTCGCCGCCGACGGGCCGCCCGGCCGCCCCGACGAGATCGCCGCCGCCCGGCTGGTCCTCGGCCAGGTCCTGTACGCGCAGGCCGGCACCGTCGCCGTACGGGACCGGGGACAGCGCCGGGAGCTGCTCGAACGGGCCGTGACCGAGCTCGTACGGGCCGCGGAGCTCGCCGGACCCGGCGGCACCGACGGGGCCGAGGCCCGCCTCGAACAGGCCGCCGCCCGGCACGCCCTGTGGCGGGACAACGGCGACGACGGCCTGCTCGACGCGGCCCTCGCCGCGCTCGCCGGCGACCCGGCCGACTGGCCCGAGAGCCACCGCCACGCCCTCCTCGTACGGCGCGGACGGCTGCTCCTCGCCCGGGGCGAAGGCCCCGCCGCGGCCACCGCGTTCACCGAGGCCCTGGCCACGGAGGAGAGCGGCCCGGTGCTGCTCGACCTCGCCGACGCCCACCAGCTCGCGGGCCGCGACCCCGAGTCCGTCGCCGACGCCCTCGACCGGGCCGAGCCCCTGCTCGGCGACTCCGTCGCGCTGCGGCTGCGCTGGACCACGGCGCGGGCCCGGCTGTACGAGAGCACCGGCGACGGCCCGGCCGCCGACGAGGCGTACGAGAGCGCGACGCTGCTCACCCCGGCCGAGGGCGAACAGCGCGGCCGGCTCCTGCTGACCTGGGGCGAGTCGCTGCTGCGCCGGGCCGCCGCCGGCACCGGGACCGCGCCCGTCGACCGCGCCGAGTCCGTCCTCCGCGAGGCCCTGACCTGCCTGCCCGCCGACTCGGGCGTCCGCTCCCGGGCCGTCGTCCTCATCGGCAGCGTCCTCGCGCTGCGCTTCGACCGCGGGGGCTTCCTGCCCGACCTGTTCGAGAGCCGGCACCTCCTCGAACAGGCCGTACGGGCCGCCCGCGGGCCCGCGGCACGGGCCGAGGTGTGGCTGCAACTCGGCTGGGTGCGGGCCCGGATGAGCGAGGTGGCCCTCGACGCCTCGCTCGGCGACGCGCTCGCCGCGTACGAGAACGCGGCCGCCGACTCCCGCGCCGCCCACGGCGACACCCCGGGCACGGTCACCCTGGCCCGCGCCCTCCACGCGCAGGGAGCCCTGCTCCACCTGATGGACCGCCGTGCCCGCGCCACCCGGCTCCTGGAGGCCGCCGCCGACCAGTGGCGCCGGCTGGACGCGTCGCTGCTGACGGTGGACTGGACCGACGTGGAACGGACCCGGACCCTGCTCGCCGAAGTGGGCGCCGACTCCCGCCGGATGCCGCAGCGCTTCTCCCGCGAGGAACGGCGCCGGATCGCGCCGCCCTGGTGGGAGTGGCGCGAAGGAAAGGCGGAACGGCTGGATAACGGGGGCGCACATGGGCGCAGTTGAGTCGAACGGGTTTCCGGCTTTCGGGCGTCGGGAAGAACCGCTCCGCCGCTACGACCGTGGGGGACAAGGGTCGGTGAGGAGGAGCCGAGGGTGTTGGAGCACACGAAGCGGGTCGCAGGCGTCGACCGGGCCGGTGCGCGGCCACGGCGCCTGCCCGATCTCACCGGCGTGGACCTGCGGACCCTGCGCTTCATGGACGATCCCGACCTGGCCGCCGCCGTCGAACGGGTGCTGTGGCGCCCGCAGGACCTGGCCGACTCCTGGTTCGAGGACTAGACCGTCTCTTCCGGATCCTGGCCGGGTCCGCGACGCCCGGCCCCCTGACGTCCGGCGCATCGGCCGCGCCGACCGGCCGTTTCCGGCCAGATGCCGCCCGGTCGCCTACGGGCCGGGGAGGCGGGAGTGAACGTCGTGCCCCTGTCCGAGGCCGCCCTCGCCCGGCTGGCCCGGACGAGCCCCGACCCGGCCGGGCTCACCTTTCTGGGCTCCGCCCTGCACACCCGGCGACTGCTGCTCCTCAAGGCGCTCCTGGTCCGGGTCCACCGGCACCGCGGGTCCGTCGAACCGGGCGCGCTCCGGCGCTTCGAGCGTTCCTGGGAGCTGGTCGAGCGGGTCGACCGGCACCGTCCCGCCGTGGTGCGCGAGGTCCTCGACTACCCGACGACCGGTGCCTGGCTGGCCGGCGCGCTCGCCGAACCCGCGGGACCCGGCTTCGACGGGCTGCTGGCCCGCCTCGACAGCATCGCCGCCACCGCCGCCCTGCGCGCCGGCGGCCCGCTCGACGTGACCGTCGAGACGCCCGACGGACTGCTCTCCCTGCCCGGGGTCGGCCGGCTGCGCGTGGCCGCCTCCCGCGTCCGGATCAGCGCGGGCGAGCGGCTCGTACGGTTCCACCCGGACGGCGCCCGCCGTGCCGCGCCCGCCGTCCTGACCTTCACCGGCGTGCGCCACGGCCTCCTCACCGGCCACGGCCCCGGCTGGAGCCAGGTCCACCCGCTGCCCGGCGGCGCGGCCTGCCTGGACGACCTCGACCCGTACCGGGCCGGCGCGGGCGGCGGCGCCGTCGGCACCGCGGCCGACCACGCCGACACCGACCACGCGGCCTGGTCCGCCCGCTGGCGCGCCGCCCAGGACCTGCTGCGGCGCACCGACCCCGGCCGGGCCGCCGAGATCGCCCGGGCCGTCCGCGTGGTCGTCCCCCTCGTCCCGCGCGGTCCCCGGCACCGCGGCGCCACGCTGAGCGCCGCCCCCGGAGCCGTACTGACCTCGCTGCCCGCCGGGGCCCAGGGGATGGCCGAAACGCTCGTCCACGAGCTGCACCACAGCAAACTGGCCACGCTCCACGAACTCGTGCCGCTCTACGGCCCCGGGCGGGACACCGTGCACCGGGTCGGCTGGCGGCCGGACCCGAGGCCCATCGCCGGCGTGCTGCACGGCGCCTACGCGCACCTCGCCCTCGCCGACCTGTGGCGGCGCGCGGCCGGCGCCGACGAGGTGCCGAAGGCCTGGCGGTCCCGCGCCGGGCAGCAGTTCGACGACATCCACGATCAGGTGGGCGACGCACTGGCGATCCTGCTTGAATCCGATGAACTGACTGCGGAGGGAAGGGAGTTCGCGGACCAAATGAGGCAGCACCATGCGAGCCTCGGCGCGACTCCCCTCGCCGCTGGGTAACACTGTGCCTACGGCACATGACACTGCGTTGCGTGCGGGAGCGGGACGGGAGACACGACAGATGGCGGAACAGCGGTCGGGCGGTGCGGTGGACCACGGAGCCAGGAGTGCGCCGGGGCACGTCCTCGTGGTCTTCCCCGGCTATCACCGCCCGTGGGCGACCTGGATCAACCAGCGGCTCGACGCCCACGGGGTGCGCGCCAGCCTCCAGCGCTGGGACCCGCCCCGCGACGTGCCCCTGGAGGACTCGCTCGGCGACCTGCTGCTCGCCCGCGGCCAGGTGCTCCTCGTCCTGGACGACTGGTTCTTCCAGCTCGGCCCGCGCCAGGCCGGCGAATGGAACGACGTGCTGCGCGGCTTCGTCGCCGCCCACGCGGAGCGGTTCGCCGCCGTCAACCTCACCAACCGCACCCTGCTCCCGGCCACCGCCGTCCTCGAACCCGTCAGCCTGTGGGGCGTCGGCGAGGAGGAGGCCGAGGCCCGGCTGCTCAGCCGGCTCGGCGTCGACCCCGGGCGCACCCCCGGCCGTCGGCTGTCCGCCGGCGCACTCGTCCGCTTCCCGGACACGCCGCCCGAGATCTGGGGCGAGGTCCCGCGTCGCAACCCGCGCTTCACCGGCCGCGACGACCTGCTGACCGAGCTCCAGGAACGGCTCATGGACGCCGAGCGGGGCAACGCCGCCTGCACCCTGCTCGGCATGTCCGGCATCGGCAAGACCCAGATCGCCGCCGAGTACGCCCACCGGTTCAGCTCCGACTACGACGTCGTGTGGTGGGTCAGCTCCGACGACCGCAACGTCCAGCGCGACCGCTTCGGCGAGCTCGCCGCCCAACTCGGGCTGTCCACCGGCAACGAGCCCGGCGAGCGCATCCGCGCCGTCCGCGAGGCGCTGCGCCGCGGCGCCCCGCACTCCCGCTGGCTCGTCGTCTTCGACGGCTGGGACGACACCGACGGCGCCGGCGTGATGCTGCCGCACGGCCCCGGCCACGTCCTCATCACCTCCCGCAACCGCGGCTGGGGCGACTACACCGACATCCTCGAAGTCCCCAGCTTCGACCGCGCCGAGTCCACCGCGTACCTCATGCGCCGCGCCCCGCACATCACCGCACCCGAGGCCGACGAGGTCGCCGCCGAGTTCGGCGACGTGCCGCTGCCGCTCGTCCAGGCCGCCGCCTGGCTCGGCGAGTCCCGCATGGAGGTCCCCGAGTACCTCCGCATGGTCCGCGACGGACGGCTCTCCACCGTCGACGAGCCGTCCGGCGGAGAGGGCTTCCCGCACGCCTCCCTCACCTCCTGGTCGATACTGATCAACCGGCTCCGGCTGTCCCAGCCCCAGGCCATCGACGTGCTCAGCCTGTGCGCGTCCTTCGCCCCCGGCCGGATCCCGCTCGGTCTCATCCGCGCCTACCCGCAGGCCGACCTCCCCGAGGACCTGCGCTGGATGGTCACCGACCTGGCCGCCTGGTCCCGGGCCCTGGACACCCTGGTGAACTTCTCCGTGCTCAGCCGCGAGTCGCGCGGCTCGGTCGTCAGCGGCGAGGTGGGACCCCACCAGGAGTCCGTGCACATGCACCGGCTCGTCCACGACATCGTCGCCCGGCTCACCGACGGCGAACACCGCACGGCCCACCGCAAGGCCGTCCGCACCCTGCTCGCCGAGGCCGACCCCGGCGACCCCATGGACAGCCGGAACTGGCCCCGCTACGCCGAACTACTGCCGCACCTGGAGCCCGCCGGGGCGCTGGCCAGCCGCAACCCGCGCGTGCAGACCGCCGTGCTCAACTGTCTGCGCTACTGCTACCGCAGCGCCGAGTACCGGGCCGGCATCCGGCTCGCGGAGAAGATCCGGGAACAGTGGTCCGGCTTCATGGACCCGGTGAGCCCCGAGATGCTGGAGCTCACCAACCAGGAGTGCGACATCCTGCGCAAGTACGGACGCTTCCGCGACGCGTACCAGCTGGACCTCGCCCTGCGCACCCGCCTCGACGAGGCGGCGGCCCCCGACCCGCTCGGCTCCCTCCGCTCGGCCATCTCCATCGCCCTCGACCTCCGCTACCTCGGTCAGTACCAGGAGTCGGAGCGGATGCAGCGCGAGGCCCTCGCCGAGGCCCAGCGCCTGCTCGGCGAGAACGAGTACCTCACCCTCGTCGCCGGCAACAACCTCGGCATCGTGCTGCGCAGCCTCGGCCGCTACAAGGAGGCGTACGACCAGGACATCGCCTCCCTCACCCGCGCGGAGAGCGCCCTCGGCGCCCTGCACTCGCAGACCCTCATCACCAGCAACAACGTCGCCCACGACCTGCGCCTGCTCGGCCACTACCGCGAGGCCCTGGCCCGTCAGGAGGCCAACGTCCGCGTACAGGTCCGGATCCTGGGCTCGCAGCACCTGCAGACCCTGTACGCCCGGGCCCAGCTCGCCCTGTGCCGGCGGCGGGAGGGCAGCTTCCCGCAGGACCTCGGCGCCACCATGGCCAGCCTGCTCGACCAGATGCAGCAGGTGCACGGGCGCGACCACTTCCTCACGCTCTCGTCCATCAACAACTACGCCAACTACCTGCGCGAACACGGCGACCTCGACCAGGCCCGCGAACTCAGCCACGAGGCCGAGGCCGGCTACCGAGCCCTCCTCGGCCCCGCCCACCCCGTCGCCACCGGCGTGCTCGCCAACACGGCCCTCGTCATGCAGGCGTCCGGCGAACGGACCGGCGCGCTGGCCATCCTGGAGGCCGCACTCGCCGGCCTGACCTCCTCCCTCGGACCCGACCACCCCTGGGTCCTCGGCTGCGCCCTCAACACCGGCGCCGCCCGCAACTTCAACGGCCGGGTGGCCGACGCAGCCGAGCTGAGCCGCGACACCCTGCGCCGGGCCCGCCACACCCTCGGCAACGAGCACCCGCTCACCCTGTCGAGCCAGGTGGCGCTCGCCACCGACCTGCGCGGCCTGCGGGAGAACGAGGAGGCGGCCAAGCTGGAGGAGGACGCCCTGCTCACCCTCACCCGGACGCTCGGCGCCCAGCACCCCCACACCCTGTCCGCACGTCAGCGGAACCGCCCGTACTGGGACTTCGAGGCCAACCTCTGAGCTCCCGAGACTCGTGACCCGGAAACGCCGGAGGCCCGGCACCCCGAGTGGGGTGCCGGGCCTCCGGTCGTACGAACCCGGTCCGGGGATCAGGCGTCGAAGACCTCGGCGACCAGCTGGGCCTGCTCGGCCTGGTGGCGCTTGGCCGAGCCTACCGCCGGGGACGAGGAGTGCGGGCGGGAGATCCGGCGCAGGCGCTCGCCCGCCGGGATGTCCGCGCCGACCGCCAGGTCCAGGTGGTCGATCAGGTTGAGCGCGATGAACGGCCAGGCACCCTGGTTCGCCGGCTCCTCCTGCGCCCAGATGTACTTCGCCGCGTTCGGGTACTTGGCGATCTCGGCCTGCAGCTCGGCACCCGGCAGCGGGTACAGGCGCTCCAGACGGATGATCGCGGTCTCCGTGTCGCCGCGCTTCTGACGCTCGGCCTCCAGGTCGTAGTAGACCTTGCCGGCGCAGAAGACGACCTTGCGGACGTTCGCCGCCTCGACCGTGGTGTCGCCGATCACCGGGCGGAAGCCGCCGGTGGTGAACTCCTCCACCTTCGAGGCCGCGGCCTTCAGACGCAGCATCGACTTCGGGGTGAAGACGATGAGCGGCTTGTGGTGCGGGTTGTGGACCTGCCAGCGCAGCAGGTGGAAGTAGTTCGACGGCAGCGTCGGCATGGCGACCGTCATGTTGTCCTGGGCGCACATCTGGAGGAAGCGCTCCGGGCGGGCGGACGAGTGGTCCGGGCCCTGGCCCTCGTAGCCGTGCGGCAGGAGCAGCGTGACGCCGGAGGTCTGGCCCCACTTCTGCTCGGCCGAGGAGATGAACTCGTCGACGACGGTCTGCGCGCCGTTGACGAAGTCACCGAACTGGGCCTCCCAGATGACCAGGGAGTCCGGGCGGGCCAGCGAGTAGCCGTACTCGAAGCCCATCGCCGCGTACTCGCTGAGCAGCGAGTCGTAGACGTTGAAGTGGGCCTGCTCCTCGGTCAGGTAGAGCAGCGGGGTGTAGTCCTCGCCGGTCTCCTGGTCGACGAGCACCGCGTGGCGCTGACCGAAGGTGCCGCGGCGGGAGTCCTGGCCCGACAGGCGGACCGTGGTGCCCTCCATGAGCAGCGAGCCGATGGCGAGGGTCTCGCCGAAGCCCCAGTCGATGGTGCCGTCGTCGATCGAGGCGGCGCGGCGCTGCAGCTGCGGCAGTAGACGCGGGTGGACCGTGACCCGGTCGGGGACGTTGACCTGCGACTCGGCGATCCGCTTCACGACCTCCTGGGAGACCGCGGTGGTGACGGCGACCGGGAACTCGGGCCGGGCGTCCGGGACCTGGGTCGGCGCCGGGGCCGAGGTGGCCTCGCGGACCTCCGCGAAGACCTTCTCCAGCTGGCCCTGGAAGTCCTGGAGGGCCTGCTCGGCCTCTTCCAGGGTGATGTCGCCGCGACCGATGAGCGACTCGGTGTACAGCTTGCGCACCGAACGCTTCTTGTCGATCAGGTTGTACATCTGCGGGTTGGTGAACTGCGGGTTGTCGCCCTCGTTGTGACCGCGGCGGCGGTAGCAGATGAGGTCGATCACGACGTCCTTGTTGAACGTCTGGCGGAACTCGAAGGCGAGCCGCGCCACGCGGACGCAGGCCTCCGGGTCGTCGCCGTTCACGTGGAAGATCGGCGCCTCGATCATGCGGGCCACGTCCGTCGCGTACATGGAGGAACGCGAGGACTCGGGGGCCGCGGTGAAGCCGACCTGGTTGTTGATGACGATGTGGACCGTGCCGCCGGTGCGGTAGCCGCGCAGCTGCGACATGTTCAGGGTCTCGGCCACGACGCCCTGGCCCGCGAAGGCCGCGTCACCGTGCAGGGCGACCGGCAGGACGGTGAAGTCCGTGCCGCCCTTGTTGATGACGTCCTGCTTGGCGCGGACGACACCCTCCAGGACCGGGTCGACCGCCTCCAGGTGGGAGGGGTTGGCGACCAGGGAGACCTTGATCTGCTCGCCGTCGAGGCCGGTGAACGTGCCCTCGGCGCCCAGGTGGTACTTCACGTCGCCGGAGCCGTGCATCGACTTCGGGTCGAGGTTGCCCTCGAACTCGCGGAAGATCTGCGCGTACGACTTGCCGACGATGTTCGCGAGGACGTTCAGCCGGCCGCGGTGGGCCATGCCGATGACGACCTCGTCGAGGCGGGACTCCGCGGCGGAGTCGATGACCGCGTCGAGCAGCGGGATGACCGACTCGCCGCCCTCGAGGGAGAAGCGCTTCTGGCCGACGTACTTGGTCTGCAGGAAGGTCTCGAAGGCCTCGGCGGAGTTCAGGCGGCGCAGGATGCGCAGCTGCTCCTCGCGCTCCACGCGGGCGTGCGGGCGCTCCACGCGGTCCTGGATCCACTTGCGCTGCTTCGGGTCCTGGATGTGCATGAACTCGATGCCGGTGGTGCGGCAGTACGAGTCGCGGAGCACGCCGAGGATGTCGCGGAGCTTCATCATCGACTTGCCGGCGAAGCCGCCGACCGCGAACTCGCGCTCCAGGTCCCACAGGGTGAGGCCGTGCTCGGTGATGTCCAGGTCGGGGTGCTTGCGCTGCTTGTACTCCAGCGGGTCGGTGTCGGCCATGACGTGGCCGCGGACCCGGTAGGAGTGGATCAGCTCGAAGACGCGCGCGGCCTTGGTGACGTCGTCGTCGTGCGAGGCGTCGATGTCCTTGAGCCAGCGGACCGGCTCGTAGGGGATGCGCAGCGACTTGAAGACGTCGTCGTAGAAGCCGTCCTCGCCGAGGAGGAGGTTGGAGACGATGCGCAGGAACTCGCCGGAGGCGGCACCCTGGATGACCCGGTGGTCGTAGGTCGAGGTCAGGGTCATGACCTTGGAGATGCCCAGCTTGTTCAGGGTGTCCTGGGAGGTGCCCTGGAACTCGGCCGGGTAGTCCATGGAGCCGACGCCCATGATGACCGACTGACCGGGCATCAGACGCGGCACGGAGTGGACGGTGCCGAGGCCGCCGGGGTTGGTCAGGGAGACCGTGACGCCGGTGAAGTCCTCCATCGTCAGCTTGCCGACGCGGGCGCGCTTGACGATGTCCTCGTAGGCCTGCCAGAACTCGAAGAAGTTCAGGGTCTCGGCCTTCTTGATGCCGGCGACGACGAGCTGGCGGTCGCCGTTCGGCTTCACCAGGTCGATGGCCAGGCCGAAGTTCACGTGGTCCGGCTTGACCAGGGTCGGCTTGCCGTCCTTCTCCGCGTACGACCAGTTCATCGACGGCATGGCCTTGATCGCCTGCACCATCGCGTAGCCGATGAGGTGGGTGAAGGAGATCTTCCCGCCCCGGGCGCGCTTCAGGTGGTTGTTGATGACGATCCGGTTGTCGAAGAGCAGCTTCACCGGGACGGCGCGGACGGACGTGGCCGTCGGCATCTCCAGCGAGGCGTTCATGTTCTTCGCCACGGCGGCGGCCGGGCCGCGCAGGGTGATGAGCTCGGGGCCGGCCGGGGCCTCGGCAGCAGAGGGCGCGGCGCCAGCCGCTCCAGTGGAGCCGGTGCTTGCACCGGAGGGCTTCGCCGGGGCGGGCGCGGCGGGCTTCGTGGCGGCCGGAGCGGCGGCGGCGGGCTTCGCCGGAGCCGGGGCCGGAGCCGGGGCGGCGGGAGCCGGAGCGGCGGCCGGAGCGGCCGGGGCGGGCACGGAGGCCGCGGG
>NZ_JBHXFE010000071.1:0-5016 GCF_042722475.1 Streptomyces sp. NPDC127092
CGCCCCGGTGGCCCCGGCCGCTCCGGCGCCCGCTCCGGCTCCGGTCGCCCCGGCCGCTCCCGTGGCCGCCCCGGCCCCGGTCACCCCGGCCCCGGCCGCCCCCGCCCCCGCCGCCGCACAGCCGGCGGAGGACGGCGCCTACGTGACCCCGCTGGTCCGCAAGCTCGCCACCGAGAACGGTGTCGACCTGGCGTCGGTCAAGGGCACGGGCGTCGGCGGCCGCATCCGCAAGCAGGACGTCCTCGCCGCCGCCGAGGCCAAGAAGGCCGCCGCCGCTGCCCCGGCCCCCGCCGCCGCGGCCGCGCTGTCGAAGGCTCCGGCCCTTGAGGTCTCCCCGCTGCGCGGTCAGACCGTCAAGATGACCCGCATGCGCAAGGTCATCGGCGACAACATGATGAAGGCGCTGCACGGCCAGGCCCAGCTGTCCTCGGTCGTCGAGGTCGACATCACCAAGCTGATGAAGCTGCGCGCCCGCGCCAAGGACGCGTTCGCCGCCCGTGAGGGCGTCAAGCTCTCCCCGATGCCGTTCTTCGTGAAGGCGGCGGCCCAGGCGCTGAAGGCCCACCCGGTCATCAACGCCCGGATCAACGAGGACGAGGGCACCATCACGTACTTCGACTCGGAGAACATCGGCATCGCCGTGGACTCCGAGAAGGGTCTGATGACGCCGGTCATCAAGGGTGCGGGCGACCTGAACATCGCCGGCATCTCCAAGGCCACGGCCGAGCTGGCCGGCAAGGTCCGCGCCAGCAAGATCACGCCGGACGAGCTGTCCGGTGCGACCTTCACCATCAGCAACACCGGTTCGCGCGGTGCGCTGTTCGACACGATCATCGTCCCGCCGAACCAGGTCGCCATCCTGGGCATCGGCGCCACGGTCAAGCGTCCGGCCGTCATCGAGACCGCCGAGGGCACCGTCATCGGCGTCCGTGACATGACCTACCTGACGCTCTCCTACGACCACCGTCTGGTGGACGGCGCCGACGCCGCCCGCTACCTGACGGCCGTCAAGGCGATCCTGGAGGCCGGCGAGTTCGAGGTCGACCTCGGTCTGTGAAGGCACGGGGCTGAACGCGGCCGGAAGGCAACGTAACAAGCCTCACCTGCGGCGCCCCCGTCCGGATGTGTTTCCGGGCGGGGGCGCCGCCGTATTGTCTAAGTGTCTACTGACTCCTAAGGAGCGGCCCCCATGACCATGCCCGTCGTCCATTCGCTGCGCGAGCAGATCCGCGAGCACATCGTGGAGGGCATCGTCAGCGGCCGCTGGAAGCCGGGCGAGCGGATCGTGGAGCGGCGGATCGCGACGGAGCTGGAGGTCTCGCAGACCCCGGTCCGGGAGGCGCTGCGCGAGCTGGAGTCGCTGCGGCTGATCGAGTCGGCGCCCAACAAGGGTGTCCGGGTGCGCAATCTGACGGCCGCCGACCTGGAGGAGAGCTATCCCGTACGGGCCGGTCTGGAGCAGATCGCGGCCGAGCTGGCGGCGGGCCGGCTGGCGGCGGACTGCTCGGCCCTGGAGCCCCATGTCGCCGCGCTGTACGAGGCCGACGCGGCCTCGGACGGCACGGCGCAGGTGCGCCACACGGTGGCGTTCCACCGGGAGTTGGTGAAGGCGGCCGGGAACGGCGTGCTGCTGCACACCTGGGAGGGCCTGGGCATCGAGGTGTTCACGGCCCTGTCGATCCGCTGGCTTGGCACGGTGCAGAAGTCGTACGCGGAGGAGCACCAGGAGCTCGTGGAGGCCTTCCGCCGCCGGGACCCGAACATCGGGGCGCTGGTGAAGGCGCATGTGCTGGGGTGCGCGCCGAGGGCGTGATCCGGCCACGTAGGCCGTGTCGAACCGGGCCGGCGGGCCCACCTCCGGGTGGGCCCGCCGTTCGTTTCCGGGCAGGTCCGCTCGCCCGGTGAGGGCCGCTCGTTTGTGCGAGGCGCGCCTCAGACTGTCGATCCCGCCTGGGAAAACAAGGCACCGGGTGCCCTTTTTCGCGGCACCCTGTGCCGACTTTGGTGCTCCGGGCATCTTTTTCTCTGCGAAGCTTTGATCGATCATCGATCGGCGGCTTACAGTCTTCGGCGGGCCGTACCCCGGTCCTTCGCCCTGTCCTGCCAGACAAGGCCCCTTTATCTCCACCCCCACCTGTCCGGAAGGCGGCGATCATGACCGATCCCGTAGGCAAGATTCCGAGCGAGCTCGACCAGCTCCCGGACCGTGACACCGAGGAGACCGCCGAGTGGGCGGCCTCCCTCGACGCCGTCACCAAGGCCGCCGGTCCCCACCGGGCCGCCTACCTGATGCGCCGCACGCTCCAGCACGCCGAGGGCGCGGGCCTCGCCCTGCCCAAGCTCCTGGAGACGGACTACCTCAACACCATCCCCACCTCCGCGGAGCCCGTCGTCGACGGCGACGAGGAGATGGAGCGCAGGATCACCGCCTGGAACCGCTGGAACGCGGCCGCGATGGTCACCCGCGGCGCCAAGCACGGCGTCGGCGGCCACATCGCCACCTTCGCCTCCGCGGCCTGGCTCTACGAGACCGGCTTCAACCACTTCTTCAAGGGCAAGGAGGGTGACGGCTCCGGCGACCAGCTCTACATCCAGGGCCACGCCTCCCCCGGCATCTACGCCCGCGCCTTCCTCGACGGCCGCCTGAACGAGTCGCACCTCGACAACTTCCGGCAGGAGTCCGGCGGCAACGGCCTGCCCTCCTACCCGCACCCGCGCCGTCTGCCCTGGCTGTGGGAGTTCCCCACCGTCTCCATGGGCCTCGGCCCGCTGTCCGCGATCTACCAGGCGCGCTTCAACCGCTACCTGACCAACCGCGGCATCAAGGACGTCTCCGCCTCCCACGTCTGGGCCTTCCTGGGCGACGGCGAGATGGACGAGCCCGAGTCGACGGCGGCCCTCGCGCTCGCCGCCCGCGAGGGTCTGGACAACCTGACCTTCGTCATCAACTGCAACCTGCAGCGCCTCGACGGCCCGGTCCGCGCCAACTTCAAGATCGTGCAGGAGCTGGAGGCCCAGTTCCGCGGCGCCGGCTGGAACGTCGTGAAGACCCTGTGGGGCAACGCCTGGGACGAGCTGTTCGCGCTCGACACCACCGGCGCCCTCGTCCGCCGCCTCCGCGAGGTGCCGGACGCGCAGGTCCAGACGTACCAGACCCGCGACGCCGCCTACATCCGCGAGGACTTCTTCGGCAAGGACCCGGCGCTCGTCGAGATGGCGAAGCTGCTGTCCGACGACAAGATCCTCGAGTGCTTCCACCTCTCGCGCGGTGGCCACGAGCCGCGCAAGGTGTACGCCGCGTACAAGGCCGCCCTGGAGTTCAAGGGCGCGCCGACCGTGATCCTGGCGCAGACCGTCAAGGGTTACACCCTCGGCGAGGGCTTCGCGTCGAAGAACGCGAACCACCAGATGAAGAAGCTGAGCACGGACGAGTTCAAGCAGATGCGTGATCTGCTCGACCTGCCGATCTCGGACGCGCAGTTCGTCGACGGCGTGGTGCCGTACGGCCACCCGGGCGCCGACGCGCCCGAGGTCCGCTACCTCCAGGAGCGCCGCGCGGCCCTCGGCGGCCCGGCCCCGGCCCGCCGCGTCCACCCGGTCGCCCCGCTGCCGGCCCCGGCCGAGAAGGCCTTCACCGCCTTCGACAAGGGCTCCGGCGCGCAGTCCGTCGCCACGACGATGGCCTTCGTGCGTCTGGTCAAGGACCTGGTCCGCGACAAGGAGACCGGCAAGCGCTGGGTCCCGATCGTCCCGGACGAGGCCCGCACCTTCGGCATGGAGTCCCTCTTCCCCTCGCTCGGCATCTACTCGCCGAAGGGTCAGACGTACGAGCCGGTCGACCGCGACCAGCTGATGTACTACAAGGAGGCCGTCAACGGCCAGATCCTGAACGAGGGCATCACCGAGGCCGGCTCGATGGCCGACTTCATCGCCGCGTCGACCGCGTACTCCACGCACGGCGAGACGATGATCCCGTTCTACATCTTCTACTCGATGTTCGGCTGGCAGCGGACCGCCGACCAGATGTGGCAGCTCGGCGACCAGCTCGGCCGCGGCTTCCTCGTCGGCGCCACCGCCGGCCGCACCACCCTCACCGGTGAGGGCCTCCAGCACGCGGACGGCCACTCCCCGATGATCGCGGCCACCAACCCGGCGGCGCTGACCTACGACCCGGCGTTCGCCTACGAGGTCGCGGCCATCGTCAAGGAGGGCCTGCGCCGCATGTACGGCGAGGCGGCCGAGGGCGAGGACCAGGACGTCTTCTACTACCTCACCGTCTACAACGAGCCGATGCCGCAGCCGGCCAAGCCGGGCCACGCGGGCGTCGACGAGGGCATCGTCAAGGGCCTCTACCGCTTCAACACGGCGGAGTCGGCCGGCCTGACCGTCCCGGCCAACGCCCCGCGGATCCAGCTGCTCGGCTCCGGCACCGCGATCCACTGGGCCCTGGAGGCGCAGAAGCTGCTCGCCGAGGAGTGGGGCGTGGCCGCCGACGTGTGGTCCGCGACCTCGTGGACCGAGCTGCGCCGTGACGCCCTCGAGGCCGACGCGGCCCTGCTGCGCGGCGAGGAGCGCGTGCCGTACGTCCGCCAGGCCCTGGAGGGCGTGGACTCCCCCGTCCTCGCGGTCTCCGACTACATGCGCCAGGTCCCGGACCAGATCGCGCAGTGGGTCGAGCAGGACTGGAGCTCGCTGGGTGCCGACGGCTTCGGCCTCTCGGACACCCGCGAGGCGGCCCGCCGCCACTTCGGCGTCGACGCCCAGTCGATCGTCGTCGCGTCCCTCGCCCAGCTCGCCCGCCGCGGCGAGGTCCAGGCGACGGCCGTGAAGGAGGCGCGGGAGCGCTACGGCCTGTAGGACCGGACGGCCCCGGCCCGCAGGGCCGGAAAGACACGGTCCGTTGTCGGTGGCGGGGGGGGGGGGGGGGTCGTGTGTGGTGGCGTTGCCTCCCACGCTGGCCTCGCCCTTCCTACGCTACCCCCCCTCCCCACGCCCGAGGGTATCCCCCCCACTGGC
>NZ_JBHXFE010000071.1:5026-25693 GCF_042722475.1 Streptomyces sp. NPDC127092
ACAGGGCAGGGGCGGGAGGGGGGGGGGGGGAGTACGAGGGCGGGGAGAAGGGAACTCCCCAGGCAGAAGGGGAGGAAAAGAAGGGTTTGGTTGGGGGGGGGGGGGAGCGGGCTGCCCCCCTCCCCCCCCCCCGACTCATCAAGATGGTCCTGCTGCTCCAGAACCGCGTCTCCATGACGGCGGCCGAGCTCGCCGCCGAGCTGGAGGTGTCGGAGCGGACCGTCACCCGTGATGCCCTCGCCCTCTCGGAGGCGGGGGTTCCCGTGTATGCGGACCGGGGCCGGACCGGTGGGTACCGGCTGGTCGGCGGGTACCGCACACGGCTGACCGGACTCGCCCGGGACGAGGCGGAGGCGCTCTTCCTCTCCGGACTGCCGGGCGCGCTGCGGGACATGGGGCTCCAGGACGCGGCCTCGGCGGCCCGCCTGAAGGTCTCGGCGGCACTGCTGCCCTCGCTGCGGGACGCGCCGGGTTCGGCGGCCCGCCGGTTCCACCTGGACGCGCCCGGCTGGTACCAGGAGCCGGAGACGCCGGAGTTGCTGCCGGCGGTCGCGGAGGCGGTCTGGGACGACCGGTGGATGTCCGCCCGCTACCGCCGCGGGGACGGCGAGGAGGTGGAGCGCGAGCTCGCCCCGTACGGACTCGTGCTGAAGGCCGGCGTCTGGTACGTGTGCGCCCGCGCGGGCAGCTCGTACCGCACGTACCGGGTGGAGCGGTTCACGGCGGTGGCGGTGGGCGAGGAGCGGTTCGAGCGCGATCCGGACTTCGAGCTGGACGCCTTCTGGGCGGATCGGGCGGCCGCGTTCGCGCGCTCCCTGCTGCGGGCCGAGGTGGAGCTCCGGCTCACGGAGGCCGGTGCGCGGCGGCTGCCGTACGTGACGGACCGCGCGGCGGCCGAGGAGGCGCTGGCCGCCGGGGTCGCCGAGGACGGCCGCCTCCGGGTGGTCCTGCCCGTGGAGAACGAGGACGTCGCCTTCGGCCAGCTGCTCGGGCTCGGACCGGAGGCGGAGGTGGTGGCCCCCGCCTCCCTGCGCGACCGGTTCGCCGCGGCGGCCCGAGGGATGGCCGGGCTCTACGAGTAGCGGGCCACCGGGAGGCGGCCACCGGCCACCGGCCACCGGCCACCGGTCACCGGTCACCGGTCACCAGCCTCCTGCGACCGGCCACCGGCCACCTTCCTGCGATCGCTACCGGTAGTCGTCCGCCCGCGTGTCCGGGTCGGTCTCCTTGGCCAGCATGAATCCCCACGCGTCGGGCCTGGATCCGTCGGCGTCGGTGAAGCCGTACTCCCGGGCGAGCTGTCCGCTGTCGAGCGAGCGCCCGTTCCAGCGCGCCCGGCCGGGGTCGGCGGCGAGGGCCGCGACCGCCCGGCCGACGTAGACCGGGGACTCGGAGACGGCGAAGTCGGGAAGCTTCTCGGTCGCGTCCCGCCAGTTCTCCTCGGTGACGCCGAAGTGGGCGAGCATCTGTTCGGAGCGGAGCCAGCCGGGGCTGACGGAGACGGCCGTGCCGGCCGAGTCCGCCAGTTCCCTGGAGAGACCGAAGGCCATCCGGATGGGTGCGTTCTTGGCGAGGTCGTAGAAGAGGTTCTCGCGGTAGTGGTCGCCGTTGTACGCGGTGGTGCCGTCGGTGATCTCGACGACGAGGCCGCCGGGGTGGCGGGTGAGCAGCGGCAGGGCGGCGTGGGAGGTGACGAGGTGCGTCTTCACGCCGAGTTCGAGCATCCGCAGGCCGTCGTCGAGACCGATCTCCCAGGTCTTCTTGCCGAAGGAGCCGCCGATGAGGTGCTCGCCGCCCCAGACGTCGTTGACGAGGACGTCGAGCCGGCCGCGCTCCCGGTCGATGCGCTCGACCAGCGCGCGGACCTGGTCGGGCTCCAGGTGGTCGGTGGGGACGGCGACGCCCTCGCCGCCCGCGGCCGTCACCAGCTCGGCGGTCTCCTCGATGGTCTCGGTCGCCCGGCCGACCTCGCTGATCCGGTCGCGGGTGGTGCGCCCGGTGACGTAGACGGTGGCTCCGGCGGCGCCGAGCTGGACGGCGATGGCGCGTCCGGCGCCCCGCGTGGCGCCGGCGACGAGGACGGTACGGCCGTCGAGCGGCCTCGTTTCCGTGGTCATGGCTTCACGGTGACAGGAAAGTACGACATCTTCTGTCCGGATTGTTTTCGGCTTGCTTTCAGCCGATTCCGGGTGCGTCGCCCGGCGGCACGCACGATGCTGGTGCCGTGATGGACGAAACGGAGTTCTGGGAGATCATCGACTCCACCCGGGAGCGCGCCGAGGGCGACCCGGAGGAGCACGCCGACCTGCTCGTCGAGCGGCTCACCCAGCTCGACCCGGACTCCGTGGTCGACTTCGCCCGCCACTTCGAGGCCCGCTACAACCGCGCGTACACCTGGGACCTGTGGGGCGCGGCCGCGGTGCTGCTCGACGGGGCGGGGGACGACACCTTCGACTGGTTCCGCTGCTGGCTGATCGGCCAGGGCCGGGAGGTCTTCGAGGGCGCGGTGCACGAGCCGGACGCGCTGGCGGAGCTGCTCGAGGACTTCGACGACGAGATCGACGGGGACGGCGAGGAGCTGGGCTTCGCCGCGGACGAGGCCTACGAGCTGCTGACCGGCGCGGAGACGCCGGACCTGGGGATCCCGCCGCCGGGTGCGGAGCCGCTGGGCACGCCGTTCGACCTGGACGACGACGCCGTGCTCGCGACCCGCTTCCCGCGGCTGTGGGCCCGGTTCGGTCCCGGGTAGGGGTAGGGAGGGACCGGACCGGGCGGTCCTGGCGGTCCGGCGGTCCGGGCGGTCCGGCGGACGGGGTGGCTCAGAAGTGGGTGCCGCCGTCGATGCGGACCTCGGTGCCCGTGATGAACTTCCCGTCCTCGGAGGCGAGCATCGCGACGACGCCGGCGACGGTCTCGGGGCCCGCGAAGCCCTGGCCGAGCGCGGGGGCGAGCTTGGCGAAGAGGGACCAGTCGGTGTCCTCGGGCAGGCCGGGGCCCTGGGACTGCTTGCTGGCGCCGGAGCCGTCGGTCATGCCCGAGGAGATGGAGCCGGGCTGGACGGCGGTGAAGCGGATGCCCTGCTTGGCGTACTCGGCGGCGAGCGCGTGGGTCATGGACTGGATGCCGCCCTTGCTGGCCGCGTAGGCCGCCATGTAGGGGTGGGCGAACATCGCCGACGTGGAGGAGAAGTTGACGACGGCGGCGTCGTCGCCCTCCAGGAGCGCCGGTATGGCCTCGCGGATCACGAGGAAGGTGCCGGTGAGGTTGATCCGGATCACCTGCTCGAAGGCGTCGAGGCCGGTCTCGTGGGTGTGGGAGGAGCGGAGGATGCCGGCCGCGTTGACCAGGACGTCCAGGCCGCCGAGCGCGGTGACGGCGGCGGCGACGCCTTCGCGTACGGAGCTCTCGTCGGCGATGTCCACGACGATCGCGGTGAGGCGGCCGGCCGAATCGCCGGCCTTGGCGGCGGTGTCCTTGAGGCCGTCCTCGCTGATGTCGGCGGCGACGACCGTGCCGCCCTCGGCCAGCAGGCGCAGCACGGTGGCCTGGCCGATGCCGGAGCCGCCGCCGGTGACGAGTGCGCGGCGTCCCTCGTAACGGGTCAGCTGGTTCATTGACGACAACCTCTCGATCTCGGGCTTCCGGAGCGCCCGGGGTGATGCGTTCCGGGGAACGCCGCCCACCGTACGTCCAAGTGGCACGTTTTGCCATAGCTGCACGAAGTGCCCACATGGCAGTAGCGGGCGTACGCTGGGTCGCGTGAGCACCAAGCCCCCCTCCCTGACGGAGCGCCGCAAGGCCGCCACCCAGCTCGACATCGCCCGCGCGGCGGCCGAGCTGTTCACCGAGCGCGGGCCCGACGACACCACGGCCGAGGACATCGCCCAGCGGGCCGGGGTCGCGCTGCGCACCTTCTACCGCTACTTCCGCTCCAAGCAGGACGCCGTCGCCCCGCTCCTCGCGGGCGGCGCCGACCGCTGGCGCGCCGGGCTCGCGGCGACCGAGCCGGGTACGTCGCTGCCCGCCGCCCTGGAGCGCTCCATCGCCGGCTCCCTCGGGGCCGAGGGCCCGGAGGCCGAGGAGGGCCTGCGCTGGACCCGCGGCCTGCTCCGCGCGGCCGAACGCGACCCGGCGTTGCGGGCCGTCTGGTACCGGGTCAACCACGAGTCCGAGGAACGGCTGCGCGCCGTCCTCACCGCCCTGGCGCCTCCCGGCACGGACCCACTGGAACTCCGCCTCACGGCGGCCGCGGCCACCGCCGCGATCCGCGTCGCCCTGGAGACCTGGTCGCAGACGGACGCCCCGCTCCGCGGCGAGGGCGCGCCGGCGGAGCTCGCGGTGCGGTGCCTGCGCGAACTGACGGGCGGCGGCACGCGACGGCCGGCCGGGGAGGAGTGAGGGGCGGGCTCAGTCCAGGCTGCGGCCCATGAGGACGTCGTCCACGTACGTGCCGTCCAGCAGGAACTCGTCGGGCAGGACGCCCTCGACCCGGAAGCCCTCGCTCTCGTACAGCGTGCGGGCCGGCGTGTTGTGGCCGAGGACGCGGAGCGTGAGACGGGTGGCGCCCTGGGCGCGGGCCCGCGCCGCCGCGGCGCGCAGCAGGGCGCGGGCCACGCCGCGGCCCCGGACGGAACCGGCCACCGCGAGGCCCTGGATCTGCCGGACGTGGGCGTTGGCGGCGAGCGGGGTCGGCGGGGCGAGCCGCACATAGCCGAGGACGGCCGGAACGGCGGCCTGCGTGACGTCGGAGCCGTCCGCGGCCGGCGTGACATCCGAGCCGCCCGCGGCCTCCGCGTGCCCGGTAGCCGGGAAGGCCTGCGCGGGCTCGGCGGCCGCCGAGGCATGCGCGGGCTCGGTGGCTTTCGGCGCCTCCGCGACCAGGTAGTGCTCCGGCAGGTGCCGTTCGTCGAAGAAGGGGCGTCCCGGCTCGGGGGCCGGCAGCACCGCGTGCAGGGGCGACCAGGTGGTGCGGTCGAGCTCGGCGAGCGCGGGCTCGTCGGCGGCCACGGCCTCGCGTATCCGAATCTCCGGCACGATCATGCGGGCCACTGTGTCACAGCGGGGCCGCGGAGGGCAGGATGGCGGCATGCAGCCCTCCTCGCAGCACCCGTCCCGCAAGCGCGTGGCCGTCACCGGCGCGTCCGGACTCATCGGCTCCGCCCTCGTGCGCTCCCTGCGCGCCGACGGCCACGAGGTCCTCCGGCTCGTACGGCGGCCGGCCGCCACGGCCGACGAGGTCGAGTGGGACCCGGCCAGGCTGTACGTGGACGCCGCGGGGCTCGTCGGGGTCGACGCCGTCATCCACCTGGCGGGCGCCGGCGTCGGCGAGCGGCGCTGGAGCGAGGCGTACAAGAAGGAGATCCGCGACAGCCGGGTCCTCGGCACCCGGGCCGTCGCCGAGGCGCTCGCCTCGCTCGCCGACCCGCCCGAGGCGCTGGTCTGCGGCACGGCACTCGGCTACTACGGCGACACCGGCAGCCGCGCGGTGGACGAGAGCGCGCCGGCGGGCGAGGGCTTCCTGCCGTCCGTGTGCGTCGACTGGGAGGCCGCGGCGGCGCCCGCCGAGGCCGCCGGCATCCGCGTGACGTACGCCCGCACCGGCCTGGTGGTGGCCCGCGAGGGCGGCGCCTGGGGGCGGCTCTTCCCGCTGTTCCGGGCCGGGCTCGGCGGGCGGATGGGCGACGGCAGCCAGTACTGGAGCTTCATCTCGCTGCACGACGAGGTCGCCGCGCTCCGCCACATGATGGACACGCCGTCCCTGTCGGGACCGGTGAACCTCACCGCGCCCGAGCCGGTCACCAACCGCGAGGTGACGGTCTCGATGGGGCGGGTGCTGCGGCGCCCGGCCTTCTGCCACGTGCCCGCGCCGGCGCTGCGGGTGGCGCTCGGCGAGTTCGCGCGGGACGTGCTCGGCAGTCAGCGGGTGCTGCCCGGGCGGCTGTTGGAGACCGGCTTCGACTTCGCCTTCCCGACCATCGACGACGCCGTGCGGGCCGCCGCGCGCTGACGCGCCGCCACCGCCCGTACTCCCCCCGCTCCTCCGGAATCCACCGTCCGCTCTCCGAGACGTGCTCCCCCGTGCTCCGCGCTCCCCGTCGCGCGCTGCTCCCCGCCGTGGGAGCGCTGCCTAGTCTCGTTGCGAACTAGGGCATTCCGGAGGCCGGTTGGGGGCATAGGCCTCCCACAAGCCGCGCCGACCTGGGGAGGGGCACGTGCTCAACAACGCGGACGTCGTCGTCGTAGGGGCCGGAATCGCGGGTCTCGCGACGGCTCATCAGCTGACCGAGGCGGGTCTCTCGGTCACGGTCCTGGAGGCCGAGCAGCAGGTCGGCGGGCGGATGGCGACGGACACCGTCGACGGCTTCCGGCTCGACCGCGTCGGGCCGCTGTTCACGACGCCGGAAGTCGCCGGCGTCCGGCTGCGCCCGCTCGCGCCCGGTGTGCTGGTGCACAGCGACGGGCGGTACGCACGGTGGGGCGCGCCGCACACGCCGTGGAGCACCACCCGCCGGCCGTCACCGCATGCCTCCTGGGGTCCGGCGGTTGCCGGGGGCGCGGGGGGCGCAGGGGGCGTACGGGGAGCGGGAGGTGCCTGGGGTCCGGTGCCGGCCGCCCGGGGTGTGGAGGCGGCCCGCGGGATGGCGCGGGCCCTCGCAGGCGCCCCGCGCAACCCGGCCGTCTCGCTCGACCAGGCGCGGCTGGGCGCCTCGCTGGTACGGCTGGCGACGACGCCCGCCCAGCGGCTGCTGACCCGGACCGAGCGCACCGCGCGCGAGGCCCTGCTGGCCCGGCTGCCCTCCCGTACGGTCCAGGGAGTGCTGCGGCCGCTGCTCGCCGCGCTGCTCGGCGACCCCGGTCTGACGACCTCGAGCCGGCGCGCCGACCTCGCGCTGCGGTCGTTCGCGCGGGGCCGGCTCGGCGTGCCGGAGGGCGGTTCGGGCGCGCTGGCGGAGCGGCTCGCGGCGGCGTTGCCGCCGGGCTCGGTCCGTACCGGCGTACGGGTCACGGAGGCGTCGATCTCGCGGGTGACGACGGCGGAGCACGGGGTGTTCGGCTGTCGCTCGGTGGTCCTGGCGACGGGCGGCCGGACGGCGGCGGAGCTGCTGCCGGGCCTGCGGGTGCCGGAGTACGTCGGGGCGACGGTGCTGCACCACACGGCGCCGGCCGCGCCGGGCGGCGACCCGGTGCTGCTCCTGGAGTCCGACGCGGGCGGCCCGGTGGCGCACACGGCGGTGATGAGCGCGGTCGACCCGTCGCGGGCGCCGGACGGCCGGGTCCTGGTCACCTCGACGGTGCTCGGTGCGCCGCCGGACGACACCGAGCGGCGGGTCCGCAAGCACCTGGCGACGCTGTACGGCGTGTCCACGGACGACTGGGAGCTGCTCGGCCTGCACCACACGCCGTGCGCGTTCCCGTTGATGCGGCCGCCGTTCGACCCCGAGCGGCCGGTCCGGGTGCTGTCCGGTCTCTACGTGTGCGGCGACCACCGCGCCACGGGTACCCCGGTAGGCGCCCTGTCCTCGGCGCGCCGCGCCGCCGTCGCCCTCCTGGCCGACCTGGGCGTCCGCCCGACGGCACCGGAGCCGGGCGAGCGGCGGGCGGCGTAGGGATCCGGCGCGACCGGTGGGTCAGCCCAGGGTCGACACGCGGTCGCGGTAGGTGCGGGCGGCGGGGGCGTCCCGGTAGGGCTCCAGGCGGCGCTCGAAGTCGCGGACGTACTCGACCGCCCGCGCGGAGCGCATCTCGGAGGCCTGCTGGGCCGCCTCGGCGCCCAGCGCGCAGGCCTGGTCGAGCTCGCCGAGGGCGAGCCGGGCGGAGGCGAGCACGACCCGGCAGAAGAGCCGGCTGCGGGCGAAGCCGGGCGCGCGCAGCTGGAGGGCGCGCTCGGCGTGCTGGGCGGCGGCCCGGTACTGCTGGAGGTCGCGGTGGCAGTGCCCGAACTCGTCGGCGAGCTGGGCCTCGTCGAAGGACCTGGCCCAGTACGGCACCTCGTCGCCGGGCCTGGCCGCCTCCAGGGCGCGCTCGGCGCGGGCCAGGGAGGCGCCGCAGGCCCGGGAGTCGCCGAGCACGCCGTGCCCGCGGGCCTCGACCGAGTGGAGCAGGGCCTGGACGACGGGCGGGGCGGCGGAGCCGACGCCCTGCTGGGCGACCCGGGCGAGCTGGACGGCCTCGCGGCCGTGGCCGAGGTAGACGGCCTGGTGGCTCATGGTGATGAGGACGTACGAGCCGTAGGCCCGGTCCCCGGCCGCCTGGGCGAGCCGCAGCGCCTGGACGAAGTACCGCTGGGCCAGGCCGTGCGCGGCGATGTCGTACGAGGTCCAGCCCGCGAGCCGGGTGAGGTCGGCGGCGGCGCCGAACAGCCGGCGCCCGACGCTCTCGCCGTAGGTGCCGCGCAGCATCGGCTCGGCCTCGTGCTCCAGGTAGCGGACGAGGGCCTGGCGGGCGTGGCCGCCGCCGTAGGCGTGGTCGAGGGTGCGGAAGAGCTCCCCGACGGAACGCAGGGCGGCGATGTCGCCGCTGGAGACCCGCTGGCCGGGGCCGCGGTCGGTGCCGCGCTGGCGGGGCACCGAGAACCTGCCCTGGACGGGCACGCGCGGGTCGCCGCCAGGCGTCCTCGTACCGGCGCCCAGGCCCGCGCCGATCCCCGCGCCGGCGCCGGGGTGCGCGCCGCCGCCCGCTCCGCCCGCCGGTTCGCCGCGCGCGACGCGCTCGTCGGCCCGGCCGATCAGCCAGTCGCGGCTGGGGACGACGAGCCCGGCGGGGGTGAAGGCGATCTTCCGCAGCTCGGCGTGGCTGCCGGAGTCCTTGCGCCACAGTCCGCTGACGATGTCGACGGCCTCCTCGGGCGTCGCCGCGAACTCCAGGCCCGCGTAGACCGGTGCGCAGGCGTCGAGACCCAGGTCCTGCGCGGAGAGCCGGCGGCCGAGGCGGCGGGTGAAGACCTCGGCGATCAGGGCCGGGGTGGTGCCGCGCGGCTGCTGCCCGCGCAGCCAGCGGGTCACCGAGGTCTTGTCGTACCGCAGGTCGAGGCCGTGCTCGAGGCCGAGCTGGTCCACCCGTCTGGCGAGACCCGCGTTGGAGAAACCTGCTTCGGCGATGAGCGCGGCGAGCTGGCGGTTCGGGATGCGCTGCGGGGGTCGTTCCGTCATCAGCTGTGCGGTCTCCTGCCTTCCGGGCCCGGGTGGCAGCCCGTATGGACCCTCATGGCCCTCATGGAACGGCGTGAATTTAGCGGCAGTCGCCGCCCTTACCGCCACCTTCGCCCCACATTCATCCGATCGTGTGAGGAACGGAATCAAGGGTTGTCGCAGGCCGGTGACCAGGAGCATGGGAGCGGTCCCCGGCCCGGGGCGGCCCGGCCGGCCGTGCATCCGCCCGCGGTCCCGTCCGTACACCTGCCCGAGGGGCATGCCGCGCGCCGCCGTACAGTGGCATGGGCGCGAAAGACGCATGGTGCCGCGCCGGCTCCCGCCCCGGGACGATCCCCGGAACCCGGCTCGCGGCACCCAGGAGGAGGCATTGCCGTGAGTGAGCTGCGATTCGTCCGTCTGGGCTTCGGCGACGACGCCGTCGACTACCAGGTGGCGTGGGACAAGCAGCGCGAGGTGCACGCCGCCCGGTTCGCCGACGAGACCGGGGACACCTGTCTGCTCCTGGAGCACCCGCCCGTGTACACCGCGGGCCGGCGCACGGCGGACAGCGAGCGGCCCCTGGACGGGACGCCGGTCGTGGACGTGGACCGCGGCGGCAAGATCACCTGGCACGGCCCCGGCCAGCTCGTGGGCTACCCGATCATGAAGCTGCCCCGCCCGGTCGACGTGGTCGCCCACGTCCGCCGCCTGGAAGAGGCGCTGATCCGTACCGCCGCCGAGTTCGGTCTGGAGACCACCCGGATCGAGGGCCGCAGCGGCGTCTGGGTGCTCGGCGACCCGGTCGAGGAGCGTCCGGCGCTCGGCGGGCTCTCGCTCGACTTCGACCCGCGGCTGACCGACGAGGAGTTCGACCCGCGCCTGAACGGCCCCGAGTACGCCCCGTCCAACGCCGGCCAGCGCCGCGAGGACCGCAAGCTCGCCGCCATCGGCATCCGGGTCGCCAAGGGCGTCACCATGCACGGCTTCGCCCTCAACGTGAACCCGGACAACACCTGGTTCGACAAGATCATCCCGTGTGGCATCCGCGACGCCGGCGTGGCCTCGCTGGCCGGCGAGCTCGGCCGGGACATCACGATCGAGGACGTGCTCCCGGTCGTCGAGAAGCACCTGAAGGACGTGCTGGAGAACGCGGACCTGAAGCCGCGGCTCGTCGAGCGCGAAGGCACGGGCGTGAGCGCGGGCGAAGGCGCGGGTGGGAGCGCGGGCGAAGGCGCGCGCGAGACGGAGCGGGCCTCGGCCTGAGGAATGTCCACCCCTGGCCACAGGTTGGCCATCGGTGAAGGCATGGGAAGCAACGGGCGTACCCTGGTGTGCGCCGAAGAATCGAAGCTACAGGAGCCGATGTGTCCGCAGTCGCACCCGACGGACGCAAGATGCTGCGCCTTGAGGTCCGGAACAGCCAGACCCCCATCGAGCGCAAGCCCGAGTGGATCAAGACCCGGGCGAAGATGGGGCCCGAGTACAACAAGCTGCAGAGCCTGGTGAAGAGCGAGGGCCTGCACACGGTCTGCCAGGAGGCGGGCTGCCCCAACATCTTCGAGTGCTGGGAGGACCGCGAGGCGACCTTCCTCATCGGCGGTGATCAGTGCACCCGGCGCTGTGACTTCTGCCAGATCGACACGGGCAAGCCCGAGGCCCTCGACCGTGACGAGCCGCGCCGCGTCGGCGAGTCCGTCGTCACGATGGACCTGAACTACGCCACCATCACCGGCGTCGCGCGCGACGACCTGGCCGACGGCGGCGCCTGGCTGTACGCGGAGACCGTGCGCCAGATCCACCAGCAGACCGCGGAGCGCGCCGCCGGCCGCACCAAGGTCGAGCTGCTCGCCCCCGACTTCAACGCGGTGCCGGAGCTCCTGGAGGAGGTCTTCGCCTCCCGCCCCGAGGTCTTCGCGCACAACGTCGAGACGGTGCCGCGGATCTTCAAGCGCATCCGCCCGGGCTTCCGCTACGAGCGCTCCCTCGAGGTCATCACCAAGGCCCGGGACTACGGTCTGGTCACGAAGTCGAACCTCATCCTCGGCATGGGCGAGACCCGCGAGGAGATCAGCGAGGCGCTGCGGCACCTGCACGACGCGGGCTGCGAGCTCATCACCATCACCCAGTACCTGCGTCCGTCCGTCCGGCACCACCCCGTGGAGCGCTGGGTGAAGCCGCAGGAGTTCGTGGAGCTGAAGGAGGAGGCCGACGAGATCGGCTTCTCCGGCGTGATGTCGGGCCCGCTGGTCCGTTCGTCGTACCGCGCCGGCCGGCTGTACCAGCAGGCCATCGAGCAGCGCAGCCGAGCCGGAGCGTAGCTCCTCCGCCGCACACGCAGGCCCGATGCGGTCGTCCGTACGTCGTACGGACGACCGCATCAGCGTTTCATCAGTGTTTGACCCCCGGGTCACGCCCTGGTAACACCAATCTGTGAGGCTCTACTCACTCACCGCCACCGAGCGTTCACGGAGGCTCTCGCCCATGCAGGCCGCGCACATCCGAGCCAGCGCCCTCCCGTCCGTCACCGACGCCCTGCGCGCCGTCGAGTCCGTGCTGCTCGCCCGCGGGCAGCGCACCGCCCGGCGCAACGCCTGGACGTCCGTCCTGGAGGACCGGCGCCGCGCCAGGGACCGGGTCGAGGCCCAGCACGTCCTGGAGGCGGTGGCGGGCCGGGCTTCCCTGGGCACGTAAACTTCAGGACATGGCGAGGAAGGCAAACACGGGCGGCGCTGACGCCGCGAACCCCGGGCGACTGAAGCAGATCGCCCTCACGTACAAGATGACCCGGAAGGCCGACCCGAAGGTCGGTCTCGTCGTCGCGGGCGTGGGCATCGTCGTACTCGGTGTCCTCCTCGCGATCGGCTTCCTGATCGGTCACCCGGTCTACCTGGGCATTCTCGGCTTCGTCCTGGCGTTCCTGGCGATGGCCATCGTCTTCGGGCGGCGCGCCGAGAAGGCGGCCTTCGGGCAGATGGAGGGCCAGCCGGGCGCCGCCGCGGCGGTGCTGCAGAACATCGGGCGCGGCTGGACGGTGACGCCCGCGGTGGCGATGAACCGCAACCAGGACGTCGTGCACCGCGCGGTCGGCCGCCAGGGCATCGTCCTGGTCGCCGAGGGCAACCCGAACCGGGTGAAGACGCTGCTCGCGGCCGAGAAGAAGAAGATGGCCCGGATCGTCGTGGACGTCCCCGTGACGGACATCGTCGTCGGCAACGACGAGGACGCCGGCCAGGTGCCGCTGAAGAAGGTCCGCACCAAGATGCTGAAGCTGCCGAGGCTGCTGTCCGGCCCGCAGGTGACGGCCGCCAACGACCGGCTGCGGGCGATGGGCGACCTGATGAGCAACATGCCGCTGCCGAAGGGCCCGATGCCGAAGGGCATGCGGATGCCCCGGGGCGGGAAGATGCGCTGAGCGCGCCCACCTCATCCGTACGGAAGACGAGCGCCCCGGACCGCACAGGTCCGGGGCGCTCGTCTTTTTCGTCTTTTCCGTCGTCGTGCGGCGGATGCTAGATCCGGACCTGGACGGCGCCGGAGAAGCGGTCGTGCAGGCCGCGGCCGTCGCGGTCCCAGATGAGGGCCGGGACGGCCAGGCAGACCAGCAGGGAGCGCAGGAGGGCGCGCAGCGGGCCGAGGCGGCCGCCCTTCACGGAGACGACGCGCAGGCGGAGGAGCAGCTTGCCGGGCGTCGCCCCGACGGAGCCGACGGTCAGCGCGCTCATGACGAAGAGGATGAGCAGCGCCCAGTTGCCGGTGGCCTGCTGATAGCCGTCGGTGATCAGGCCGTATGCGATCAGCATGCAGAGGGCCCAGTCGACGGCGAGGGCGCCGAGGCGGCGACCGGGCCGGGCGATGGAGCCGGGGCCCTCCTCGGGCAGGCCGAGCTGCTGCCCGCGGTAACCGAAGTCCACGCCCGCTTCTTCGGCCGCGGCGCGCGGGCCGGAGAGCCATGATCCGAGTGCTTGCCTGTTGTCCACCCGACCACGGTACTGCGCCCGTTTTCGATCACTTCGGCCTGGGTGCGGGAACGGCGCGCGGGCGCCGCCGGGTGCGCCGCCGCGCCCACCGGGCACGGCCGGGCCGGTTAACTTCCACGAAACAAATGGGTCATGCTTGAGAAATCCCGGCTGCCTATGGTCGGGTCCAGCGTGTAGGCCACCGCACTGGCCCTACGACCGAGCTGCAACCCCGCCCCTCCCCGGGCCGGGAGTAGGAGGAGTTGGATGTTCCAGAACGCCGACGAGGCCAAGAAGTTCATTCAGGACAATGACGTCAAGATGGTCGACGTCCGGTTCTGCGACCTTCCGGGCGTGATGCAGCACTTCACGATCCCGGCGACGGCGTTCGACCCGTCCGAGGAGCTGGCCTTCGACGGCTCGTCGATCCGCGGCTTCCAGGCCATCCACGAGTCGGACATGGCCCTGCGCGCCGACCTGTCGACGGCCCGCCTGGACCCGTTCCGCCGCGACAAGACGCTGAACATCAACTTCTTCATCCACGACCCGATCACGGGCGAGCAGTACAGCCGTGACCCGCGCAACATCGCGAAGAAGGCGGAGGCGTACCTGGCCTCCACCGGCATCGCCGACACCGCGTTCTTCGGCCCCGAGGCCGAGTTCTACGTGTTCGACTCGGTCCGCTTCCAGACCTCCGCGAACGAGGGCTTCTACCACATCGACTCCGAGGCCGGCGCCTGGAACACCGGTGCGGTCGAGGACAACCGCGGCTACAAGGTCCGCTACAAGGGCGGCTACTTCCCGGCCCCGCCGGTCGACCACTTCGCCGACCTGCGCGCGG
This sequence comes from Streptomyces sp. NPDC127092, assembly GCF_042722475.1. NCBI lineage: Bacteria > Bacillati > Actinomycetota > Actinomycetes > Kitasatosporales > Streptomycetaceae > Streptomyces > Streptomyces sp. NPDC127092. The sequence continues at coordinate 18,955 of NZ_JBHXFE010000071.1, forward strand.
AGATCTCCCTGGAGCTGGAGAACGTCGGCCTCAAGGTCGAGCGCCAGCACCACGAGGTCGGCACCGCCGGCCAGGCCGAGATCAACTACAAGTTCAACACGCTGCTCGCCGCGGCCGACGACCTGATGCTCTTCAAGTACATCGTGAAGAACGTCGCCTGGCGCAACGGCAAGACCGCGACCTTCATGCCGAAGCCGATCTTCGGCGACAACGGCTCGGGCATGCACGTCCACCAGTCGCTGTGGCAGGGCGGCGAGCCGCTCTTCTACGACGAGCAGGGCTACGCCGGCCTGTCGGACACCGCCCGCTACTACATCGGCGGCATCCTGAAGCACGCCCCGTCGCTGCTGGCCTTCACCAACCCGACGGTGAACTCCTACCACCGTCTGGTCCCGGGCTTCGAGGCCCCGGTCAACCTGGTCTACTCGCAGCGCAACCGCTCCGCCGCGATGCGCATCCCGATCACGGGCTCGAACCCGAAGGCCAAGCGCGTCGAGTTCCGCGCGCCGGACCCGTCCTCGAACCCGTACCTCGCCTTCTCGGCCCTCCTCCTCGCGGGCCTCGACGGCATCAAGAACAAGATCGAGCCGGCCGAGCCGATCGACAAGGACCTCTACGAGCTGGCCCCGGAGGAGCACGCCGGCGTCGCCCAGGTCCCGACCTCCCTCCCGGCGGTCCTCGACGCCCTCGAGGAGGACAACGAGTACCTGCAGGCCGGCGGTGTCTTCACCTCCGACCTGATCGAGACCTGGATCGACTACAAGCGCACCCAGGAGATCGCCCCGATCCAGCTGCGCCCGCACCCGCACGAGTTCGAGCTCTACTTCGACCTCTAAGCCGCGGGCCCTCTGTCCTGACACCGCCGGCCGTGTCCTTCCCTCCGGGGGAGGCACGGCCGGCGGTCGTTTTCCGGGCCCTTCTCCAGGCCGGAGAAAGAGACGGGAACATGAACAGCTGACAAACTCTCAGATCTACCTACGAGTAGAACTGTTACTCTCCGCGACTGATCGCTAGCTTGTCGTCGTCGCTGCCGCCACACCCGGAGCACAGGGCTCCGCTGGGACTAGTTGGCGCGATGAGGATTTTCGAACGTGACTCAGGCGGCCTACGCCCCTGCAGAGACGCTCCGACTCCAGCCGTACACCGATCACTGCCGCGTCATCGCCGAAGAGGGCGCGCACGTGGTCATCGGCGTCTCACCGGGGAACAGCTATTTCACCGCCCAGCGACTGCGCGAGCTGACGCGCTGGGGATTGGATCACTTCGATCAGGTCGATCTCGTCTACACCGATCTGCATGTCGCCGACATGTACGAGGCGTTGGGGTACGGGGCCGACGAGGCGCGGCGGAAGGCCGTGAAGAACCTGCGGGGGGTGCGGGCGAAGGTCGGGGCCGCCGTCGAGGAGGCCGATCCGACGGGAGTGCGGGTGCGGGCGCGGGGAATGTCGGAGTTCGGGGACGTTCCCGCGTACCAGGAGCTGCACCGGCAGGTCCTGGCAGCGGTCGACGGGGACCCGGTGGTGCGGGAGACCTGCGACGCGCTGACCGGGATATTCCTCGCCGGGAAGCTGGCGCCGGGACAGGAGACGAGCGAGCGGCAGCGGGAGGTGTGCCGCGCGTACATCTGCGCCGAGGTGCCGCTGTTCCTGGACACGCCCGCGATCCTCGGGGTGCCCTCCTCGCTCAACTGCTACCACCAGGCCCTGCCCTTGGCCGATCTGCTGTACGGGCGGGGGCCCGGTCTGCGGGCCTCGCGCAACCAGGGACACGGCATCCTCACACCCGCCGAGACCGCCGTTGCGGCCGATGCCGCCTACGCCGAAGGAGATGCGCGATGAGTGTCGCCGTCGAGAACCTGCCCGCGTTCCCCTTCGACTGGGACGGCACCCGGCTGCCCGCCGAGGTCGAGGCGCTGCGCGCCGAGCCCGTGCGGAAGGTGCGGACGATCGCCGGTGCGGAGGCCTGGCTGGTCTCCTCGTACGCGCTGTGCCGGCAGGTCCTGGAGGACCCGCGGTTCAGCCTGAAGGACACCTCGGCGCCGGGAGCGCCGCGGCAGTACGCGCTGACGATCCCGCCGCACGTCGTGAACAACATGGGCAACATCACCGGTGCCGGGCTGCGCAAGGCGGTGATGAAGGCGATCAACCCGAAGGCGCCGGGCCTCGAGGAGTGGCTGCGGGCGCGGGCCGGGGCGCTGGTCGACGCGCTGGTCGCGGACGGTGCGCCCGGGGAGCTGCGGGGTGCCTTCGCCGACCCGTACTCGGCGGGGCTGCACTGCCGGATGCTGGGCATCCCGGAGGAGGACGGGCCGAGGCTGCTGCGCAGCCTGGACGTCGCCTTCATGAACGCGCCGCGGGAGATCGAGGCGGCGCGGCTCAACTGGGACCGGGACATCGCGTACATGACCGAGCGGCTCGACGACCCGGCGACCGGCGGCCTGATGGCGGAGCTGGCGGCGCTGCGCGACGACCCCGACTACGCCCATCTGACGGACGAGATGCTGGCGACGGTCGGAGTGACGCTGTTCGGGGCCGGGGTGATCTCCACGGCCGGCTTCCTGACGATGGCCCTGGTGTCGGTGCTGACCCGGCCGGACGTGCGGGAGGCGCTGGCCGGCGGCCGCGGGGTCACCGGGGCGATGGACGAGCTGCTGCGGGTCAACCTGTCGATCGGCGACGGGCTGCCGCGGCTCGCGACGGAGGACGTACGGCTCGGCGAGGTCGACGTACGGGCCGGTGAGCTGGTGCTCGTGCTCGTGGAGGCGGCGAACCACGACGCGGCGCACTTCCCGGAGCCGCTCGCCTTCCGGCCGGACCGGGAGAACGCCTCCGAGCATCTGTCCTTCGGCGGCGGCCGGCACTACTGCCCGGCCACGGCGCTCGGCAAGCGGCATGCCGAGATCGCCCTGGAGACGGTGCTCGAACGGCTGCCCGGGCTGCGGCTCGCGGTGCCGGTCGAACAGCTCGTGTGGCGCACCAACTTCATGAAGCGGCTGCCCGAGCGGCTCCCGGTGGCCTGGTAGCCCGCCGGCTGCCGCGTCCGGTGAGGGTGCTGCCCGGCCCGGCCCCGTGGGGGCGGGCCGGGCAGCGTCGTCGGGGCGTCGGGGCGTCGTGATGTCGGGTTGTCCGGGTGTCGGGGTGTCGGTGCGTCGGGGTCAGCGGCCGTAGCGGATCAGGGCACGGACCATGTGGCAGGTGGTGTCGGACGGCGGGTGGATGCCGAGCTGGGCGGCGGTCGTCCGTATCCTCGCGTTCGTCGCGCGCGAGGGCAGGTAGACGCCGGCGTCGAGCAGGGCGATGGCGAGGCGCATGGCCTTCAGCCGCCGGTTGTGCGTGACGTACCACTCGCGGGGGCGGCCCGCGGGCAGCGGCTTCTTCTGGAGCGGCTTCCAGGGTTCGAGGGACGGTATCCGGATCATGGCGACAGCCATGGGCGACCTCCTGGCGAACGGTGGCGAGGGCCCTCCCCGGGACCCTCACCTTCACCCTCGATTTTAGTGCCGACCACTGACAATCGGCCCTGGCCAGACGGGCTTTGGCGGTGCTTTTGGCGGTGCTTTTGCTGATGCTCTCGCCCGTGGTTCCGCGGGCGTTCGGCGATGGCTTTGGCGGTACGTTGGGGGCATGGAGATCTGGATCAATCCCGCCTGTTCCAAGTGCCGCAGCGCACTGACCCTGCTGGACGCCGAGGGCGCCGACTACACCGTCCGCCGCTACCTGGAGGACGTGCCGTCGCCGGACGAGATCCGGGAGGTGCTGAAGCGGCTCGGCCTCGAACCGTGGGACATCACGCGGACGCAGGAGGCGGCCGCGAAGGAACTCGGCGTCAAGGACTGGCCCCGGGACGAGGCGAACCGCGAGCGCTGGATCGAGGCGCTCGCCGCACACCCGAAGCTGATCCAGCGGCCCATCATCACCGCGGAGGACGGCACGGCCGTGGTCGCCCGCACCGAGGACGCGGTGCGGGACGCGTTGTCCCGCTGACCCAATGTCCCACTCTCCCACTGACCCGCTTGCCCGCTTGCCCGCTGGACTGCCCGCCGGACTCAGCCGGCGAGGTGCCGGGCGATCCGGGCGTGCGTGTCCGGTGGGGCCGCCACCGGCAGCGTGAAGTGGGTGGCGTCGGGCAGGATCGCCGTCTCCACGCCCGGGACGGCGGCCCGGGCCCAGCGCTCCACGGCGTACGGGTCGTGCACCCGGGTGCGCGCGGCCAGCAGCACCAGGGCCGGCGGCTTCAGCGTGCCGAGCCGGTCGCCGGTGGGCCGGGGTCCGTTCACGGGACGGACGGCCGGGAAGGCGGTGGCCAGGCCGTGCAGCCGACGCCAGTCGGGATCGAGCGTCGCGCCCCGGGTCTCCCAGTCCAGGAGCGCGGTGCCGCGCGCCGGCGTGGGGCGCAGCAGCACCGGCAGGGCGCGGAGCAGGAAGCGCGGGGCGAAGCCGGTGAAGCAGTTCGTGGGGTCGAGGAGCACGAGACGGTCGACGCGCCCGGGGGCGGCGAGCGCGTACTGGAGGGCGATCCACGCGCCGTAGGAGTGGCCGGCGAGTCCGACCGGGCGGGTGTCCGGTATGCCGAGGCCGTGGAGGAGCGCGTCGAGCCAGCCGACGAGGTCGGCGGCGGTACGCAGCGGGCGCCGGGGGTCGGCGACGCTGCGGCCCGCCTCCCCCACCAGGTCCACGGCGTGCACGCGGTGCGTGCCGCCGAGCGCCGCGGCCGTCCCGTACCAGCCGGTGGCGGTGGCACCTCCGCCCGCCAGGAGCAGGACGGGCGGTGCGCCGGCGGGTCCGTGGCCGATGACGTGCGTCGTGCCGTACGGAGTGGGCACGGTGGCGGTGGTCGTGCCGGGCGGCCATTTCGCCAGGACGGCGTCGTAGGCGAGGTCGAAGGGCGGGACGGCCGGTGCGGGCGGAGTATCCGGTTCGAGCGGGTGGGACGGTCGGGTGAGGGGGTCGCGGGACATGGCACGGATCCTCTCGCTCGGCGATAATCTCGCTGAGCGAGATAATAGGACGGAAGACGGGACACCGACACCTCCATGACCGGGACCGAACCGGAAGAGCTGAGGATCTTTCACCTGCTGCGCGCGGTCACCGTCGAATTCGGCCTGCGCCAGGCCGAATTCGCCTCCGCCAACGCCATGCACCCGACCGACGTGCGGGCCCTGATCTGCCTCCTCGACGCCGAACGGGCCGGCACCGACGTCACCCCGGGGGTGCTGGGCACGCAGCTCGGCCTCAACTCCGCCGGGACCACCTCCGTCATCGACCGCCTCGAACGGCTCGGTCACCTCGCCCGGGTGCGGGACGAGCGCGACCGGCGCCGTGTGCTGCTGCGGGTCGAGGACGGGGCGAAGGAGCTGGGCCGCGCCTGGTTCGGGCCGCTGATCGAGAGCACCGTGGAGCTGCTCGGGGACTTCGACGCCCGCGAGACCGACGCCGTACGCCGCTTCCTCACCGGCGTACGGGACCTCATGGCCGGGCCGTCCGCTCCTCCCCCGCCGGCCCCGCCCGGAGCTCCGTAGCCACGGCGGCCTCCGCCTCGGCCAGGATCTCGGTGAGCCGCGCCCCGAAGCGGACGTCGCACGAGTGCGGCTCCCCCGTCCGTATCGCCTCCAGCAGCGCGTCCACCGCCGCCCCGAAGGCGCCGAGCGCGCCGTCCCAGCCCGGCATGGTCGCCCGCCCCCGCTCCCCGTACAGCGAGAGCGCCGCCTCCGACGCCCCGGGCGGGGCGCTGAGAGTGAGCGTCGCCGTGCTGCTCGCGCCCGAGCTGTGACGCAGCACCAGGTGCCGGGTGTCCGCCGGGCCGGCCGCGCAGGTCACCGACGTGACGTCGCCGAGGACCGGCAGATAGACGGACAGGACGTGCGGCCCGACGTCCCACAGGCCACCCTTCTCTCGGCGCCAGGGCGAGGCCGCGTACGTGCTGTCGGAGTCGGCGGCGAAGAGGGAGCCCAGCCAGTGCGCCTCGCCGAGGAACCAGCCGCCCGCCGCCGCCTGTTCCTCGATCCAGCGGGCCGTGGGCTCGGCGAAGCGGAGGGTGCAGAAGACTATGGACGCCACCCCCGCCGCCGTCACGGCGTCGGCCAGCGCTCGGGCCGACGCCACCGAGGTCGCCACCGGCTTGTCGAGGATCACATGGCATCCGGCCGCGGCGGCGCGGGCCGCCAGGGGGGCCTGGACGTCCGGGGGCAGGGCGAGGGCGACGGCGTCGCTGGCCGCGAACAGGGCGTCCGCGTCCTCGTACGCCCGCGTCCCGCACGCGGCCGCCAGCGCGGCGGCGGCCTCCGGGCGTCTGCCCCACACGCCGCTGAACTCCACGCCCGGATGGGCTGCGAGCGCAGGAGCGTGGGTGCGCTCGGCCCAGGGGCCGGTGCCGAGGAGACCGATGCGCGGCGGGCGGCTGGTGCTGGCCGCGTTGCCGGTGCGGGGCTTCGTGCCCGGGAGGTTCGTCATGGGCACAAGTCTGCCGGGCCGGGCGGTTCGGCGGCTCCGGGATGGCCCTGATCGGGCCCTGGCGGGGCCCCGAGCGCACGCTCCGGGCGCGTCCCGGAGCCTCGGGTGCGCCCCCGCCGACGCCGGCGTGGCCTGGTGCGGTCCGGCGCGGTCCGGCGCGGCCCGGCGCGGTCCGGCTTGGGCTTCCGCCCCGGGGTGGTGCCGGGGTCCGGGGCCTCCGCGGGGGCGGGGGTGTCCGGACTGCCACCTCCACTTCGCTTCGCTCGTGGAGGAGGCTAAAACGTCCGGAC
>NZ_JBHXFE010000072.1:0-24803 GCF_042722475.1 Streptomyces sp. NPDC127092
CCCCCCGGGCAAGGCCTGCCCTACGGTGGCTTCGTCCTGTCACGGAACCTGGTCTACTGGTGGCGCCGGTCCGTGAAGACCTGCTCGACGTCGGCTTCGATGACATCACGCAGGTCGCCGTCGTCCTCGGGTGCTTCGAGGCCGAGGGCTGCCACGACGCGGCGGTAGGAGGGGGCGAAGTCCGGGTCACCGGCTGCCAGCAAGGAGGACAGCGGCAGTTCGTCCTCGGCCGTCGTCCGGTCGACCATGGTCAGTACCTGCACGCGCTCGTGGGTGGTCAGACGGGGCAGCGCGGAGCCGAGCTGACTCTCCAGGCGGGCCCAGCTGGTGGTTGTCTGCTCCCGAGCGGCCTTCTTCAGTGCGCCGCGGACGGCGGCGGCCGCGGAGACGACGGGCGCGGGCACGCCGCGCCGAGGTCAGGTGCGCTCGGTTTGGACGGTGCGGGAGTCGCTTCGTCCGGCCACTGGGAGGGGTTGGCGAGCTTCCGGACCATTCATCGACATCGTGCCGCTCGGCTACGGACAGCAGGTCTCCGGCCTGTTCGGCGAGGGGCGCCAGCTCTTCGATGAGCTGTTTCTCCTCCGCGGCAGGATGCCCTTGACTCGCAGCCGGCAGATGAGACTTCTGGCCTGGGCCAGCGCCGTACGCCGGGCCTCTCGCTCGGCCCGTGTCAGCTTCGTGCCCGGGCGTGCCTGCGAGGCGGGCCTCTGGGGCCGGTCGGGGCGCCGCCGCGCTTCCCGAAGCAGGGCCTGCGCCGAGTCGAAGACGGCGGCCTCCTCCGCGGTCATGGCCTTGTCGTGCTTGAGGAGCTCGTTGACCTGCGGGACCAAGGTGCGAACCTCGAGGTCACGCCCGCGCTGCACGGCCTCGTTGATCCGAGTGAAGAGCACCCGCCGGACGCGGTCCTGACGGGTGATCCACTCGTCGGCGAGGCTGATGGCGCTCTGAAGGTGGTCTCGCGCCATCCCCTTGTCGCCAGTCTCTGAAAAATGACCCTCAGCCAGTTTCTGAAAACTGCCCCCTCTGATCATCCTGTGCGGCTCTATCGCGGCTCACAGCCGCGCAGGATGGACGCGATCAGGTCGTTCAGGCCGTGCTCGGCCAACTCCGGAGGCAGTACGCCGCTCACCGTCAGGCCGGCGTATCCGTGCAGCGCCGCAAAGACCGGTAGCGCAACACGCTCCAGCTGCCCCTCGCGCACTTCGCCGCGGCGTTGCCCGTCGCCGATCAGCTCCAGCAGGTGCTCGGACCACCGGTGGGCGGTCGCGCCCACAGCCGCCGACGCCTCCGGGCTGTGCTTGACCGAGAACATCAGGTCGAGCAGTGCGGCGTTGGCCACGGCGTAGCCCACGTAGGCGCGGGCCGCAGCATCCAGCCGGCCGGCGAACGCCTCACCAGCGCCTTCCTGTGAGGCTGCGATGGCCTCGGCGAGTCGCTCGAACCCGGTCAGCGCCAAGGCGTCCAGCAGTGCCTGCTTGGACTTGAAGTGGCGACTGGGTGCGGCGGGGCTCACCCCGATCTCGCGGGCCAGCTCCCGCAGGGACAGGGCGCCCGATCCCTTCTCGCGCAACGTCTGCTCAGCCCGTGCGAGGAGCGCGGCGGGGAGGTCTCCGTGGTGGTAGGGGCGGTTCGTCATGCCCCCAGCCTAGCCGGGTGTGAGCGACGCCCACATTGTTAATGTTGCACACATTGTGGTCAGTGCATACATTGGGGGCATGGCAAAGAACACGCACACCCAGCCCTGGAACACCACCGACATCCCCGACCAGACCGGCCGCACCGCCGTCGTGACCGGCGCCAACAGCGGCCTCGGCCTCGCTACCGCCGCGGCCCTGGCCGCCGCGGGCGCCCACGTCGTCCTTGCCGTACGGGACACCACGCGCGGCGAGGCCGCAGCCCAGGCGGTGAACGGCAGCGTCGAGGTCCGCCGGCTCGACCTGGCCGACCTCTCCTCGGTGCGCGAGTTCGCCGCCGGCTGGCACGGCGACCTGGACCTGCTCATCAACAACGCCGGGGTCATGAACGTCCCCGAGGGCCGCACCAAGGACGGCTTCGAGACGCAGTTCGGCACCAACTACCTGGGGCACTTCGCCCTGACCAACCTGCTGCTGCCGCAGATCACCGACCGCGTGGTGTCCCTGTCGTCAACCGCGCACAAGGCCCCGGGCAGCCCCCGCATCCACTTCGACAACCTCGACCTGACCGGCGAGTACGACCCGATGACCGCCTACAGCCAGTCCAAGCTGGCAATGCTGCTGTTCACCCTGGAACTCCAGCGACGGCTCGCCGCAGCCGGCTCGCCCGTCCGCGCGCTGGCCGCCCACCCCGGCTGGGCCGCCACCAACCTCCAGGGCAACGACGCCAGCACCCTGCGGCGCCTCTTCTTCCGCCTCGGCAACAAGTTCATCGCCCAGGACGGCCAGGCCGGCGCGCTCAACCCCCTCTACGCGGCCGTCCAGGACCTGCCCGGCGGCAGCTTCGTCGGCCCCGACGGCATGTTCGAGATGCGCGGCAACCCCGCCCTGGCCGGCCGCTCGGCGGCGGCCAGCGACCCGGCCACCGCCCACCGCCTGTGGACCGTCTCCGAAGAGCTGACCGGCGTCACCTTCCCGGAGCCGACCGCGGCAGTTCAGTCCTGAGCCTCCGGGAGCTCGGTTGAATTCGCGAGGTGGCTCGAACCCGCTGATCACGTGGCTCCCGAATTACCTGCTCAGGGTGCTGAAGGTGGAGGACTGGGCGGAGATACGTCGGCTGCATCGAGCAGAGGGCGTGCCCATCAAGGAGATCTCACGGCGGCTGGGGGTGGCCCGGAACACGGTGCGGGCCGCAGGGATGCGACTTCGACCGGCTTCGCACGGCGCTCCGCTCCCGCAACATCACACCATGCATCGCGCGCCGCGGCGTCGAATCCTCCCAGCGCCTTGGCCGTCATCGGTTGAACGTGGAGCGTACGGTGGCGTGGCTGTCCGGGTGCCGCCGTCTGCACCGTCGCTACGAGCGCAAGTCCGAACTCTTCCTGGCGTTCGTCGGCTTCGCCGCCGCCTGCTATTGGAGGCTGACAGTCTGACTGTCCAGCCCTCCGGGCTGGGATGATCCAATGCTGTACCGCGGGTATCCCAAGAGGGCTCGTTTCCCGCACAGGCGACACACATCAACGAGGAACGCCATGACCGACTACCTGGCCGCCACCATGGCGATGCTCGGCCCGGCCCAGAACCGCTACGCAGACCCAACCGCCTGGGACCGGCTCCACGCACAACTCGACATCCGGCTGCCGACCGACTATCAGGCCCTCGTGGACGCATACGCTCCCATCCACCTCAACGGCCACCTGTACCTGCTGCACCCCGCGACCGAGCGATGGAACCTGGACCAGTGGATCACGGACACGGTCCGTGCCTGGAACGACGTGCCCTGGGATGAACTCGACCTTGAGGCTGACGAAGATCCCCGTGCGCTGTTCGGAATCACGGAGCTGAGTTTCGGCACCCGCAATGGACTGTGGCCGATCGCCAGCTCCGACCGAGGCGAGACGATCTTCCTTATGGCTGTGGACGACACGGCCCCTTGGTTCCTGGTCGAAGACGGCGAAGGCGGCTGGGCACGGTACGACATGAGCTTCGCCGAGTGGCTCTACCGCTATCTCATCGGTGAAGACATGGCCGGCCCCAACACCTCCGCCTTCTACCCCGGCCCGGTACAGCTGTGCCGACTTCCGATGACCGCCGACGAACGGCCAGAACCGTGGAGCGGGCCGGACCGCGGCATGTAACCCTTCCGTCACGACGGCCACAGGCGACCACCAGCGCCCAGAGAACCAAACGAGATTAGCGGACGGCTGTGAGGACATCGACGACGATCGGGCAGCTCTACCAGTGCCTCCACAAGCGCGAACTCCTCGACGGGCCAGCGGCCTTCGCGGCCGGAGTGACCGCGGGCCGCCGCCTGACTCGATCGCGGCCTGCCATTCTGGCTGCCTGGCGGTTGGGGGAGAGATGACCGAGTCGATCGGCGGGTGGATGCGTGGTGAGGGCCGTGGCGGCTACGTAGGGGGACGGAGAACGCTTGTAGCTGAGTGGGAAGGGCACCCGCGCGCGGTGGATGCCTGCAACGTTGGTGAGATCTGGAACGCTGGTCCGCGTGTCGGACTAGCCTGGCAAAGAGGCTCGGCCGGGGGAGGGCGAGCGGCGGGCAAGAGGACGGGGGGTTTGGTGGGGACGATCCTCAAGGGCATGAGCCGCGTTCCGTGGCACGACCTGACGCACGCTTATGGATCCGCACAAGACGTTCCAGGCCGATTGTCGCGGGTGGCGTGGGGCGATGCCAGGACGAGTGCCGATGCGTTGAGTGATCTCGCGCTGTGGCTTGGTGAGCTGGCTGTCTTTGAGGCGACTGTCGCAGTTGTTCCGTTCCTGTGGGATCTCGCAGTGGCGGACAGCGTCACCAGCCGGCCCGGCGTGATCGAACTGCTGCAAGCCATCCTCGACCATGGCAACCCGCCGAAGATCGACGTGCAGCACGCGGCTCACCAAGCCGTACTCAGCGGCCGGGCCACGCTGGACACACTGACCGGTGATGAGGATCCCGCGGTGCGAGCAGCGGCCTGCGGCCTGGCGGCAGCGATCGCTAGCCACGCCTGCGAGGCCTGTCGTCCCTGACCGGCTGGCTGGCTGGCTTCCCCCGGTCAGGCGAGGCACATGAACTGAGCCGGCGCAAGCACTAGGCGGCAAGATCCTCTCTCACATGGGCATCGGGAAGGTCTACTCGTTCCACATCACGCTGTCGTACTCACGCGCCCCGTTCTGCTGCTTCACCACGAGCCAGGACCTCCAGACGTTCTTCGACTTCCACCGCCGCGCGTTCGCCGAGTTCGGCGGGGTGTCGTTGACGATCGTCTACGACCGGACCGAGACCGTCGTCCGACGCCACGTCGCCCCAGGTGTAGCGGTCCCGCTGCACCCGGAAGCGGTCGGGTTCGCCGGCCACTACGACTTCGACACCGACGTCCTGGCCGCCTACCGGCCCGCCGGCAAGGGACGTTTCGAGCGTAAGGTTCTGATCGTCCGCGACCACGCCCTGTCAGACCAGTCCTTCTCCTCCGTCGAGGGATGGACGCTGACTCCACCACTGGGAAGTGATCTCCATTAACGGCCCCAGCTACCGGCTGAAGAAGCGCCTCAAGGCCATCGAGCGAGAGAACGACGTGGTCTGACCGCTGCGATCAGGGCACCGGGCTCTCACCTGGGGGGATGAAGGCGTCGGCGCCATCAGCATCGTCGACATGCCCCTGGTCATCGACCGTGATGCGTTGCCCGCCCCTGCGACGTGATGAGCCAGGCCAGCACGTGTTCCGTCAGCGGCGTTCCACCCGGGCCCTCGTCCTTCCAGTGCACCCGTCACCCTCCACCAGGCACCGCGGCCACGACCTGATCGGCTCGCTCCAAGTGGGAGAAGTCCTCGTAGTCAGTCACCGCACGCAGGGCACCACGCTTGGGATCGACGACCAGAGCCGTCCCGGTCACCCGGTCCCAGCCCTCCACACGCACCATGCGGCCGATCTCCGTGTCGGTGCCACTGAAGATCGCGGTCCAGCCGGTCTGATTGAAATAACGAAGAGACACCGTCCCATCATCTCGAACCACGACGCTCGCGGTTTACAGGGCTCCTTGCTCTGCCCGTTCATCGGGTCTGTCGCTGATCTTGTGATCGGTCACCACGAGGGCCTGTCAGTGGTTCCGGATAGCATCGCTGCGCTTCGCGAGGCGACACGGGCGAAGAAGGTCACCGCAGTGAAGACCGTCACGTCCTCCCGGCGCCGCAATCCGTGTGGCCAGCAGGCGTGCCTAGGCGCTGTCCGGTCGATCCGAGAACCGGTCTCCCACCCGTGCCTGGGGCCCGCGCTCCCTCTGAGGAGTGCGAGCCTCATGCATGCCGCGGTCAGGCGGCAGGGTTTTGGCCGCCGGCTGTTGCTCGACGGGGTGCGGGACCGCGAGTGCGGTGAGAGCGAAGGTGAGCACGGCGATGCCGTCCACCATGTTCTTGATCACGGAGGCATGGATGGCGGCTGACCGATCTGCAGGGCAGGGCTTCCGGGCTTCCGGCGGGTGACGAGCCGTTCGGGGGGAACGGATTCGCCGCAGAATCGGTGCGCCTGCGACACGTCCTCAGGCGAACGGTGGCTTGGCGAGTTCTTCGAGTCCATTGTGGTTAGCGGACGCCGGTCGTGTCCTCAGTGATGTGGGATCCCTTGAGGTCATGCAACCGAGCATTTTCCAGGTGCGCACCGTCCAGGTTGGCGTCAGTGAAGTTTGCACCCCATAGCATCGCCCCGCGAAGGTCGGCGCTGACCAGGGCTGCTCCGGCCAGGTTTGCGTACCCGAGTTGTGCGCCTGAGAGATCGGTACCGTACAGGGTCGCGCGGCGCAGGTCCGAGCCGGTCAGATTGACGTCGTGCAGGTCCACGCCGCGCAGGTCGAGGCCGCTCAGGTTGGAACGGCTCAGGTCGGTGCGCTGACCGGCTGCGTCGTGCTTGGGGTTTCGGCGCGCGAGTACGCTGAGCGCTGCCAGCATGTCGGTACCTGGCTGCCGAGCGGTGACGCCGGCCGCCGAGGCGGTGAGATCGGGTTGGGGGATCGTGCCGGCCTTGTTGCGCACGAAGGCCGAGAGGACTTCGACGATGGTCGGTTGGTCCGCTGGTGAGTCGCGCATGACCTGTCCGAGGGCGTAGACCCCGCCCAGACGGACGTCGATGCCAGCGGCACCGAGTTGTTCGACGGCCTTGCTGAAGCGCTCGGTCACCTGTCCCTGGCGGGTAACCTCGATCTGCCTGCTCGTGGAGGCAGCCGACAGGGCGTTGAAGATCAGTGCTCCGAGGGCTGCCACGACCGCGGTCACGACGCCGGCCCATGCCAGCCAGTCTCGATGTCGCCCGGATACTGCCGAAGCGGGTGCCACTCGGGGGCTGGTGTAGCTGGACCTTACGGAAAGGCGATGCAGGACCGCCCGATTGGGTCTCCACATGCCCTGAATCGTAGGTGGCTGTAGCGAACAGGACGCCGTGGCGCGCGGGTTTCCAGAGTTGAGGAGCCGGCCGGAAGAATCCCTCGTCAGATCGCCCTGCCCCATCCTCACAGGAACAACGCGGGCACGAAGTAGTCGCATGATCGACCGGACAAGTCCTCGTCTTCTGAGTCAGGAATTCTGTTCAGATATGAGGCGAGGCGTTCGAGGATCTGGTCCGCCGTCTTGGTCCAGACGTAGGGCTTGGGGTCGGTGTTCCATGCGGCGATCCAGGTCCGGGTGTCGTTCTCCAGGGCCTGGGTGGTCGTGTGGATGCTTCGCCGTATCTGTTTGTTCGTCAGCTCGGCGAACCACCTCGCCCCGCCCTCCGTTCTGTTCCGAGCGATTCCCGCCGTGTACCGCGGGCTGCGGCCCGGCGGATGGTCACCCTGCAGGTGCCGACGTACCGGGTGGGTCCGCTGCCGGACGCCGTGACGCGCTGGCGGGTCGTCAGCGACGGCGGAACCCTGGACGATGCTCGCCGTGTGCGGACGTGGTCGAGGAACTGCGGCAAGCGGGTTTCGCCCGGGTGTCGCGGCTCGGACCCGCGGTCCCCCCCCGGGCCGGTGAGCATCGTCGCGGGTGAGAAGTCCGGCAGGTGAGTAGCCGGGCCGGGATCCTCCGGCCGGTTTGTATATTCGGCCCATGTCGCGTACGTGGCCGTTCGGGGGCAGGGCACGGGAGACCGAGCGCATCCGCCGGGTCCTGGGCGAGGGCCGCAGCGTGGTGCTCGCCGGTCCGGCCGGGGTCGGCAAGAGCAGGTTGGCCGCCGAGGCGGCGTCGGGCGCACCGCGGGTGCGCGCGACCGAGGCGGCCGCTTCGCTGCCGCTCGGTGCCTTCGCCCCGCTGCTGCCCGCGGGGGATGCCGGGGACAACTTGCTCGGATGGGCGGCCCAGGCCGTACGGACCGCGGTCGGGGACGACGTCCTGGTCGTGGACGACGGCCACTTGCTCGATCCGGCGTCGGCCGCGCTGCTGCGGCAGCTCTCCGATACCGGGATGCGGATGGTGGTCACGGTACGGACCGGGGAGCCGTGCCCGGACGCGGTCGCGACCCTGTGGCAGGAGGACCGGGCCGTGCGCATCGAGGTCGGTCCCCTCCCGGCCGCGGAGGTCGCCGGCGTGCTGGAGTCCGTGCTGGGGGCGCCGGTCGCGGCGGGGACGGCCGGACGGCTCGCCGAGCTGAGCCGGGGGAACCCGCTGTACCTGCGGGAGCTCGTGGCCGGTGCGCTGGAACGCGGGACGCTGACCGCCGTCGACGGCCTGTGGCGGATGGACGGGTCGGTCGAGCTGTCCGGCCGGCTGTCCGAGCTGATCGCCGCCCGGATCGGCGACCTGACCCCCCTACAGCTGGAGGTCCTGGAGCTGGTCGCGCTCGGCGAGCCGCTCGGACTCCTCTTGCTGGCCGCGCACACCGACGAGACGGCGCTCGAGCAGGTCGAGGAGCGCGCCCTTGTCCATGTCGCCTCGGAGGAAGGGCGGCGCGTGACCATCCGGCTGGGGCATCCCCTGTACGGGGAGGCAGTGCGCGCGAGCATGCCGCGCCTGCGCCGCCTGCGGCGCTACCGGCAGCTCGCCGAGATGGCCGAGTCCACCGGGCTGCGCCGGCGGGAGGACGCACTGCGCCTGGCGCTCTGGCGTCTGGAGAGCGGGACCGCCACCGACCCGGAGCCGCTGATCGCGGCGCTGCGGCTGGCCTGGGCGGCCCACGACTACCCGCTCGCCGAGCGCTTCGGGCGGGCCGCGATGGAGGCGGGCGGCGGGCCGCAGGCGGCGGTCCTGTACGCGCCCGTGCTGGGCTACGGCGGCCAACTCGACCGGGCCGAGGCGGTGCTGGCGTCCGTCTGGGACGAGCCGTGCGACGAACGCACCCGGACCCTGATGATCTCCTCCCGGCTCAACACCCTCGCCGTGCTGGGACGGACCGATGAGGCGATCGCCATGGTGGAGGAGGCCGCGCGCACGTTCACGGCTGAGGAGAACCGGCAGGAGATGACGTTCTGGCAGGCCGGGGTGCACTTCGCCCTCGGCGACTTCGAGGCCGCCCTCGCCCTGGCGGACACGATCGTCGCCGCTCCCGTCAGCGTCCCGATGGAGGCGCAGGGACACGGACAGCGCGCCTGGATCCTGGGGTTCCCGGGGCGTCCGCTGGACGCGATCGCGGCGACCGACCGCGCGCTGGCCACCCGGGAGCAGTGGCAGGACGCGGTGCCCGTGTACCACCGGGCGCTCCTGGAACTGCGCCGGATAGCGACGATCTTCGCGGGGGATCTCGCCGGGACGGCCGAGGTGGTCGAGGAGATCAAGACCGTCGGCGCCGGGGCCGGGGACTGGGCGGTGGCCCGGTCGGAGAGCGACCAGGCCGAGGGCGTCCTGGAGAGGCACCGGGGCCGGGTCAGGACGGCGCTGCGGCTGCTGACCGCCGAGAACGCCGCGGCAGCGCTCAGCGACCACCACATCCAGCGCTCGGCCGAGGTCGCGATCACTGCCGCGCTCGCCGGGGACGCCGGCACTGCCGCCACCGCCCTGGAGCAGGCGGAGCAGTCGGCTCCGCTGGTCGTACTCGGCTTCGGCGCGGACCTGGCCCGGCCCTGGGTCGCCGCCGCCCGCGGCGAACTGGACGTGCCGCCGAACTCGCCCTGGACGGCGCCCGGCGGATGGGGGAGGCGGGGGCATACAGCCAGGAGGTCGTGGCGCTCCACGATGCGGTGCGGCTCGGAGCCGCGGGACCGGCGGCGGAGTCCGCCGCCGGATCCCGCACGGGCTCCGTCGCGGACCGGCTCGCCGAGCTCGCGGGCTGCTGCCAGGGCGAGTTCGTCGTCGTGGCAGCAGCCCATGCCGCAGCGGCCGCCGGAGGTGACGGGGCGGCGCTTGTGCGCGTCGCCGGTGAGTTCGAGCGGCTCGGGTTCGTCCTGCTCGCCGCGGAGGCCTCGGCTCAGGCCGCCGCAGCCTTCGAGGCCTCCGGACGCCAGGCTTCCGCCCGTTCGGCAACGACCCGGGCGTGGGTGGCGGCATCGGCCTGCGAAGGGGCGATCACGCCCGCTCTCGCCCGGCTCAGCGCGCCCCAGCTCACCGACCGTGAACTGGAGATCGCCCGCCTCGCCGCCGACGCGAGCAACAAGGAGATCGCCTGCCGTCTGGTGCTGTCCGTCCGGACGGTGGAGAACCATCTGCACGCCGCCTACACCAAGCTCGGCGTCACGAGCCGCGTGGAACTCAAGCAGGTCCTGCGGCCGCCGGACCTCGACCTCGGTTAGCGCAGCAGGGTCGAAGGATCAACCGGGTTGGAGGAGGAGATCACGCTGCCGTGGCCGAGGGTCTCGGCCGCGACGGCCTCGTCCGGCGCGTACAGCCGGATCTGCATGCCGTCAGGGTCACGGAACCCGAGGGCGTGGCCTCCTGATGCGCGGAGCACCGGTGTCCGCAGGATCCCGAGTCGGCCCAGGTGGGCGTCCCACGCGTCGAGCGCCTCTCGGGTGGTGGCCAGCGCGAACGGGTCGGCATCGTAGTTCACCCAGGCGGGGTGCTCCCTGAGAGCGATCTTGAGATCGGTGCACGGAAGGCTGAACTGCATGCCCCGCACGACCCCGTCGTCGTCCTGGAAGCTCAGCTCGAGCCGGAGGCTGAAGACCCGCTTGTACCACTGCGCGCTGCGCGCCAGGTCCGTCACGAAGATCTTGATGTGGCGTACGCCGCTGATGACCGCGTCCATACCTTGATGGTGACTCCTCGCGGGCGGGTGGCGGTTGAGTGGTGCACTACTCAGGTGGTGGCGTGCGGGCGGACCAACGATGACATGGCGGCCGTTCGAGAAGAAGCACACCCACTCCGACAGGGAAAACGCCATGAGAAGCCACCACATCCGGAGTTTCGCCGTGCCCACGACCTGCGCGCTGGCCCTGTTGCTGGCTGCTTGCGTACCGGGGGTCAGGGAGGGGAAGGGCACCACGCCGACAGCGAGCGGGGGCGGTTCCACTACGGGTATTTCCACGACAGGCGGCTCCACCACAGGCGGTTCTACCAGGCGTGGCGGCGGGACCACCTCCTCCGCCACACCGACCAGAACGGCCTCGATACCTCCGACTCCCGCCCCCACGACCAGGCGCCCCACGGGTGGCCCCACGCCCAGTGGCGTCCCCACGGCCGGCCCCGGGGACGACGGCGGCCCCGCGCCGTCGGGTGACCTGTGGTCCGCTGGCCTCGAAGGTTGTGTCTACGACCCCTACCACGAGGGCGGCTGGGTGGCGGTGGGCCTGAACCTGCGGTGGTCCGGCATGCAGCAGCCCTCCCGCGACACCGGATGGATGGTCCCCTTCCGGTCCGAGAAGTACGGGACACAGGTCAACGGCCGCTTTGCCTCGGAGTCCGGCGGGCGAGGGGGCACCGCCTACCTCTCCGTCCCCTTCAGCCGAGCGGACCTCGGCCGCACGATCACGGTGACCATCACCATCGATCCGGACAACGCCATCCGAGAAACGAACGAGAACAACAACGTCGGCCGGTACTCCGTGACGCTTCCCAAGTCGGCGGAGACCGCCGAACGAGTGCAGTGCCAACCGGTCTGACAGCCTGTCGCCACGCCTGCGGCGGTGCGGTGGCGGTGGTCGGTCGTACCGGCAGGGCTTGTGCGTGTCCGCTGCTGGGGTCGACGTGGCGGCGGGTTAGGCGTCGCTCCGTGCGGGGTCTTCAGCCGGGGGCGGCGTCGGACACGGCGGTCGGCGTCGAACACGGCGGTGCGGGTGGCTTTTGGGCGGGGGTTCCCCGGCTTGGTGTCCGGTCGGCTGATGTGGTGCCTGCTGGCCGGTGGCGCGGTCGATTTTCTCCCGGCCGCCGCGCGGGTGCTGGGGGCAGCATGGCGTACGGCGCGCCTGCCGCCTGCCGCCTGCTGCCTGCCGTCTGTTGGTCGTGGGCCGGGGCCGGGGCCGGTCCGTCCCGTGCAGGAGTTTGCGG
The DNA here is from genome assembly GCF_042722475.1 of Streptomyces sp. NPDC127092. NCBI lineage: Bacteria > Bacillati > Actinomycetota > Actinomycetes > Kitasatosporales > Streptomycetaceae > Streptomyces > Streptomyces sp. NPDC127092. The sequence continues at coordinate 12,010 of NZ_JBHXFE010000072.1, forward strand.
AGTTTCTGGCTTTGGCGGAACGGTGCTGCGGGCAGAGTCTGGTTGCGTGGTGGGCTCTCGCCGCCTGTCTGCTCCACGCCGCCGGATCCGCTCGCCGCTGCGCAGGACGCGCGGCACCGGTTTGGCCGCGGCCTCCTGGGCTCCCGTACCCGGCGGCCCGTCTCCCGCATGTTCTATGTGAATTCCACATTCAGCATGCTAGTTTGGTATGCGTGATGGGTGTGGAGGATATCCTTCGGCTTACGGTGTCCGCGTTGATGACGCAGAGCGGTGAGCGGCAGGGTGACTTGGCTGCGGGGCTGGGGCAGTCGCAGGCGCAGGTCTCGCGTAAACAGGCGGGGAAGGCTCACTGGTCGCTGGAGGATGTGGACCTGCTGGCTGCGCATTACCGGCTGCATCAGCTTGACCTGCTGGCCGGTCCGACTCATGCGGTGGGCGTGTTGCACGGTGCGGTGCCCAGTCTTCAGGCCGGTGCGCAGGCGCTCGCCGTATCGCCTCCATCCCCAACCTCCCTGCCCGCGCCCGCAGCGCATCGCGAGCTCGAGCCTGAGGCCGAGGCCGAGTCGGCGAAGCTGGTCGCGCGAGAGGTGCGGCAGGGCCCGTCGTCCCTTACTGGTCCGGTGTGGCGGCCGTGTGTGCTGTGCGGGCAGCCGGCCGTGGATGACGTCGACGGCTTTCCGCAGCACCTGACCTCGGCGGAGTGCGCGGCCGCCGTTTCCCTCGCCGGCGCAGCGGCCGCGGCAGGCACGCCCGCGCCGCCGCCCGCCCTCCAGTCGCCGTCGCCCGCCGTCCAGCCGCCGCCCGCCCTCCAGTCGCCGTCGCCCGCCGTCCAGCCGCCGCCCGCCCTCCAGTCGGCGGCGTCCGCCGTCCACGAGTCGGCGTCGCTCGCCGTCCAGCCGCAGCCGCAATCGCCGCCTGCCGCCGTCCAGCCGCAGACGACCGCCCTGGCCCCCGCCCAGCCGGAGCCGCAATCACCGCAGCCGCCGCAATCGCCGTCGCCCGTCGTCCAGACGCAGACGACTGCCCTGTCCTCTGGCGAGCTGCCGACGTCGCAGTCGTCTCCCGTGCCTGTGCCCGAGGCCGCTGTGCCGCCGTCGGTGCCGGCCGCGTCGGGGCGGTCCGCTCCGGGGTACGCCTCTGGGACGCTGGTCGGGCATATCACCGATCGCGTGTATGAGGTCCTGGCCGCCTGCGCGGGCGACGTCGAGGCGGCCCAGGCCGCGCTGGTCAAGGCCGCCATTCCGGACGTGATGGCACTCCTCAAAGCGTCGCGGGTCGGTGGCCGGTACGAGCATTCGGAATTTCCGCCGACCGCCGACATCCTTCGCAAGAAATCGCAGAAGGGTGCGGATGAAATCTGGGAGGGCCGCCCGAAGTGGCGTAACCCTCAGCTTTTCTCGGCGGCGAAGAAGGGCGAGCGGATCGAGGTGACCGCGCTCGACATGAACGCCGCCTACCTCTCCGCGCTCAAGTGCTGGCTGCCGATCGGCCAGCTCCGCGAGGACACCAGCGGCGTGCACGATCCGAAGAAGGCCGGCGTGCACCTGATCACCCCGCCCGCCTGGGAGTACGCGGACCTGCCCAACCCGCTCGGCCACCGTATGGAGCCGGGCGAGTTGTGGGTGAGCGAGCCCACCCTGCGCCTGCTGCTCGACTGCACACGCCAGGGTCTCGCCGACGCTCCCGTCATCCACCGGTCCCTGGTCTCCGGCGCGTCCGAGGCGCTGTTGGAAAAGCTGCGCCGCGCTCTCGCGGAAACCCGGAAGACCGCGCTGGCCGAGGGTGACGATTTGACCGTGGCCTACGTCAAGGCCATGTACTCTAAATTCGTGTCCACCATCGGAGAGTCCAGTTCGAACCGTGAAATCCGTCGCCCGGACTGGATGCACATCATCCGCGCGAAGGCGTTCGCGAATCTGTGGATGAAGGCGCACAAGGCACACAAAGCCGGTCTCCAAGTGGTGGAGATTTCCGGCACGGACGAACTTCACGTGACGGGGGACTGGCGGGCTGTTTTCCCGGAGGGCCGGGATCTGAACCAGGTCAAGGAAAAGGACACATACATTCTCGGCGGTAGGCGGTAATGGCGGGATCTCCGGAACTGTGGGCCCGGTGGGGCGAATTCGGCAAGTTCGACACCCGGGGTATGAAGGGTGGTGAAGCCCTGGTTCTCGAACTCAACCGGATCGTCTACTCCTCCGGCATCTCCTCCCCGGTGACGTCGAAGCGCGGGCTCTCCGCCCGCCTGCGCTACCTCGACAGTCCAGCCGGCCGCGAGGCCTTGAGGGCGCAGGGCGTACCGCCGCGCACGATCCGGTCGTGGATGAAGAACAAGGGGAAAATCCGCCCGACGCCCAGGAGCCTCGAACGGATCGACGCCGCCTACTGGTCCAGGCGCCGGGAGAACCTGATCCGCTCGGGCTGGCTGAAGCGCCACCTGAACAACAAGGGCCAAGGCCGGCGGATGGAGATCTACCCCGTGGACCAGTCCCAGATGGACGAGAGGTTCCGACGCCCCACCGTCTCGCAGCGGTCCATCACCGTCCGCTACGTCTGGGACGACCTGGTCGACGCCTACGCCACCCGGAACGCCGATCTGCTGGACGAGATCTGGGACGACGTCATCAGCGACCTCGACTCCGACTACAACGCCTACGCCTACGTCTCCTCGGTCGGCATCGCCGCCTGAGACACCGCCCACCGCCCGGCGCCTGAGACACTGCCTGCTGCCTGCCGCCCGCTCCCGCCGCCTGCGCCGGGGGCGGGCGCTTGTCTTTCCCTTGGACGTCTTCGTGCTGCATGACACGACGACGTCCACCACGGCGACGCCCACCGGGCTGCGGACGTCGACCAGCTCGAGGCCGCTTGGGCCCTCGCCGGCTGCTCCGCAGTGCGCACACCGCACTGCGGCGAGCGCATCACTCCGGACGGTCGGGGCGGCACATGGTTCGGGCCGGTTCCCGCGCCGGGCCAGGACCGGCTGTCCGTACCCGTGTACCACCTCGGCCGTACCCCGTGCCGCGTCGCCGGAGGCCTGCCGCCCTTGCCCCTGATCCGCTCGTCCGGCCCCGCTCCGGCCCCGCGCCCCTGACCCACCCCTGCCCCGCGCCCCTGTCCCGCTCCTGCCCCGCCCCTGATCCGCTCGTCCGGCCCCGGCTGGACTCTCGAACGGGTCGCGGTCGACGACAGCGGCCGCCACGGGACCCGCGTGCCAGGAGCCCTCGCGGTGGTGACGCAGCCAGACAAGCCGGACGGCGTAGGCGTTGACCGCCTGGATGGATGCCACCTCCGCGCGGTAGAAGGCATCCCACTGGCCGGGGGGCCGGAACCAGCTACGCGCTCCGGGTCAGCAGACCGGCGTCGATGACCTCGGCGATGAGGGTGGCGCCGCGGCTGTTCTGGTGGATGTGGTCGGTCGTGAGCAGGAGACCTCGCCGCCGCGAGATGGTGTCGAGGCTGCGGCGCAGCACTGCGTGCTGGACGAGGACGCCGACGGCCGCTGCGGGCGTCACCTCCCGGTAGGCAATCGGCGGCGGGTCCGCTTGGCGCAGTTCCTCGATCTGGCGTTCGTGGAGCGGAAGGTAGGCCACCTCGTGGGTGGCGGCGACCTCGGCGATCATCCGGCTGTACGCCTGCGATGCCTGTGCCGCTGCTCCGTGGAGTTGTTGGCCGAGTACCGGTAGCGACAGCAGGCCGATCGTCGCGTCGGTCTCCGCTCGCAGCCGTGCGACGACGGCTTCCAGGCACTGTTGGAACCAGCCTGCCGACGGGCGTTCGGGGAGCTGTTTGCGCTTCATGGCCTGCTCGACGGGGTAGCCGGCAAGGCTCGCCCGGGCGTCGTTGGTCCCGATCAACACCGTGATCACATCGGGTGGGTTCGTGACGACAGCATCGAGGCGCTGCAAGAGGTTGTAGGCGAAGTCGCCGTTGGCGCCGAAACGGGCAAGCCGCACGTCACTGGCAGGGTGGCGTCGTCGGAGAAGATCCAGGTAGTCGACGCTGAACTGCGCGCGGGTGAGGCTGTCGCCGAGGCACGCGATACGTGTCGTCACGGCGCTACCTCCGGGCTGGGCATGCCGACGCGTTCGGCCGGGCGAGTGCCGGCCCGAGGATGGGTGTCGGTCCGAGGGCGGTGGTCGGTCCGAGGACGGGTGTCGGTCCGAGGACGGTGGTCGCTGCCCAGGGTCGCAGTGATGGCCAGGAGGGACGCCGGCCCCTCCATGTCGACCACGTGCCACACCCCGGCCGGATTGATGGTGGCCTCGCCCGGCCCGAGAAGAACGCGGTCGGGCACCCCGTCCACGTCGCGGATGACCGTCACGGACCCGCTGAGGCACACGACCAGTTCGTCGCCTGCAGGGTGGCGCTCCCAATGGTCGCCAGGCCCGTCGCCGTCGAAGATCATCACCATCCGGCCCTCGGCGCCGTCTGCCGCGACCACGGCGCTGTAAGCCTGGAGCACCTCCGGGTCCCAGGCGAAGCCCTCGATGGGTTTCGCCCTCGAGCCCAGTCCGAGGTGCACGGGGGTGGTCCGCAGGTCCATGGCATGACGTTCGTGGTTGAGAAGTCTCATGCCGACGATCGTCCACGCCGACGATCGGGCGGTCTTGAAGAAAAGGGAAGACAAGCCGACGCGACGGGCACACGGCCGGCGGCTACCGGGCCGCGAGGAGGACTTCGCCGCGACGCCAGGCCGTCGGCGACCGGCCCGTGAACTCGCGCCAGTCCCGCACAAGATGGGCCTGATCGGCGTAGCCGGAGACGGCTGCCACATCGCCCCACGGGAGCGGGTCCCGCGCCGCCGCCAGTTCGTGCGCGTGCTCGAAACGCAAGACCCGAGCGAAGGTCTTCGGCGACAGGCCCATCTCACCGCGAAACCGCTCGGTGAAATACCGACGGCTCCAGCCGAGCTCCGCGGCGAGCGCACCGACCTGGACGCAACCCCGCGCGGCGACGAGGCGGCGCCACGCCTCGGCCACCTCGGGGCGCAGCCGGCGCGAACGGTCGCCGCAGTCGCCCCGGCCGACAACCCGAAGGAGCAATTCGTCCAGCACGGTGAACCGCGCCGCCCATGTCGTCGCCGATCGGAGCCGGTCGACCAACTCGGCGGCAAGCGCTCCGAGAAGCTCGTCAAGGGGGACCAGCCGGTGGGCAAGCTCTACGGCGGGCATACCGTAGACGGCCCGGGCCCCCAGCGGTGTCAGCGACACCTGAACACCTCGCTGGCGTCCGTCGTGATGGATCGCGACCGACCGGCACATCAGACCACCGGCCACGCTGCCGAAGCGGGCGACCGGTGACCCGTCGTCAACGCCCGCCGCCACCTCCAAAGGACCCGACAGACTGATCACCACAGTGAGCGCACGGCTCGGCGGCCCGCAGTGCACCCCCGCCGGGAGCCCGCGCAGATCGAAGCCGACATACGAGTCAACGTACTGCCGCAAGACGGGCGCCGGATGTACACGGATCCCGGACGCGGCTGTATGGTCCTCCATTTCCGTCAGTGTACGAGCCGCCCAGCCCAGGAACATCACCAATCCAAGGGCTCATCACCGCCGTTCGCCGGCTGGCGACGCGGCTCGAACCGGCACCCCGTCACACAGCGCTACACGCCTGTTGGCCATAGCCATACGAGAACAGGGCCGAACAGACGCGCGTCCCTCTGAAACACGGGGACCGAGTACTCAGGACCTCACGACCATCCCGTTACCCCTGTAGCGCGTACCTCGGTCACACCCCAACCCGTCGGCTACCCCGCAAGCGGGCGCCACATCCCGCTCCAATTCCCCGATTCCACCCCGAGAATCCGCGAACCCGCCGGCCCGGCGCCGCACCGACTCCGACCAGGTCGTCCGCCTCGGCTGGATCACCCCCGTCAGCACGCTCGACATCAACGACAAGCACCACGGCGTCACCACCGTCCCGCTCTACGCCGCCGAGCACATCGCCCCGCTCCCGCTCACTCGCCCGGCCGCGGACTGGCACGCCGTGCATACCGTCACCCCTGGCCCCCGCTCCCCGCTCCCCGCCCTCACCACCGCCGTTCCGGGCGAGGACCCGGTGCTGCTGGCGGAAGCGGAAGTCGTCCGGATCGCCGGTGCCGGCCGAGCCCCGGTGGTGAACTGACGCCACCGGCACGACGACCTCCCCGACCCGTGAACGGCACCACCGCGCACCCCGAGGCCGACCGGCAGGCAGAGTGGCCGCCTGGCTCCTCGAACACGACAAGATCGCCGCCCCCACAGGTATGCCCGCCGCCACACTCGTAGTGGTGCCGTATCTCGACACAGGGATAGGAGCGGCGGTTCCGGCCGGACGATCCGTCCTCTGGACGATCCGTCCTTGGAGCCGACCGACGACGCCGAGAGCGAGGACCGACTATCCGGCTGGATGACCGACGACGCCGCCGACACCCTCGCCCGCCTGACCACCGACACCACCGGGGCATCCATCCGCCGGCTCACCGCGCCCGGTACCGACCCGCTCGCCGTTCCCCACGGCCTGCAAGTGATCGACCGGTCCCAGTCGGCTCGGGCGACCTGCTGATGACGCTCGCCTGGCCCGGCCGCCTACGCGGTCGCCGCACAGCGCCCCGCCAGCACACTGGTCCGCCACGGGTTGCCGTACACCGCCCCGAGCACCGCGTGTGTCTGCGCGCAGCAGGCCTGCGCCGGCCACATCCCACCCCGTACCGCGCCGGCCACGGCCCCGTTCAAGGCGGCATTGCCGTCCTAGCAGTACCAGCGCTTCTGTCACCCGCTGTTGAGCTCAACGCAGTGAGGAAGCGACTCCCACTGCGGCAGCCATTCGGTGGCTGTCCCGCCGGCCAGCGCGAGGTGGAACCAGTCGCTGAAGCCGAGGTCGGTGTCGTGCCAGTCCGCCCAGCCGCGGCGGAACGCCGAGACCGTCCAGGTCCCACCCTCACGGGGAACGAGGAACAGCTGGTCGCCCTCGATCGTGTTCCCCCAGACCAGAGCCCCGCCCGGGGTCGGCAGGACCACGTGGGGAACCGTCCGGGACGCCTCCAGCAGCCGGCCCATCCCGTCGGCGTAACCGCGCAGGGTCCTGGCCCCGCAGAAGTAGATGTAGTCCGAGACGACCGTGTCGCCGTACGCGCCGGCGACAGCGATGAAGTCCTCGGGCAGGGTGACTGACCATGTCGAAGCGACCTCTTCGATCAGGCGCCCCTCGTCATGCCGAACGGGAGCCCCGAGCAAGGCAACGAAGTCGCCGACAGTCTTCACCGAGTCTCCTACCCGTCCCAGGCCCCACCCTGTGGTGAGGCCAACGTGAACCGATACTCGACCAGGCCTCTTGAAGCCGTCACCCCGGGGCCGAGAAGCACCGTCCTGGACAAGGAGGTGTACCGGGCGCGGCTGCCCTTCCCACAGCTGCCCCACTGAGGGCGAGGTTCCCTCCCGCCGTGGAGGTGTTGAGGCCGGCGCAGGAATAAGACCGCTGCTTCCTGGAGCTGATGGACCACGGCATCGAGATCGAGCGCCGGGTCCGCGACGGCCTCCTGGAAATCGGCGAAGCTCGGCATCCCGCCGCTGGTCACCAACGATCCGCCCTACACGTACGCGCACGAGGCCGCCGCCCACGACGCCGTGCTGTGATCCAGACCGGCAAGAACCTCTCCGGCCCGAACCGACCCGAACCATTCGGGACCCATGTCCCCACGGCGCCAGCGGAGCCGAACAGGCGGGGCAGCTCAACCCGCCAGCCCGAAGCCGCCGCCAGATCGGCGACGTGGTACTCCGGCGTTACGTCTGCAAGGACATCTCGACGGAGCCCCGATGAGCACCCCTCCCATCGCGAGCGCGCCAGGCGCCGGCCGCACACCGAACACCGCCGACCGAGCCTGGCTCGCCCTCGCCTGCGAGCTCGCCAACCTCTGCCCGCCTTCAACGACCGCGTTCTCCGTCGGAGCGGTCATCGTCGCCGTGGACGGCACCGAGCTCGCCCGCGGCTACTCCCGTGAGCACGACCCGCTCAACCACGCGGAGGAAGCCGCGCTCGCCAAGGTCCCGTCCAACGACCCACACCTCGTGACCGCCACGATCTACAGCTCGCTCGAGCCCTGCGCGAAGCGAGCCTCCCGACCTCGCCCCTATGCCCAGCTGATCCGCGACGCCGGTATCCGCCGCGTCGACACCGCCTGGCGCGAGCCGGACACCTTCGTCCCCGGCGCCGAAGGAACCGAGCTCCTCGAGGACGCCGGCGTCACCGTCGTCGAGCTGCCCGACTTCGCCGACACCGCTCAGCAGCCGAACCAGCACCTGCTCTGACCCTCCTCTCATGAGGTGGCGTACGGCTGTCAGTGCCGTACGCCACCATCCCCACGCCAAACGGGCCGGTTACCGCCTTATCGCTGCCTGACTGAGTGGACATCAACGTATGGGCGAAGAGGCACGGCACGCGGTGGCACCGGGGAGAAGCTCGGTTCACGTCGAAGTCGTGAACCCGAGCCAGCCCGCCGAGGAGATTCGTCGGGCCTGGCAGCGGTCAGGGTCGCGACCGCATCGATCCGGCCAACTTGGCGACGAACTACTTAGCAGGATTTAGCAGGAGTTTGTCCCTGGCCGCTGTTGGTTGGTCATTCATCGCGTTTCGTCGCGTTTCACCTGCAGAGATGCCGTCCTGGCGGCTTCCGATTCACGTCCTCGACGAGGCCTGCTGGCACCCCTACGCTCCAGCCACACCCCGGACCGGGGATGCCTACCGACACCCTCACGCCCTCCCGGAAGGGAACTTCGTCATGCCCGCGTGGCCGCGTATCGCCTGTCCTGTCTGCTACCGCGCCGTCGCAGTGAATCCGAGCACCCGGAGAATCGCCGATCACAAGCACCCGCGCCCCCGCGAGCGCGCCCTGGACTTGGCGCTGTGCCATGGGTCCGAGCGCGAGGTGGAACTGGACGGGGTGATGTTCCTGCCCTTCGAGAAGGCCGGCCCAGCGGAGGAGGAGCTGCTGTTCTGATCCGCGCAGCGGCTGCCTTCAGACCTCCACGAGTTCCTTGAACGCCACCAGCACCACCAGCCAGTCGCCCGGACGGTAGGAGTTCGCGCCCGCCCGGGCCTGGTCGGCGTTGAACGTCGTGACGCGTGCCGCCCTGGTGGTCAGTCAGGGTCGCGTCACCCCAAAAGAGCCTGGCTGCCCCCCGGCCCGGGCCCCCGGCCGAGCCCCCTCCGGCCGACGGGCGGCGCCGCTGACGGGCTATGCCTCGGCAGTCTCTTCTTCCCTCCCAGGCTTCTCGTAGTCGTCGATCCAGATCGTCTCGTGTGTGCAGCCGCCCGACGCGTGCCGGCGGGAGTTGCGGCAGTGGTCGCGCCAGTGGCCTCCGACGGGGCCACCGCGCCGCGGCCGGGCTGGGCCGCTCGCACCGTCAGACCCGTCCGGTTCCTCTTCCCCCTCCGTGGAGAGCGGGCCGGAGGTTCCCTCGATTTCGTCGCGCGCGGCGGCAGCAGCTTCTTCGAGGATGCGTGCGACGTCCGCCAAGATGCCGGTCGGCTTCGGGGTCTCGTCGCCGGTCTGGCGCTCGCCGTCGTCGTTGGCCGCGTTCGCGCGGCGGGCGTAGGCGACCGCTCCGGCCGCGGCTGCGGCGGCCGCCACACCGATCACGCCTGCTTTCCAGGCCGGGGAGCGCCTCTTCCACGCACCGGCCGCGCGCTTCAGCAGCGGTTTCCTCTCGGCGCCGGCTTCGTTCGGCATCTCGGATGGCGGCTCGGTCGGTTGCGGGTCGTCGGCCATGCGTCCCCCTCGGCGGAGAGTTGCCAGGGCCGCTCATTCTGTCAGCGCTCCTCCTAGAACACCCAGGGCTACGAAGCGACCGTCGGCGTCGAGCTGCAGGACCCTTGGGCACGCTGGAGGATCAGCGCGGCGTGGCGGCTGGTTGCTTGATCGCGAGTCCATGCAAGGTGGCGGCATCCTCAAGAAGGAGCGCGCGCATGGGACAGGAGCCGCCGCCAAGCAACGGTGAGCCGGGAGACGAGGAAAATCCTGGCCAGGTCCGTCGAAGTCGTCTGCAGAACTGGCAGACCCTACTGGCCGCGCTCGTTGCTGCGGTGGCATCGATTGTCGGCATCCTGCTCATGAGGGGCGCCGACACAGGCTCACAGCCAGACCCAACTCCTGAGTCCGACGAGATCCGGCAGGAGGCGTACATCACCAAGGCGTGGTCCGGTCCCCACCCCAGACTTCCCTCACCAGCGGTGATGTACCACCTTGAGGGGAAGTTCAAGAACCTCGACCCCGGGACAACCGTGGTCGGTCGCCTGGGGCCCGAAACGGGCGCCGGCGCACAGCAGTGGGTCATGGCCAACGCCGTCCTGGACAGAGCACGCAGTACGTGGAAGGTGGACCTGCGGCTACAGCGCCCAGGCAAGCGAATCCTCTACCAAGTTGGCACAGCCTCGGCGGATCTCTATGCGGGCTGCCCTGCCGAGACCGCATGCCTCGTCGGCGAGCCGGAAGCCAGCCCACCCCCCGCAGAAGACGGGGGCGGCACGGGAGATCCTGATCAAGCCTCGCCGGACGGGTTTACCCCCACTACTCCCCTCACTGACGCAAGGACCGGCCAGACGTATTCGTCGCCCCCGCCTCCCGAGCCCTGAAGGCGACCGCAAGCGGCGAGGCTGCACCGGCCACGGCGACCTCCGAGACTGACTGCCTGCCCTCGGCCGCCTGCGCTAGCCTCAGGCTGTAACCGACCGGTGGAGGCCCCGGTGGCGCACCTCATCTTCGACGAGGACGAGCAGCAGCAGCTGCGTGCGTCCGCCCGCGAGCACGTCGCGGCCGGCGAGGGCCTGCTTGCCTACGCGCTGGAGCAGCTCGCGGCCGAGCGCATCGATCTGTCGAAGGTCACCCCGTACGAGGAGATCCAGGCCCGGTACGGGCTCGGCGAGGCGGATGCCTCCCGTACGCCCGGCTCGGCCTGATGCTGCCGAAGCACGGGCCCTGGCCGGCGCACGTCGTTTCGCACGACGTCGCGGAGCGGCAGAAAGACGCGATGACCGACGCCGAGCGCTAGGTCCTGGACGCGGCGATCGTCCGCCTTTCCCTCGACCACCGGATCGGTACCCGGGTCAAGGGCAAGCTCGAGTGGGAGTACCGAGACGAGCGGGTCCGAGTCGTGTACATCCCGACCGTGGTCGGAACAATCATCTTGGTGGCGTACATCGAGGTCGACTGACCAAGAGCTTTGGCGTTGCAGAGGACCTTGGCCCTGGACCCTTGCCACGTGGGCGCGGCAGGCCTGCGGGCCCGTTACGACGACGGCCCGGTCGCCGGCCTCGGGAGGCGGGGCGGCCTGGGCCGTTCCTCGGTTGGTACGGGTGGGTTAGTGGCCGCAGCCGGGCTTGGGGTAGTCGAGGTACTTCCACGTCTCGGGGCCGACCTGGCCGTCCACGCGGATACCGGAGCAGCGTTGGACGGCCTTCACGCCAGCCTCGGTCTCCGCGCCGAACTTGCCGTCCTCGACCAGGGTGTAGTCGTAGTTGTGGTTGAGCAGGCATTGGACCTGCGCGACGTTGGTACCCACCATGCCCCTGGCCAGGACCACCCGGCGGTTGGGCTTGTAGTGGGCACACGCGGCGCGTCCCTCCGCGCCGAGCGCCGCGGATGTCGTCGGCGCCGTGGAAGGTGCGGGAGCGGTCGTCGTTGCCCCTGCCGTGGGTGGCGACGTCTGAATCTGTGCCGAGATCGAGCTGTCGGGATCCACCAGTGGGGTGCGGGATAGGTTTTCTGTCATGACCACACCCCGTTCGCGCTCCCGTCTTGATCTCTCGCTGGTTGATCGGATTCGGCAGTCAGCCGTCCGCATGCAGGGCTGGGGGTTTGGCCTGTGCGCTGTCGCTGCCGTGCTATGGGTGTGGTTCGGGGTGATGCTCCTTGTGCCGTACACCGCCGGCGAGAGCGACAGAGATTGCAAAGCCCGCATCACCAGTGAGCATCTCCACGACAACGACTCAACTTGCGTTCAGGAGCGCGACTGGCCCGAGCTCCTGGGCATCCTCGCCCTTTCCATCCCCTTTGCCGTCGTCGGGGTCACGCTCTACAGCCGCGGCTCGCTCACGTACCGCCTGGCCCCGCTCCTCGCCCGGGGCTGACCAAACCATGGAGGTCCGTATCGGGCCGCCGTAGTTCGGTCAGCTTGCCCGAGTGGGCGGAGCCTCACTAGCGCGGCGGCCTCAGCCAGCACCCCTCGGCGGCGGCACGGTCCCTACCAGGCTGAGGGTTTTTCTTATGCAGTTCTGTCATTCACTTTTGATGGGCTGTCTGGCGGCTTATTCGTTTGTGTTTTGAGGTTTCGTCATGGAGGTTTGCTGGGTGGTGGGTTGGCAGGGGTTTTTCCGGAGTCGTTCTCTCGATTTCCGACATTCAAAGCCGTGTAAGTGGTGTAGACCTGTCGGTGTGTTGAGGGGATGGGGGTGTGTTGCTGCGTGTGACTGGCGTTCGGGGTACCGGCAAGCTGGATACGGGCCCGGCTCCGGCTGCATACTGTTGCTGACTGGGAGCGCAGGAGCGCGACCGGAGCCCTTCGGCCCCGCAGGGGACGAAGGGAATCCTCTCGGGGATTCAGTGGCCGTTCAGTTCTATGACCGGGTAAAACGCACCGCGCAGCGGGGCGTTGAGCCGCCGCTGGCTCTCAACTCACTGGCCGCGCACCCAGGCCGGTCGCACCGGCCCGCCGTCACCGCAGGTGACGGCCCGTCGGGTCACTTTGTCGGGCGCCGCGCAGCGGCGCCGCATCGTTGGGAGTGACGCAGTCACTCCGCGTCGTGTCTCCGCAGGAGAC
>NZ_JBHXFE010000073.1:0-18018 GCF_042722475.1 Streptomyces sp. NPDC127092
GCGCCCGGCTGTCGCGCGCCGTCGGCCGCGGTGCCCGGCGGGCACCGGTCAGCCGACGCGCGCGGCGACGGCCCGGGCGCAGTCGACGGACTCGGCGTGCGAGCTGTCGACCTCCAGGTCGTAGGTCACGCCCTCGTGGACCAGGTCCGCCTGCTGGGCGGCCATGCCGGGGGTGCGGTCGCCGCGGGCGGCCTCGCGGGCGGCGGCGACCTCGGCGTCGCAGCGGACGCCGACCCAGAGCACGTCCAGGCCGGCGGTGGCCTCGCGCCAGCGTTCCTGGGAGGCGGCGCCGCCGAGGAAGACGTCGTCGACGACGATCCGGGCGCCCGCCCGGACCATCGCCACGACGCCCGCCGTCCAGGCCTTCTCGAGGGTCCGGAACTCCGCCCCGACGCTCACACCGCCGTCCTCGGCGAACTCGATCCCGCCCTCCGCGCCCTGCAGCTTTTCCGGCAGTGCGTCGACGAAGTCGTCGACGCTGAAGGCCAGCCAGTGGCCGGGCAGGACGTCCTGGAGGCAACGGGCCATCCGGGACTTCCCGGAGCTGGAACCGCCGTTGAGAATGATCATCTGGGTCGTCACGGCGTCACCCTAGGGCGCACGAGGAGCGGGGCCCAGCGGATTTCAGCCGACCGGCACCAGCGTCAGATAGGCGATGCCGAGGACGGAGCGGTAGCCGAGCCACTGCCCGCGCTGGCGGTCGACCCGGGCGCGGGTCTCCGCGGCGAGCGGGTGGTCCGGGTGGGCGGCGAGCCAGACCTCGGTGGCGTGCCGGTAGCCGGACTCGAACTCCTCCCACTCCTCGGGGCTCGCCGTCTCGATCCAGGCCGGGCGGAAACCCGCCTCGATCGCGAGGTCGACGAGGCCGTCGAGCGTGGTGTGGTCGTCGACGCCGGCGCCGGGCCACATCCGGGCGAGGTCGGCGTCGGTGGGAACGCGCTGCCAGAAGCCCTCGCCGAGCACGACGCGTCCTCCGGGCCGTACCAGGCGGCGCAGTTCGCGGAGCACGACGGCCGGGTCGTACGGCCCCTCGGGGTCGCACAGCGCCTGGCCGGAACCGAGGCAGAGCACGGCGTCGGCGGGGCCGCGGGTCGTGCCGAACCCGGACTCCTCGACGTACTCGACGCGGTCGGCGAGACCGCGCTCGGCGGCGAGGCGGCGGCCGAGCGCGAGGTCGGCGCCGTTGATGTCGATGCCGAGCCCCTTGGCCTCGGGGGCGGCGTCGAGGACGCGCAGCAGCAACTCGCCCCAGCCGCAGCCGATGTCGAGGACGGTGGCCGGCGAGGCGGCGGCGAGGCGGCCGATCATGCGGGCGGCGCGGTCCTCGGAGAGCGGGCCGTGGAAGGTGAGGCCGGTGCCGAGCGCCGGCGGAGCGGAGGCGTCCGCGCCGGCCGGGGACGGGGTGTTCACGGAATCGATCTTGGGTTCGGTCATGGACCGCGACCCTACTCGGAGTCGGCCGGGCCGCCCAGCGCTTTAAGGGGATCGTCGAGGACCGGCTGCCAGGCGAGTTCGGCGGCACCGACCAGGCTGTTGTGGTCGAGGGTGCACGGCAGGATCGGCACGCCGCCGCTGCGGCCCCACAGGCTGCGGTCGGCGACGACGGCGCGGAGCCGTACGGGATCGGCGTCGAGGAGTTCGCGGTGGAGGCCGCCGAGGATGATCCGGTCGGGGTTGAGGATGTTGACCAGTCCGGCGAGGCCCAGGCCGAGCCGGTCGATCAGCTCCTCGGTGGCGGCGCGGACCCCGGGGTCGTCGCGGTGGTCGCGGAGCAGGTCGCGGGCCTGCTGGAGGAGGGAGACCTCGGGTCCAGGCGCGCGGCCCGCGACGGTGAGGAAGGCGAGCGGGTCGGTCTCGACGTCGAGGCAGCCGCGCGAACCGCAGTGACAGGGGCGACCCTCGGGGTTGACGGTGAGGTGGCCGACCTCCAGGGCGAGCCCCGAACTCCCGGTGTGCAGGCGGCCGTCGAGGACGAGCGCGCCGCCGACGCCCCGGTGCCCGGTGGCGACGCAGAGCAGGTCCCGGGCGCCGCGCCCGGCGCCGTGGCGGTGCTCGGCGAGGGCCGCCAGGTTGACGTCGTTGCCGGTGAAGGCGGGACCCTCGATGCCGGCGGCGCGGACCTGTTCGGCGAAGATCTCGCGGACCGGCGCGCCGGCCGGCCACGCGAGGTGGAGCGGGTTGAGGGCGGTGCCCTCGGGCTCGGCGACGGCGGACGGCGCGGCGAGCCCGGCGCCGACGCAGCGGCGCCCGCTGGCGCGGAGCAGCGCGGCCCCGGCCTCGACGACCGCGCCGAGCACCTGGGCCGGGTCCTCGGAGACCGTGACGCAGCCGGGGGCGGTGGCCTCGATGGTGCCGCCGAGGCCGACGAGGGCGGCGCGGAAGCCGTCGGCGTGGACCTGGGCGGCGAGGGCGACGGGGCCCTTCTCGTCGATGGCGAGGCGGTGCGAGGGGCGGCCCTGGGAGCCCGCGGCGGCTCCGGGGTTGGAGTCGACCCGGATGAGGCCGAGGGCCTCGAGCTCGGCGGCGACGGCGCCGGCGGTGGCCCGGGTGACGCCGAGTTCCGCGGTGAGCACGGCGCGCGTCGGGGCCCGGCCCGTGTGCACGAGTTCGAGCGCGGGTCCGAGCGCGCTGCGCCCCCTGTCCAGCCGAGTCCGGGTCGTCGTCGCCTTGCCGTTCATGGGCCCGAGTCTCCCATGATCGCCCGCCCCGGGGCGCCCGCCTCCGTCTTCGGGCCTTTCCGGCCCGATCCGCCGACCGGCTCGAAGGCCTCTTCTTCCCCGCTTCTTCCCGCTTCTTCCCGCGGCCCGCCGTCGCGCAGTACCGGGGGCGTGCCGGACCGACGGGTTGAATCCGTCGGGCGGAGGCCCCTATCCTGAGTTTGTGCCGCTACTAAACAAAGTACGGACGGCCGTATCGGGGGGACCCGGCGGAGACACCGCCTCCCTCTCCCTGACCCGCCTCCGCGTCGCCCTGACCCTCTTCTTCGCCCTGGACGGCTTCCTCTTCGCCGGCTGGGTGGTCCGCATCCCGGCCATCAAGCAGCAGACCGGCGCGTCCGCCGGTGACCTCGGACTCGCGCTGCTCGGCGTTTCCGCCGGAGCCGTCGTCACCATGACGCTCACCGGACGCCTGTGCCGCCGCTACGGCAGCCACGCCGTCACCGTCGCCACCGCCGTCCTGCTCTCGCTCTCGCTCGCGCTGCCGCCGCTCACCCGCTCGCCGCTCGCCCTCGGCCTGGTCCTGCTGGTCTTCGGCGCGGCGTACGGCGGCATCAACGTCGCCATGAACAGCGCGGCCGTCGACCTCGTGGCCGCGCTCCGCAGGCCCGTGATGCCGAGCTTCCACGCCGCCTTCAGCCTCGGCGGCATGCTGGGCGCCGGACTCGGCGGCCTCGTCGCCGCCGGGCTCTCCCCCACCGCGCACCTGCTCTGCCTCACCGCTGCCGGCCTCGTCCTCACGGCGGTCGCCGGCCCCGTACTCCTGCGCCACCCCTCCCCCGCACCGCCCGAGTCGCTTCCGACGAGGCCGGCCGGCGGGGCGCGGTCCGGCGAGGCGCGGTCTGGCGGGGCGCGGTCCGGTCAGGCACGATCCGGCGGAGCGCGGTCGGGGGCGCGTGGAACCGTCCTCGTCTTCGGTGTGATCGCGCTGTGCACCGCGTACGGCGAGGGCGCGCTGGCCGACTGGGGCGCCCTGCACCTGGCGCAGGACCTGCACGCGCACCCCGGCGTGGCCGCCGCCGGCTACTCGCTCTTCGCCCTCACCATGACCGCCGGCCGGCTCTCCGGAACCGCCCTGCTCGAACGCCTCGGCCAGACCCGCACCCTGGTCGCGGGCGGGCTCACCGCCGCCGCGGGCATGCTGCTCGGGGCGCTCGCGCCGACCGTCTGGGCGGCCCTGCTGGGCTTCGCGGTCACCGGCCTCGGCCTCGCCAACATCTTCCCGGTCGCCGTGGCCCGCGCCGGCGCCGTCGCTGGGCCGAGCGGCGTCGCCACCGCCTCCACCCTCGGCTATGGCGGCATGCTGCTCGGGCCGCCGTCCATCGGTTTCCTGGCCGACTGGTTCTCGCTGCCGGTCGCCCTCACCACGGTCGCGGTGCTCGCCGCCGGGGCCGCCGCGATGGGCCTCGCGACGCGCGGCAACAGGGCGGGCGATCCCGCGCGGACCACGTAGGAGGAAGTCGAGGCCGCGGAGGTCTCGGAGGCCTCAGAGGTCTCGGAGGACGCGGAGGTCGCTGAGCCTACGGGGGTCGCTGAGCCCAGGGGGTCGCGGCGGTCCCGGCGGGCGCGGAGGTCCCGGCGGTCGCGGAGGGCCGTCCGGAAAATCCGCCCGAAGTCCCGCGCCCGGGCGACATAATCCGCGGCATGGACACCCTGAGCATCGACACGCACATCGACGCGCTCGACACGGCGGGCAAGGCACTCCTGGAAGCCGCCGCGGCGGCCGGGCCCGACGCTGAGGTCGCGACCTGCCCGGGCTGGCGGGTGCGCGACCTGCTGCGGCACACCACGACGGTCCACCGCTGGGCCACCGGGTTCGTCGCCGAGGGCCACGCCGCGCCGCGCCCGATGAGCGGCGAGACCGATCTCGACGGCGACGCGCTCCTCTCGTACACCCGCGAGGGCCACGCCCGGCTCGTCGAGGCCCTCCGGGAGGCGCCCGGCGCTCTGGAGTGCTGGACCTTCATGCCCGCCCCGTCACCGCTCGCCTTCTGGGCGCGGCGCCAGGCACACGAGACGACCGTGCACCGGGCGGACGCCGAGTCGGCGCTCGCCGCCGGCCCCGGCCCCGTCGACCCGGCACTCGCCGCCGACGGCGTGGACGAGCTGCTGCGCTCCTTCCACGCCCGTGACCGCAGCCGGGTCCGCACCGAGGAACCGCGCGTCCTGCGGATCCGCGCCACCGACACCGGTGACGTGTGGACCGTACGGCTGTCCCCGGAGGCCCCGCAGACCGTACGGAACGCGGACGGCCCGGCCGACTGCGAACTGAGCGGGCCTGCCGACCGGCTCTATCTGACGCTGTGGAACCGGCTGCCGCAGGAGTCCGTGACCGTGACGGGCGACGCGTCGCTCGCCCGGCTGTGGCGGGAGAACTCGGCCGTGTAGCAGACGCCACGGGGGCTCAGGACGCGGCCCCGCCGGCCTCAGCCCAGCCAGCCCGGCCGGACCAGGCCCGACTCGTAGGCGAGGACGACGAGTTGGGCCCGGTCGCGGGCGCCGAGCTTCACCATGGTGCGGCTCACGTGGGTCTTGGCGGTGAGCGGGCTGACCACCAGACGCCGGGCGATCTCCTCGTTGGACAGGCCGAGGCCCACCAGCGCCATCACCTCGCGTTCCCGCTCGGTGAGTTCGTCGAGCTCCGTGGCCCGCGCGGGCGCCTTGGAGCGGGCAGCGAACTCCTCGATCAGCCGCCGGGTCACGCCGGGCGAGAGCAGCGCGTCTCCGTCCGTCACCGCGCGCACGGCGCGCAGCAGTTCCTCGGGCTCGGTGTCCTTCACCAGGAAGCCGGAGGCTCCGGAGCGGATGGCCTCGAAGACGTACTCGTCGAGCTCGAACGTGGTCAGCATCACCACCTTGACCGCGCCCAGCTCCGGGTCACCGGTGATCTCGCGGGTGGCGGCGAGCCCGTCGAGCACCGGCATCCGGATGTCCATCAGGACGACGTCCGGGCGCAGTTCGCGCACCCGCGCCACCGCCTCCGCGCCGTCCGCCGCCTCGCCCGCCACCTCGACGTCGGGCTGGGCGTCCAGGAGCGCGCGGAAGCCGGCCCGTACCAGCGACTGGTCGTCGGCGAGCAGGACACGGATCACGGTGACTCCTCGGAACGTACGGGGAGATGGGCGCGCACCCGGAAACCGCCGTCCGGCCGGGCGCCCGCCTCGATGGTGCCACCGAGCGCCGCTGCCCGCTCCCGCATTCCGGCGAGGCCGTTGCCGCTGCCTCCGGCGTCGCCGCCGGTGGCCGGGCCTTCGTCGTCGATCCGCAGGTCGAGGACGCCGGAGCCGTAGTCGAGGACGACGGTGGCCGCCCGCGAACCCGAGTGACGCACCACGTTGGTCAGCGCCTCCTGCACGATCCGGAACGCGGCGAGCTCGGCACCGGGCGGCAGCCGTCTGCTCCGTCCACGGATCTCGGTCCGTACGGTGAGGCCGGCCGCGGCGGCCTGGTCGACGAGCTCGGGGAGCCGGTCGAGACCGGGCGCGGGCGCGCGGGGCGCGTCGCCGGGCGCGCGGAGCGTGTCGAGCACCTGCCGCACCTCGCCGAGGGCCTCCTTGCTGGCCGACTTGATGGTGGTGAGGGCGGTGCGGGCCTGGCCCGGGTCCGAGTCGAGCAGGGCCAGGCCGACACCGGCCTGGACGTTGATCACGGAGAGGGAGTGGGCGAGGACGTCGTGGAGTTCGCGGGCGATCCGAAGCCGCTCCTCGTCGGCCCTGCGCCGCTCGGCGGCGGCCCGCTCGGCGCGTTTCCTGGCCCACTGCTCGCGGCGGACCCGGGCGAGTTCGGAGGCGGCGAGGATCGCCGCGACGAAGGCGGCGACCGGGAGTTCCTGGCCCCAGGGCGCGGCGCCGTCCGCGGGCGGCGGCAGATGGCGGTAGAGCCAGTGGACGAGGAGCAGGTGTCCGGCCCAGAGCAGTCCGAGGGCCCACCAGGCGGCCCGCCGGTGCCCGTGCACGACGGCGGCGAAGCAGGCGACGGCGACGGGCACGAACGCCGGGCCGTACGGGTAGCCGGCGGCCAGATACGCCAGGGTCACCGCGGACACGCCGAGGACGACGGGGACCGGGTGGCGGTGACGCAGGAGCAGCGGCGCGGCGGCGAGCACGAGCAGGGCGCGGCCGAGGCCGTCGAGGGCGACGCGGTCAGGCTGGTTGCGGGCGGCGAAACCGGAGCCGACGAGGACGAGGACGGTGACGAGCAGGGTGGACCGCCACGGCAGCCCGCCACCGGAGTCACCCCCGGCCCAGCGGGGCCGACCGCTGTACCAGGGCCCGCCGGACCGAGGCCCGCCCGGCCGGGGGCCGCCGTGCCAGGGACCGCGGGACCGGGCTCCGCCCGGCCGGAGACCGCCTCGCCAAGGACCGCCGCGCCGAGGACCGCCGCGCCAGGGACCGCCCGGCCGCGGGCTCCGGCGGTCCGGTGGCCCGTCGCCGCCGGGGGCCGGTGTGCTGGTCGGCTCTTCGTCCATGCGGCCACGCTAGACGCGGCCGGGGCCCGGCTGCGTCAGCCGGGCGGGGTGGTCACCCGTACTCCACGGGGAGTACGGGCGCCGGCGGGAGGGAAGGTGGCGCGCCTTCCCATCCGCACCCTTCCCGTCCGCGTCCTTCCCGTCCGCGCCCTTCCCGTCCGCGCGCGATTCCGGAAGTCCGCGCGAAATCCCCTTGCGCAATGGTCAAGAGTTGTTGACCATTGCTCGCATGCCTACCGATGATCTTCCCGAGACGTTCCACGTCACCACTGACGAGCAGCTACGCGCCGTTTCCAATCTCACGCGTCACCGGATCATGGCCGTGCTCCGCTTCGAGCCGGCGACGATCACGCAGATCGCCGAGCGGGTGGGCCTGGCGAAGGGGAGTTCCAGCTACCACGTGCGGCTGCTGGAGCGGGCCGGCCTGGTGAAGGTGGTACGGACGCGAAAGGTCCGGGGGGTCACCGAGCGGTACTACGCGATGGCCGCGCGGGCGATCGTGCTGCCCGATCCCGGCGAGGGAGGCCCGGACGTGCTGATGCGGCATGCGGTGGCGGACCTGGAGGCAGCGCCCGCGGACGGCGAGCGGCACGTGGGGATGGCGCATCTGCGGCTCACCGAGGAGCAGTTCGCGGAGCTGGGGGCGCGGCTGCGGGCGCTGGCGGACGAGTACCGGGAGTTGTCCGATCCGTCACTGCCGGACGCGTCCCTCGTCTTCGCACTGTTCCACCCGGCAAGGCGCGAGCAGGCCGAAGGGGAGGCCAAGTGACCTCAGACCTTCGGAAGCTGCCGACGGGGTTCGGACGGCTGTGGACCGCGCAGACGATCTCCTCGCTCGGTGACGGGGTGTCGCATGCCGCGCTGCCGCTGCTCGCGCTGACGTTGACGCGGAATCCGATGGCGCTCGCCGTCGTCACGGCCGCCGGAACGCTGCCATGGCTCCTCTTCGGAGTGCTCGGCGGTGCGCTGGTGGACCGCTGGGACCGCCGGCGCACGATGTGGGTCACGGACGCGGCGCGTGCGGTGCTGCTCGCGATACCCGCGGTGGCGGCCGCGCTCGACGTGCTGAGCATTCCGCTGCTCGCGGCCGTCGCCTTCCTCCTGGGCCTCGGCGGGCTCTTCTTCGACACGGCCGCCACGGCCTATCTACCGGATCTGGTCGGCCGCGACCCCGCACTCCTGGAGCGCGCCAACTCCCGCCTGCGCAGCGCCCAGACCGCCATGTCCGGCTTCGCGGGGCCGCCTGCGGGCAGTGCCCTGCTCGCGCTCGGGCGGGCGGTTCCGCTGCTCGCCGACGCGGTCTCGTTCATGCTCTCCGCACTGCTCGTACGTACGCTGCCCGCCATGCCCCGGCCCGTGCCGGAGGTCCGCGAAGGGCTGCTTCGGCAGGCGCGGGCCGGGGCCTCGTACGTCTTCCGGGATCGGTTGCTGCTCGGGCTCGCGCTCCGACCGGCGGTCGGGAACATCGCCTTCCTCGCCGTGGAGACCGTCCTCGCCCTCTTCGCGCACGACCGCCTCGGCATCGACACCTACGGCTTCGGCCTGCTCCTCACGGCGGAGGCCACCGGCGGTCTGCTCGGTGCGGGCATCGCCTCCTTCCTCGGTCGGCGACTCGGCACCGGCACCGCACTGACCTGCACGGCCGCCGTCGAAGGGCTTGCCATCCTGGGCCTGGCCACTGCCCCGAACCCGTACGTGGCCGGGCTGGCGCTCGCCGTCTGCGGGGCCGGCATGGGTGCCACGATGGTGCTCGCGCCCTCCCTCCGACAGGCCGTCGTCCCCGCCCACCTGATGGGCCGGGTCGCCTCCACCTCCCGCATGCTGGCCATGTGCGCCGCCCCCGTCGGGGCCTTCCTCGGCGGCTGGCTGGCCACCGCCTACGACATCCGCACCCCGCTCTACGCCGCCGCCGTCCTGCTCCTGGCGATGACGGCCGTCACCGCGTCCATGACCAGCAACCGCCGGGTCGAAGCGGCGCTGCGTGCCGCCGGGGCGACCGGCGGTCCGCCCGGCGGTCCGGCCGGCGGTCCGCCCGGCGGTCCGGCCGGCGGTCCGGATGACCCGGCGGCCAAGGATCCTTCCCAGGAGAGCGCACCCGACTTGCGGTGACGCCTGCCGCGAAGGCGTCACAACAGGGGTGAGCTGCCGGTTCATCAGGCGCCGGCAGGTGTCGTCAACCGGGTCGACCAGGGCGAGCAGGTGCGTCAGGGCCGCGGGAGCAGGCCGACCTCGCGGCCGAGGCGTTCGGCGGCGGTCGCGAAGAAGGCGGCGCGGTCCCCGACGATGTTGTTGAACTGCCCGAAGATCTCGAAGGAGATCAGCCCGAACAGCTCGGCCCAGGCGGACACGAGGGCGGCGGCCAGCGGCGGCGGCAGATCCGGCGCGATGTCGGCGGCGAGCCGCTCCGCCTCGGCGCGCAGCGCGTCCGGCAAGGGTGGCAGAGCGACGCCCTTGCCGCGGTAGGCGGCGCGGGCGACGGAGACGAGGAGCAGGCCGACCCGGGAGGCGGGGGCGATGGTGTCCTGCGGCGCGGTGTAGCCCGGCACCGGGGAGCCGTAGATGAGCGCGTACTCGTGGGGATGGTCGACCGCCCAGGCGCGGACGGCGCGGCAGACGGCGGTCCAGTGGGCGAGGTGGTCGCCGGGCGCGGCGGCCTCGGCCGTGGCGTGGGCGCGTTCGGCGGCGGCGCCCACGGAGTCGTACGCGTCGATGATCAGCGCGGTCAGCAGGTCGTCGCGACTGGGGAAGTAGCGGTAGAGCGCGGAGGAGACCATGCCCAGCTCGCGGGCGGCGGCGCGCAGCGAGAGCTTGGCGGCACCTTCGGCGGCGAGCTGTCGGCGGGCCTCGTCCTTGATGGCGGCGGTGATCTCGATCCGGGCGCGGGCGCGTGCTCCTTGGGCGGTGGTCATGGAGAGCAGTGTGCCATGTTTCGGAGCACTGCACCGAAACGAGAGCACTGCTCTTGCTTGTGAGCGCCGATCCGTGCACACTGGTTCCAGAACGAGAGCGGCGCTCGCACTTCGGATCGCCGCTCACGTTCCAGAGCATTGATCACACTGGAGAGCATTGCTCACGCTTCAAGGCGCTGCTCGTGTTCAAGGCGTTGCTCACGCTCTAGGGCGCTGCTCGTGCTTCAAGGCGCTGCTCTCGCTTCAGGGCGCTGCTCTCGCTTCAGGGCGCTGCTCGTGCTTAAAGAGCGCATCGCCTGCGGCGCTTTCGGGCCCGATCGCACCCGAGAGCGGCGCTCACCCTTCACAGCGACGATCACGGATCGGATCGGCGCTCACACACTCGCTCACACTCACCGGAGGCCTCCATGACCGCCCAGCGCCCCACCGCACACGTCATCAAGCCCGGCTGGTTCACGGTCAACGTCATGAACCGCTTCGTCACCTGGTTGACCCGCCGCGGCGTCAGTGTCTGGGGCTCCCGCGTCCTCGCCGTACGGGGCCGCAAGAGCGGCGAGTGGCGCCGCACCCCGGTCAACCTGCTGACGCTGGACGGGTCCCAGTACCTGGTGGCTCCGCGCGGCCACGTCCAGTGGACCCACAACATGCGGGCGGCCAGCGGCGGCGAACTGCACCTCGGCCGGCACGTGCAGCCGTTCACGGCCGTCGAGGTCGCCGACGACGAGAAGCCCGCCCTGCTGCGGGCCTACCTCAAGCGCTGGAAGGCCGAGGTGGGCGTCTTCTTCCAGGGCGTAGGACCGGACTCCACGGACGAGGAGCTGCGCGCCATCGCGCCCCGCCACCCCGTCTTCCGCATCACGGCCACCGACGCGTGAGAGCGGTGCGGACCGCCATGGTCCGCACCGCCCTCGTAGCAGTGATCCCTCAGACAACGCCTCCCCGAGGAGGCGTCGCTCATCAGGATTCCGTCGCCCGCGCCTCCGGCGCCTCACCGCCGCCGTCACCGCCGCCGTCACCGCGGCCGGCGCCGCCACCCTCCGCGCCTCCATCGACCCTGTCAGCCCCGTCAGCCCCGTCAGCCCCGACAGCGCCGTCCGCCCCGTCGGCCCCGGCCCTCTGGGGCGCGACGCCCCGGCCCGCCGGGCCCACGCCGACCGACGTGTCCATCGAGCGGTCCAGCAGGTCGAGCGCCCGGCGCGCGACGCCGTTGCCCCGGACCAGGCCGGCCAGCGTCGTCGCACCGCGCGTGATGTCGGTGAAGGCCTTCCAGGCCGGCCGTACGCCGGTGATCGCCGCGTGCAGCAGTCCCGGGCGGCGCTCGAACGCCGCGAGCATCCGGCGCCCGACGGCCATCTCGACGCCGAGCCCCGCCTTGATGGCGAACGCGTAGTTGAGCGCCTGCCGGCGCGCGTCCACCGCGTCGCCCGCCTCCGCGATGCGGACCGCCCACTCGCCGGCGAGCCGCCCCGAGCGCAGCGCGAAGGAGATGCCCTCGCGGGTCCACGGCTCGAGCAGCCCGGCCGCGTCGCCGCAGACCAGGACCCGGCCGCGGGAGAGCGGCGAGTCGTCGGTGCGGCAGCGGGTCAGATGGCCGGAGGAGATCGCCGGCTCGAAGCCCGCGAGGCCCAGCCGGGCGACGAAGTCCTCCAGATAGCGCTTGGTGGCCGCGCCCTCGCCGCGCGCCGAGATCACGCCGACGGTCAGCGTGTCGCCCTTGGGGAACACCCAGCCGTAACTGCCGGGCAGCGGGCCCCAGTCGATGAGGACCCGGCCCTTCCAGTCCTCGGCCACGGACGGCGGCACCGGGATCTCGGCCTCCAGGCCGAGGTCGACCTGGCCGAGCTTGACGCCGACGTGCGCTCCTATCCGGCTCGCGCTGCCGTCGGCGCCGACGACGGCGCGGGCGAGGACGGTCTCGCCGTCGGCCAGGACCACGGCCACGGTCCGGCGGTCCGGCACGGCCGGCCCGTGCTGCTCGACCCGGCTGACGGTGGCTCCGGTGCGCAGCTCGGCGCCCGCCTTCTGGGCGTGCTCGACGAGCTGGGCGTCGAACTCGGGCCGGTTGATGAGCCCGAAGAGCATGCGGCGGGAGCGGCGCGTACGGGCGAAGCGGCCGCCCATCGAGAAGGTCACGGCGTGCACCCGGTCCTGCAGGGGCAGTTCGAAGCCGGGCGGCAGCGCGTCGCGCGACGGGCCGATGATGCCGCCGCCGCAGGTCTTGTAGCGGGGCAGCTCGGCCTTCTCCAGGAGCAGCACCCGGCGGCCGGCGACGGCCGCCGCATAGGCCGCCGAGGCCCCGGCGGGACCGGCGCCCACGACGACCACGTCCCAGACCCGCTGCCCCTCGTCCGGGTCCCCCGGACCCGCTCCAGCCTCTGCCGCTCCGGCGTCTGCGTTCTCGCTGCTCACGATGTGCTTCTGCTCCTGATCCGACCGGTTGTTGCTGCTCTTCACGCATCCTACGGCTCGGTAGCGGGGCCCGGCCGTGTCGCCCCGCGCCGTAGGATCGGGCATGCGTTCGCCGTACCACCGACACACGGCGACGAGCCGAGACCCGACAACGTCACAACGTCGCACCCACCAGGAGCGTGCCCATGACCGCCAATCCGATCGCCGAGACCGTCGCATCCCTGATGCCCCGCGCCAAGGCGGAGCTGACGGAGCTGGTGGCCTTCCAGTCGGTAGCGGACGAGGCCGTCGCCCCGCGCAGCGAGTGCGAAGCCGCAGCGAACTGGGTGGCGGACGCGCTGCGCGCCGAGGGCTTCGAGGACGTGGCGCTGCTCGACACGCCGGACGGTTCGCAGTCGGTGTACGGCGTGCTGCCGGGCCCGGCCGGCGCCCCGACCGTGCTGCTCTACGCGCACTACGACGTGCAGCCGATGCTGGTCGAGTCGGCGTGGGTGACGCCGCCCTTCCAGCTGACGGAGCGCGAGGACGGCCGCTGGTACGGCCGCGGTGCGGCCGACTGCAAGGGCGGCTTCATCATGCACCTGCTCGCGCTGCGCGCCCTGAAGGCGAACGGCGGCGTGCCGGTCACCGTCAAGGTGATCGTGGAGGGCTCGGAGGAGCAGGGCACCGGCGGTCTGGAGCGTTACGCGGAGGCGCACCCCGAGCTGCTGACGGCGGACGCGATCGTCATCGGCGACGCCGGCAACTTCCGGGTCGGGCTGCCGACCGTGACGGCGACCCTGCGGGGCATGACGATGATCCGGGTGACCATCGACACGCTGCAGGGCAACCTGCACTCGGGCCAGTTCGGCGGTGCCGCGCCGGACGCGCTGGCGGCGATGATCCGCGTCCTGGACTCGCTGCGCGCGGAGGACGGTTCGACGGTCATCGACGGGCTGCCGGCGGACGCGGTGTGGGAGGGCCTGCAGTACCCGGAGGCCGACTTCCGCAAGGACGCGAAGGTCCTGGACGGTGTGGACCTGCCGGGCAACGGCACGGTCGCCGACCGGATCTGGGCGCGGCCGGCCGTGACTGTCATCGGCATCGATTGCCACCCGGTGGCGGGCGCCACGCCGTCCATCCCGGCGACGGCCCGCGCGCAGCTCAGCCTGCGCGTGCCGCCGGGCCAGGACGCGGCGAAGGCGACGGAGCTGCTGTTCGCGCACATCGAGAAGCACACGCCGTGGAACGCGCGGGTGAGCCTGGAGCAGGTCGGCCAGGGCCAGGCGTTCCAGGCGGACACGTCGAGCCCGGCGTACGTGTCGATGGCGGAGGCGATGAAGGTCGCGTACCCGGGCGAGGAGATGCAGACGGCCGGCATGGGCGGCTCGATCCCGCTGTGCAACACGCTGGCCACGCTCTACCCGGAGTCGGAGATCCTGCTGATCGGCCTGAGCGAGCCGGACGCGCAGATCCACGCGGTGAACGAGTCGGTGTCGCCGCAGGAGCTGGAGCGGCTGTCGGTGGCGGAGGCGCACTTCCTGCTCAACTACGCCCGCTCGAAGGCGTAGTCCCCGGCTCGCAGGTTCCCTTCCTGGTCACGCTCTGGGCGGAACTCGCCCAGAGCGTAGACCCGTTGGGCGCTCGAGGTGCGGCACGTAGGTTCGGGTCATGGACTACGCGAACCCCGTGGAACTCGTGGAGATCACTCCGCGTCTGCAGATGCTCCGGTTCTCCGTCGGTCAGGCCTATCTGTGGCGTGACGGTACGGGGAACGACACGGAGCTGACCCTGATCGACGCCGGCTGGGCGGGCTCGGCCGACGCGGTCGGAGCGGCGTTGCGCGGGGCGGGCCTCGACCCGTCCCGGCTGCGCCGGATCGTGCTCACCCACTGCCACCGCGACCATGTGGGCGCGGCCGAGGAGCTCGCGGACCGCTTCGGTGCCGAGATCCTGGCGCACGCCCTGGACGCCCCGGTGATCCGCGGCGAACTGCCCGTACCGGAGCCGGACCTGCTGGACTGGGAGCGCCCGCTGTACGCCCACGGCCTGACGGTGCCGGAGGCGCCGCCGACCCGCGTGGACCGGGAGGTCGCGGACGGCGAGGAGCTGGCCTTCGGCGACGGCGCGGTGGTCGTGCACGCCCCCGGCCACACGCCCGGCTCGCTCGCGCTCCATCTGCCCCGCCACGGTGTCCTGTTCACGGGCGACACGGTGGCGTCGATGCCGGACGTGATGTTCGGCGTGTTCCACGTCGACCGCGCGCAGGCCCTCGCGTCGATGCGCCGACTGGCCGAGCTGCGTCCGTCGGTCCTGTGCTGCGGTCACGGCGAACCGGTCACGACGGACACGGCGGAACGCCTGACCAAGGCGGCCGAGCAGGCGGGGTGACGGGCCCCGAGGTATCCACGGCCCCGTTCCGGGCCGGCCGGCCCGTCGGCCCCGGTCAGCCCACCGGGACGCCCGCTTCCAGGTTCAGGACCGTGCCGCGTTCGCGGGCGCGGAGGGCCCAGCGGAGGCGGTGGTAGCGGACGGGCGGGAGGAGGTCGGCGGCTTCCTCCTCGGTGACGAAGCGCCAGGCGCGCAGTTCGGCGCCGGGCAGGAGGAGGCGTTCGGCGTCGGCGGAGTGGAGGCGGCCGCCGTCGAAGAGGAGGCGGAGGCCGCCGTAGCCGGGGGGCTGGGGCCGTTCCCAGTCGACGAGGAGCAGGCGCGGCACGGTCTCCAGGCGGAGGCCGATCTCCTCGGCGACCTCGCGGATGCCGGCCCGGGCGGGCGCCTCGCCGGGTTCGACGACACCGCCGGGGAACTCCCAGCCGGCCTTGTACGTGGGGTCGACGAGCAGGAAGCGGTCGTCCTCGTCGAAGAGCAGCACGCCGGCCGCCAGCGTCTCGCCGGTGGGTTCGGGCGTCTGGACGATGCCGCAGGGTGCGGCGTGTCCGGCGGTGACGGCCTCGGCGACGGTGCGGGCGGTCTCGGCGGCGGTGAGGGCGGAGTTGTCGACGGTGTACGCGTCGGCGGCGAGCCAGCCGTCGCGGGCGGCGCGGTACGGGTCGAGGTGGTCGAGGCACCAGCGGCGGGCGCGGGCCTCGGCCTCCGGGTCGCCGGGGTGCTCGACGCGGCTTTCGATGCGGTCGCGCAGGATCGTTTCGTCCGGGGTGAGCAGGACGTGCCGCACGTCGATCCGGCGAGCGGCGAGGCCGCCGAAGATCTCGTCGCGGTACTCCTGCCGCAGCAGTGTCATCGGCACCACGAGCACCCCGCCGACCTCGGCGAGCAGCGCGGCGGCGGTGTCCACGACGAGCCGGCGCCAGATCGGCAGGTCCTGGAAGTCCGTCACCTCAGCGAGACGTTTCTGCGGAAGGAGCAGGTTCATGGCTCCACCGGTGAGCTCGGGGTCGTACAGCGTGCTGTTCGGGATCAGATCGACCAGCTCACGCGCGGTGCTGCTCTTTCCCGCGCCGAACGCACCGTTGATCCAGACGATCACGATTCCCCCTCTTCGGTTGCCCCCAGTGGCTTGCCCGCACCACCCTGCCACGGAAACCCCCGGCCGTCGGCGCCCCTTCCGGAGCGGGCGCCGGGGAACCGGGGCACGTGCCCGGCGCGTAACACTTCGCGAACGGCCGTCGTTGGAAACGGCGAGCACGAGGGGGTGCGGAGATGGATCGTACGGTTCTGGAGCGGTTTCCGGCGGGCGGACCGCGCGGCAGCTGGCCCGCGGAGGAGTTCGCGAGCGCACGGCGCGACGAGGGGCTGCCCGCGCGGGTGGTGATGGACCTGGAGTCCGACACCTTTCTGGTGATCGTGGAGCAGCGCTCCCCGGAGACGTTACGGGGCCGGGGGCACCGTTCGTAGCCCCCGCTCGGCCGTCCCCGCCTCAGGCGCGCGGACGCACGGCCCGGCACCGGCCGTGCGCCGGTGCGCCCGACGCGCGCCGGGGCGCGCAGTGTCGCGCGCAGGCGCCGAGCGCGGCTCGCGCACCCGCGCGCCGAGCCCGCGCACCGAGCCCGCGCACCCGCGCACAACCCCGCGCTCAGTCCCGCGCCGGTTCCGCCGTCGCCTCCGGGGCCGCGGCCGCCGCCGCGCCGAGGAGGCCGGCGTCCGTGCCGGTGAGTGCGGGGACGACCTCGATGCCCTGCACGAACGAGAGCGTGGCGTACGAGCGGAGGCTGCGCCGGAGCGGGTCGAAGAGGACCGCGCCCGCGCCCGCCACTCCCCCGCCGATCACGGCGATGTCGATCTCGACCAGGGTGGCCGTGGCGGCGATCCCGGCCGCCAGCGCCTGGGCGGCGCGCTCGAAGGAGGCGACGGCGACCGGGTCGCCCGCGCGGGCCGCGGCGGCCACCGCGGCGGCGGAGGTGTCGCCGTCGGGTCCCGGCCGCCAGCCGTTCTCGAGGGCGCGGCGGGCGATGTGCGGGCCGCTGGCGATCCGTTCGACGCAGCCGCGGCCGCCGCACGCGCAGCTCTCGCCGTCCAGGTCCACGCTCATGTGACCGATGTGACCGGCGTTCCCGGTCGGACCGGGGTGGACCCGTCCGTCGAGGACGAGGCCGCCTCCGACGCCCGTGGAGACCACGAGGCACAGCGCGTTGTCGTGGCCGCGCGCGGCGCCCTGCCAGTGCTCGGCGGCGGTCATGGCGACGCCGTCGCCGACGAGGGTGACGGGCAGCCCGCCCGTGGCCCGGCGCACCCGCTCGACCAGCGGGAAGTCGCGCCAGCCGGGCACGTTGACCGGGCTCACCGTGCCCGTGGAGGCGTCGACCGGGCCCGCGCTGCCGATGCCGACGGCACGCGCCGAGGCCCACAGCGGCGAGCGGCCGAGCTCGTCGAGCACGGCCGCCACCGCACCCATCACGGTCTCGCCGTCCTCGCGCGCGGGCGTGGGCCGCTGCGCCCGGACGAGGATGCGGCCTCCGGCGTCGACCAGCGCTCCGGCGATCTTGGTGCCGCCGATGTCGAGGGCGACGACGAGGTCAGTGCGCATGGGCTCCGGGTCTCCGTGGGCGGTCAGTCGGTGTGACCTACAGTCTTCCTACCTCTGACAACGTTGTCCAGGCCCTATGCTCGACAGCAACGAGATCGAGATCGAAATCGCCGCCCGCCGGCACCCGACACCCGCATGACGGAGGAACCGCGCACCGTGGCCGACATCGCCCGCCGCCCCGAGCACCGTTACGGCAATCGGCCCACCATGAAGGACGTCGCCGCCCGGGCGGGCGTCGGCCTGAAGACCGTCTCACGGGTCGTCAACGGCGAGCCGGGCGTCACGCCCGACACCGAGCGCCGGGTCCAGGAAGCCATCGACTCGCTCGGCTTCCGCCGCAACGACAGCGCCCGGGTGCTGCGCAAGGGACGCACGGCGTCGGTCGGCCTGGTCCTGGAGGACCTGGCCGACCCGTTCTACGGTCCGCTCAGCCGCGCCGTCGAAGAGGTGGCCCGGGCGCACGGCGCGCTGCTCATCAACGGCTCCAGCGCCGAGGACCCGGACCGCGAGCAGGAGCTGGCGCTCGCGCTGTGCGCGCGGCGGGTCGACGGG
>NZ_JBHXFE010000074.1:0-17542 GCF_042722475.1 Streptomyces sp. NPDC127092
GATGCCGTCGATCAGCGAGTGGCGGCAGCCGTACTTGTTGTCGAACTTCGACTTCGTCACGGCGTCGTTCACGTTGATCGCCGGGAACAGCAGGGTGCCGGCCTGCATCATCTCGTAGAGGCGGTGGACGCCGGTGGTGGTCTCCTCGGTCACACCGCGGATCTCGGACGCCAGCTGGGTCCACTTCTGCGGGCTCTCGGCGAGCGTGCGGTTGAGGAGGCGGAGGATGTAGCCGTACTCCTCGCTGTCCGCGGTGGACGGGTCCGGGGCCGAGCCGGCCTTCTCGAACTCGACGCCCTTGTGGACGAGGAGGGTGGCGTCACCACCGTCGTCGAGGATCATGTTCGGGCCGCCGGTGGGCGTGTTCGGCCAGGTCAGGGCCTGCTCCGTGCACCACCAGTACTCCTCCAGGGTCTCGCCCTTCCAGGCGAAGACCGGGACACCCTGCGGGTTCTCGGGGGTGCCGTTGGGGCCGACGGCGATGGCCGCGGCGGCGTGGTCCTGGGTGGAGAAGATGTTGCAGGAGGCCCAGCGGACCTCGGCGCCGAGGGCGACCAGGGTCTCGATCAGCACGGCGGTCTGCACGGTCATGTGCAGCGAGCCGGTGATCCGGGCGCCGGCCAGCGGCTGCTGCTCGGCGTACTCGCGGCGGATCGACATCAGGCCGGGCATCTCGTGCTCGGCGAGGGTGATCTCCTTGCGGCCGAACGCGGCCAGGGAGAGGTCGGCGACCTTGAAGTCCTGCTTGGCGACAGTCGTCATGACTGGAGCTGCTCCTCGTCAATCGGGTTCGAGGGGTCGAGTGGGCACCTGGCACCGCAGCTGTGGGCGACGCGGGCATACGAATGCCCGGGTACGCCCGCGTGGGTCCGCGGTGCAGTCGTCGGAGGCCCTCTCTCCCTCGGCCGGTCCATGTACTGACCGCCCGACCGCCATCAGCAGCGACGTCTGGCTGGTCACGAATCTACACCGATCGGCGCAGCGACCCACAGTCCGTCGGTCGCGGAACCCGTGCGGGATTCGGCCGGATACGGGCTCGACAAAAGGTCCTGCGACCCGCACATTCAGGGCCTTACGGACTTTTGACGCCAGATGCGTGTCCGGCACGATGCTCGGGAGGCCGGAGCGCAGCAGCCCGGTGCAGGCAGCGGGAGGAACAGCCATGAGGAGAAGCTCGTGACCAGTCCGGCGGGCGGGCAGCAGAGGCCGAAACTGCTCGCGGTGACCGCGTGTCCGACCGGCATCGCCCACACCTACATGGCCGCCGAGAAGCTCGCGCAGGCCGCCGAGGCCGCCGGCGTGGACATGAAGGTGGAGACCCAGGGCTCTATCGGAACCGAGAACACACTTAGTGACAACGATGTCAGTCATGCCGACGGCGTGATCGTCGCCGCGGACAAGGACGTGGACCTGAGCCGGTTCGCGGGCAAGCGGGTCCTCGTCGTCGGCGTGGCCGAGGGCATTCGCCATCCCGAGCGGCTGATCGAGCAGGTGCGCAGCGCGCCCGTTCACGGCGAGGGCAAGGGCGACGGCAACAGCGACGGCAACAGCGGTGGGGGGCGCGGGGGCGCACCCGGTTCGAGCCGGTCAGGTGGTGGTCCCGGCGGTGGCGGGAAGGAGCGGAGCGTCGCGTACAAGGCGCTGATGAACGGCGTCTCGTACATGATCCCGTTCGTCGTCGTCGGCGGTCTGCTCATCGCGATCTCGCTCGCCGTCGGCGGCCACGCGACGCCCGACGGGCTCGTCATCCCGAAGGGCTCCTTCTGGATGGACGTCAACAACATCGGCGTCATCGGCTTCAAGCTGATGGTGCCGATCCTGTCCGGATACATCGCCTACGCCATCGGCGACCGGCCGGCGCTCGTGCCCGGCATGATCGGCGGCTGGATCGCCAACGACGGCTCGCTGTACCACTCCGAGGCGGGCGCGGGGTTCATCGGCGCCATCGTGACCGGCTTCCTCGCCGGTTACCTGGTGGCGTGGATCAAGAAGGTCCGGGTCCCGAAGTTCGTCCAGCCGATCATGCCGATCATCGTGATCCCGATCCTGGCCACCACGGCACTCGGACTGTTCTTCATCTACGTCATCGGTCAGCCGATCTCATGGGTCTTCGAGCACCTGACGAGCTGGCTGGGCGGGATGACGGGCACCAGCGCGATCCTGCTGGGCGCGATCCTCGGCCTGATGATCGCGTTCGACATGGGCGGTCCGGTCAACAAGACGGCGTTCCTCTTCGGCGCGGGACTCATCGCGACCGGCAACCAGACCGTCATGGGCATGTGCGCGGCTGCCATCCCGGTCATGCCGCTCGGCCAGGGCCTGGCGACGCTGCTGCGCCGCAAGCTGTACACGGAGCAGGAGCGGGAGACCGGCATGGCCTCGCTCTTCATGGGCGTGTTCGGGATCTCCGAGGGCGCGATCCCGTTCGCGGCGGCCAGGCCCGCGCAGGTGATCCCCGCGAACATGCTGGGCGGCGCGGTCGCCGGTGCGCTCGCCGGCATGGCCGGCGTGACGGACGCGGTGCCGCACGGCGGGCCGATCGTGGCCGTGCTCGGCGCCGTCGGCGGAGTGCCGATGTTCTTCCTCGCGGTGGCAGCGGGCACGATGGTCACCGCCCTCGCCACCAACGCGCTCATCGACATCCGCGAGCGGCGGAACCGGGGCCGGGCGCCTGCCGCCGTGGCCGGGGCGGTGCCCGCTGCCGCAGCCGGAGCTGTGCCTGGGGCAGTGCCTGCCGCCGTGCCCGGGTCCGTGCGCGAGTCCGTGCTGGTGGGTGGGAGCGGCGGTGGGAGCGGCCTCGCAGGAGGGACCTCGTTCGCGCCTGTGCGTACGGCCTCGCCCGTATCCGCCACCAAGGGCCTGCCCGTGCCCGACACCGAGGGCCTGCCCGTGCCTGTGCCCGACGCCGCGACCGTGCCCGTGCCCGGGCCCGAGCCCGTGCCCGTGCCCGTGCCCGTACCGGACCAGGAAACGACTCAGGTGCTGTCCGGGTATTTGACCGGGCGGACCGTGAAAGCTCGGCTCGACGCCGGTGACAAGGATGCGGCCATCCGCGAGATGGCGGCGCTGCTGGCGACGACCGGCAAGGTGACCGACCTCGACGGGCTGGTCCGGGCCGCGTTCGCTCGGGAGCAGCAGGGCACCACCGGGCTCGGCGAGCAGATCGCCATCCCGCACGCCAAGACGGACGCGGTCACTTCGCCCGTCGTGGGCTTCGCCCGCTCGCCCGAAGGTGTCGAGTGGGGTTCGCTCGACGACACGAAGGCCCGGCTGATCTTCATGATCGCGGTGCCGGAGGCCGCCGCCGGGGACGAGCACCTGCGGATCCTCGCCCTGCTCTCCCGGAAACTGATGGACGCGGACTTCCGCGAGCGACTCCTCGAGGCGTCGGACCGTGCGGACGTCCTGGGGTTGCTCGGCGAGATCCGGTAGGGCCGTCGCCTGGAGAGGCACCGACCCACCGGCCGCGTCCTTCCGCTGTCGGCCCGCACCTATAGGGTGCGGGCCGGACTGCTGGAGGGCTGAGGGATGAGACCGGGGCGGGGACTGCGGATCGCGGGCGGTGTGCTGCTGGCGCTGGGAGTGGTGCTGATGGCCGGAGGCTGGGTGCTGCGGAGCGCTTATCCGGGCCACAACGTGCCCGCGGCGTCGATGCGGCCCACCTACGAGCCGGGCGAAACGCTCTTCGCCGAGAGCGTCGAACCGTCGGAAGTGCGGCGCGGCGACGTCGTGCTCGTCTCCGTGCCGCAGTGGGGCACCGGTGACGTACTCGTCGTGAAGCGCGTGATCGGGGTCGGCGGTGACCGGATCAAAGCCGACGAACGGCAGGTGTTCGTCAACGAGCGGCCGCTCTCGGAGCCGTACGTCCTCGACGGCGACTCTGTCGCGGGCTACCCCTTCGAGCAGATCGAGGTCCCGGAGGGGCGGCTGTTCCTGCTCGGCGACAACCGGGGCGACTCCTTCGACTCGCGCTTCCACCAGGAGCTCGACGGCGGGACGGTCCCGGTCGCGGCCGTGCGGGAGCGGGCGATCGACAGCCCGCTGGGCGCGGTCGGTGCCGTCGTCGGGTTCTTCGGGGGTGCGGTGGTGCTCCTCGTCGGGTTCGGCCTCGGCCTCGGCGGGTGGCTGACCGGGCGGCGGTCGGCCCGTCGTACCGGAACCGGACCGTCTGTGCCTCCCCCGTACGTCCCGACCCAGGCGTGACATCCCAGGCGTGACGGCCAAGGTGGGACGGCCCAGGGGTGACCCCAGGTGGGACAGCCCACGCGCCGGACATGCGGGAGGCCCCGGCCTGAGTACCTCAGGTCCGGGGCCTCGCACGTGTCCGGCGGTCAGGCGCCCTTGGCGGCGGCCTGCTCGCTGTAGACGTCCGGCTCCAGGTAGATCACCCGGGCGATCGGGACGGCGGCGCGGATGCGCTCCTCCGCCGCGTCGATCGCGCGTGCCACCTCGCCGGCGGTGTCGTCGTGCCGGACCGCGACCTTGGCCGCGACCAGCAGCTCCTCCGGGCCGAGGTGGAGCGTGCGCATGTGGATGAGGCGGGTGACGGTCTCGCCGTCGACGATCGCCGCCTCGATCTTCTTCACCTCGTCGACGCCGGCGGCCTCGCCGAGCAGCAGCGACTTGGTCTCGGCGGCGAGGACGATCGCGATGAGGACCAGCAGCACACCGATGCAGACGGTGCCGATGCCGTCCCAGACG
Organism: Streptomyces sp. NPDC127092; assembly: GCF_042722475.1. Classification (NCBI taxonomy): domain Bacteria; kingdom Bacillati; phylum Actinomycetota; class Actinomycetes; order Kitasatosporales; family Streptomycetaceae; genus Streptomyces; species Streptomyces sp. NPDC127092. Next base: position 4,702 of record NZ_JBHXFE010000074.1, read on the forward strand.
CCGTTGCCGGTGGCCAGCGCCAGGCCGACGCCGCCGAGGGCGAGGACGAGGCCGACGAGGGCGCCGAGGTCCTCCAGGAGGACGACGGGCAGCTCGGGGGCCTTCGCCCGGCGCACGAACTCCTTCCAGGACAGGTTGCCGCGGATCTCGTTCGACTCCTTGATCGCGGTGCGGAAGGAGAAGCTCTCCGCGATGATCGCGAAGACGAGGACGCCCACCGGCCAGTACCAGGCCTCGATCGGGTGCGGGTGCTTGATCTTCTCGTAGCCCTCGTAGATGGCGAACATGCCACCGACCGAGAAGAGCACGATCGAGACGAGGAAGGCGTAGATGTAGCGCTCGCGGCCGTAGCCGAAGGGGTGCTGTGGCGTGGCCTCGCGCTGGGCGCGCTTGCCGCCGAGCAGCAGCAGTCCCTGGTTGCCGGAGTCGGCGAGCGAGTGGACGCTTTCGGCGAGCATCGAGGACGAACCACTGAAGAGGAACGCCACGAACTTGGCTGCGGCGATCGCGAGATTGGCGGCGAGCGCCGCCACGATCGCCTTGGTTCCGCCTGACGCGCTCATGGGTCTGTGTGTTCCCTTCGTCGGTTCGCAGCGCCGTCCGCCGCTGTACGGCGGGTCATTGTTCCATCAGGCCACGACGGTCGCGCGGAAGACCGTCCCCGTACCGGACAGTTCGGTCTTTTCGCCTGCCGGTACGAAGACGGACTCGCCCGGCGCGAGGGTGACTTCGCCGGCCTTGGGGCGGCCGGCGACCGAGAGCAGGATCTGCGGCGTCGGGGCGGTGAGGTCGGTCGGGGCGGCGCCCTCGGCCCGTACGAAACGGGACAGCCGGAACTCGTCGATGGGGGTGTCGTAGACCTCCTCGCCCGACGGGGAGGCCTCGGGGCGCAGGACGTCCGGGTCGGTCGGCTCGAAGCGGACGACGCGCAGGAGTTCGGGGACGTCGACGTGCTTGGGAGTGAGGCCGCAGCGCAGCACGTTGTCGGAGTTGGCCATGATCTCGACGCCGAGCCCGTCGACGTAGGCGTGCGGGACGCCGGCGCCGAGGTAAAGGGCCTCGCCGGGCTGGAGCGTGACCGGGTTGAGCAGCATCGCGGCCAGCACACCCGGGTCGTGGGGGTAGTGGTGGGCGATCCGGGCGTACGGGGCGTGGGCGCCGCCTAGGCGGGCGGCAGCGTGCGCGGCCTCGGCGACGGTGTGGGCCATCGCTTCGTGGTCGGCGGTCAGCAGCGCGGTCAGGACCTCGCGCAGCGCGGCCTCTTCGGGGTGGGCGTGGAGGAGGTCGACGTACGGCTTGAGGGAGTTCACGCCGAGCGCGGCCATGGTGTCGGCGGCCTCGACGGGCTCGCGGAAGCCGCACATGCCGTGGAACGGCGTGAGCGCGCAGATGAGTTCGGGCTTGTGGTTGGCGTCCTTGTAGTTGCGCTGCGGGGCGTCGAGCGGGATGCCCGCGGCCTCCTCGGCGGCGAAGCCCTCGCGCGCCTGGGCGAGGTCGGGGTGCACCTGGAGGGAGAGCGGGGCGCCGGCGGCGAGCACCTTGAAGAGGAAGGGCAGCCGGGGCCCGAACTTCTCGACGGCGGCCGGGCCGAGTTCGCGTACGGGGTCGGCGTCGATGACCTCGTTGAGAGGACCGCGGTCGGTGCGGGAGGGGGCGCCTGGGTGGGCGCCCATCCACAGTTCGGCCTGGGGCTGCCCGGTGGGGGCGACGCCGAGGAGTTCCGGGATGGCCGTCGTCGACCCCCAGGCGTACGGACGGACGGTGTTGACGAGGCGGTCCATGGGGCTTCCAGCTCTTTTCAGTGCGGTGATGCGGTGATGGACGTGGGGGCGTCAAGGGTGGGGCGGGTGGGACGGGTGGGGGCGGCTGTGTGGTGGGCGCCGGGTCTGTGGGTCCTGCGGGTCCTCCGGGTCCTCCGGGTCCGCGGGGGCCGCGGGGGGCGCCTGGGATCCGCCGAGGCCCTTTTCGGAGTGCGGTCAGGGCCCACCGAGGTCTTTCAAGGGGCTCTCAGGGGCCTTACGAGGGCTTCTGGGGCCTTCTGGGGCTTCTCGGGAAGCTTCCGGGGCTCTCGGGAGGCTTCCGGGGGGCTTCTCGCTTGTCGCGGCTCGGGGTCGTCGGCTGATCTGGCGGGCTTCGGGCGGGTCTGAGCGGGCTTCCGGTGGGCTTCCGGTGGGCTTCCCAGTGGACTTCCCGTGGGCTCGCTCGGCTCCCGGTGTTCCTTGCGGGACCGGTCGGCGCCTTGCGGCTTCCGGCGGGCTGCCCCGTCGCTACTCGGGTGCTCGGCCCGCCGAGGCTAGGGAGAGGTACACGGCGGCGAAGTCCGTGACGGCGAGGAGTTCCGCCAGGTTCTCCAGTGGGCTGCCCTCCTCCGGCTCCAGTTCGCTGATCGCCGTGCCGTGGCCGAGGGCGAGTTCGCGGGCGGCCGGGGCGGCGCTCAGCACGTTGCCTTCGGCCGGGCGGTCGCGGAGGAGGACGACACGGGCTCGCAGCGCCTGCTGCTCGTCGACGCGGTCGCGGAAGAAGTCCTCGGGGTCGGCGCCGGCCGCGTAGTCCCCGGCCAGCAGCATCCCGTGGGCGGGCAGCGCCTCCGGCAGCTCTGCCGCGAGCGCGGGCAGGCCCGCCAGCTCGGCCAGGACCGCGGCGAAGCGGCGGCCGGCCGGGCCGGCGGCCTCGCCCTCGGTCCAGACAAGCGGCAGCGAGTCGGCGAGCTCGGCGGCCAGCGTCTTCGCCGGGTTGCTGTACGTGGCGATGGCCGGGCCGCAGCGCTCCGCCGTACGGTCCAGGCGGTCCGCCACCTGCTCGAGCTCCTCCGACGGGGCCTCGACCAGGCCCACCCGGTCGAGCAGCGCGAGCAACGGCGTGAACAGCGCCCACAGGTCGCCCGGGCTCGCGGCGAGGGACTCCGCGTACTCCTCGGCCGTCTCGTGCGGGGCCAGCGCCATCGGTACGAGCAGGCCGCGCGAACCGCTCAGCGTCTCGGAGAGCGGGGAGTCCTTCGGGGCGACGGCCACGACGGTGATGCCGCGGCGGTACGCCTGCTCGGCCAGGAGCGCGAGGCCCGGCTCCGAGCCGTCCGTGGTCGGGATGAGCAGCAGGTCCACCGAACCCGCCCAGCCGGGCAGCGCCCAGCGCAGCGCGCCGGCCGCGGGAGCGACGCCCGTGGGCTGGAGGCGGATCACCGGGGCCGCGGCGCCCGCGAGGGCGCCCACCAGGTCGGCGACGCCGACGGCGGCGGTGCCGGGGCCGGCGACGAGGACGGCGCGCGGGCGGCCCTCGGGGCGCAGTGCCGAGATGCCGGCCTCGGCGGCGTGCCGGGCGGCGGTCCTTACCCGCGCGCCCGCCTCGGCGGCACCGCGGAGCAGGCCGCGGCGGTCGGCGAGGGCGAGGGCGTCCGGTGCGTCGAGGAGGGTCTCGTCGAGCATGTGGCGGGCCTCCGGTCGTCGGGGTCGTCGGAGCGGGGCCGGCCGGGTGGGCCGGCGGGGTCATCCCCCCGAGGGGTACGCCGAGGGGTACGCCGAGGCGTACGCGTCACCGCGTCCGCCTCGCGCCGCGTCCCGCGCCTGCTTCCCGGGGCGCGGGGCGGGCGTTCGGCGCGGGCTACTCGGGGCGGCGGGCCTCGTCGACCAGCAGGACCGGGATGCCGTCGCGGACCGGGTACGCGAGCCCGCAGTCCGTGGAGGTGCAGACGAGCTCCGGGGTCTCCTCCGCCGTCCGGTCGTTCAGCGGGGCGTGGCAGGCCGGGCAGGCCAGGATCTCCAGGAGGCCGGCTTCGAGCGGCATGAGTGGTCCCTTCGGACGGTGCGGGTGGTACGTGCGGGCCGCTGCGTGGCGGGGCCCGTACGTACGACGGTCTCGGGCCAGGTCAGCCTACCGCCGGGCCGCGGGCGGCGCGCCCGACGAGGGGCGGGGCGGCGCCGGGGCAACGGTGCGGGGTGGGGGCGGCGGGGAGGCGACGGGGAGGGGGTGGGTGGGGGAACGGGGGGCGACTTGTTGACGGCGCCGGCCGTGGGGTGGGGGCGGGTGCGCGTACGGCGGGTGACGGCGCCGGCCGTCGGGCGGGGGCCGGGTGCGGGGGCGGTTTGACGGCGCCGGGCGTCGGGCGCGGCGTGCGCCGTGCGGGGCGCGTGCTGAAGGGCGCCGCCGCAGGGGTGGCGGGCAGGTGCAGGGGCGGAACGCGCCCGCCGAGGGCGCCGTCCCGTGTGCCCACCCGTCCCGCCCCAGCGGGACGAATGCCCACACGGGGGGGAGTCGGGGGCACCGCCCGCGCGGAGCGCGGGCCCAGCGGGGTGCGGGGCCAGCGCCATGCGGGCCCAGAGAGGCGCGGGGCCCAACGGCGCGCGACGGAAGGCGGACTGCCGGGCCCGATGCGGCGCGGGCGGGCTCAGCCAGCGGGGGTGTGGGGGTGTGGCAGGGACCGCCCGGCGCGGAGCGGGAACGGCTGAGGCCCGCCCCGGGACGGGGCGGGCCTCAGACCGTTGTGGCTGCGTGGGCTTACGCGCGGACCAGGGTCAGGACCTCGTCGCGGAGGGACTGCATCTGGTTGTCGTCGCGGGCCTCGATGTTCAGGCGGAGGAGGGGCTCGGTGTTGGAGGCACGGAGGTTGAACCACCAGTCGGCCGAGGTGATCGTCAGGCCGTCGAGCTCGTCGAGGGTGACGCCCTCGCGGTCCGCGAACGCGGCCTTCACGGCGGCCAGGCGGGCGGCCTGGTCGGCCACCGTCGAGTTGATCTCGCCGGAGGAGACGTAGCGGTCGTAGGCGGAGACCAGGCCGGACAGCGGGCCGTCCTGGCCGCCGAGGGCCGCCAGGACGTGGAGCGCGGCGAGCATGCCGGTGTCCGCGTTCCAGAAGTCCTTGAAGTAGTAGTGGGCGGAGTGCTCGCCGCCGAAGATCGCGCCGGTCCTGGCCATCTCCTCCTTGATGAAGGAGTGGCCGACGCGGGTGCGGACGGGCGTGCCGCCGTTCTCGCGGACGACCTCCGGGACCGACCACGACGTGATCAGGTTGTGGATGACCGTCCCGCCCGGGGTCTTCGCCAGCTCGCGCGCCGCGACCAGCGCCGTGATCGCGGACGGGGAGACCGGCTCGCCGCGCTCGTCGACGACGAAGCAGCGGTCGGCGTCGCCGTCGAAGGCCAGACCGAGGTCCGCGCCCTCGGCGCGCACACGGGCCTGGAGGTCGACGATGTTCTTCGGGTCGAGCGGGTTGGCCTCGTGGTTCGGGAAGGTGCCGTCCAGTTCGAAGTACATCGGCACCACGGTCAGCGGCAGGCCGTCGAAGACCGTCGGGACGGTGTGGCCGCCCATGCCGTTGCCCGCGTCCACCACGACCTTCAGCGGGCGGATGGCGGTGAGGTCGACCAGGGAGAGGAGGTGGGCCGCGTAGTCCTTCAGCGTCTCGCGCTCCGTGACCGTGCCGGCCTGCGCCGCCGGCTCCGGAGCTCCCTCGTCCGACCAGCGCTCGACGAGCTCGCGGATGTCGGACAGGCCCGTGTCCTGGCCGACCGGCGCGGCGCCCGCGCGGCACATCTTGATGCCGTTGTACTGCGCCGGGTTGTGCGAGGCCGTGAACATCGCGCCGGGCAGGCCGAGCTGCCCGGAGGCGAAGTACAGCTGGTCGGTCGAGCACAGGCCGATCATGGTGACGTCGGCGCCGAGGCGGGCGGCACCGCGCGCGAAGGCGGCGGCGAGGCCGGGCGAGGAGGGGCGCATGTCGTGGCCGACGACGATCGCGTCGGCGTCCACGACCCGGACGAACGCGGCGCCGAACAGCTCGGCCAGGCTCTCGTCCCACTGATCCGGCACCACCCCGCGGACGTCGTACGCCTTCACGATCTGCGACAGATCAGCAGCCACGGATCAACCCTCCTGAAAGTCTCGGCAACACCACTCACGGACGCGCGGATGCGGCGCGCGTACGGAACGCCCAAACTACCCGGGAGGGGACCTTGATCAGTTCTCGGGCTCAGTTCGCGGGCAAAACCGGACCTGTTCCCGGGGAGAGGCGGGCCAGTTCCCGACGGCAGCCGGGATCCGCTCTCAGCGGCCCCTGATCAGTTGTCGGGGGAACGCAGCACCCTCAGGTGGCCCCTTCGGCCGACCTCCATCGGGTCGCCGCCGCGGCCCGGGCCGCCGGGCTTTCCGGGGCCGCCGCCCGCCTCGGCCGCGCGTTCCTGGGGGCGGGCCGCCTCCCGTACCGCGTTGGCGAGGGCTTCGAGGTCGTCGCCGCTGGGGCGGGTCGGAGCGGTGCCGTCGGAGAGCCGCACGACCTCCCAGCCGCGCGGGGCGGTGAGGCGCTCGCTGTGCTCGGCGCACAGGTCGTAGCAGTGGGGCTCGGCGTAGGTGGCGAGCGGGCCGAGGACCGCGGTCGAGTCGGCATAGACGTACGTCAGTGTCGCGACGGCAGGGCGGCCGCACGCGGTGCGCGAACAGCGACGTACAGGGCTCACGACGTTGGACGGTACCGCACTCTTGAGCGGGCCGCGACGACTCTCCCCCAGGTCACTCCACCGTGTCGCGGTGTGACGTCCGCCACGGACCGGGTCCGATCGCCCGTTCTGACCTGCGGGAGCGGCGCGGAAGGCGGGTGCGGGCGGTGCGCGATCCGGACAGCGTCAGGTGGAAAACCGGTCAATCACGGCCAGTCGGCCGATCCCTCGGGTCCCGGAAATCGCGCCCTGGCTTGGCCGGAACGGTCGTGTTGCGACAGCGCCGACCGCCGTACGCCACCGTGATGGCCGTTCAGGACCGGTCCGGGAACACCGGGGAGAGTTACGCTGCGTCAGTGACGGACAGCATCCAGAGCATGGAAAGCCCGGCGCCGCGCGTGCGTCGCCGCGACCGGCACGGCCGTGGCATGCGGGGGCCGGTCGCCCCGCCGCAGGTTCCGCTGTCCGCGAGCCGGGCGGACACCTTCCGCGATCTGGTCCTCGACTCGGTGGAACGGCTGGAGCGGCGCTGGCCGCAGCTGGCGGACGTCGAGTTCATGGTGATGGAGGTCCCTCCGCCGGTCTCGGGCGAGTCGGTGGTGCCGCTGGGCGGCTCGACGCCGGCCGAGAAGAACGAGCCGGCCCGCGTCGTCGTCTACCGTCGCCCGGTCGAGATCCGCTCCAAGAGCCGTGACGAGCGCGCGCTCCTCGTCCACGAGGTCGTCGTGGAGCAGGTCGCCGACCTCCTCGGCCTCTCCCCCGAGTCCGTCGACCCGCGCTACGGGCAGGACTGACGCCCCGTACGGGTCGGTCCTGCCGGGGCCTCGACGTCCCCGACCTCTCCTACCTGTTCCCGTCCTGTTCCCGTCCTGCTCCTGTGGACTGTTTCTGCCCACTTCTGTCCTGCTTCGGACTGCTCCTGCCCGTTCCCGAGCTGGGCCTGCCCTAGTCCTCCAGGACCGTCAGGTCCTGCTTCGCCTTCGGGACCTCCACCGTGCTCCGGTCGTCCGTGAGCGTCTGGACCGTGAACATCGGGATGCCGTCCTCCGGCACCTCCAGGGTGCGCGAGGCGTGTACCGGGCCGCCCGAGAGGTGTTCCACGGTGAGCGCGTAGGAGCCCTTGAGGCCGTCAGGGACGGGAGCGGCGAGCGAGGTGGTGGTGCCCGCCTTCACGGTGACGGTCTTGGTGACGGGCGTGCCGCCCTGCGTGCCCGCCGAGGCGGTGATCCGCACCTGTGCGGTGGCGCCCGGCGCGGTGAGGGCGAGCGTGGAGCCCTTGGCCCGGTTGTCGGCTACGGTCGCGCGGCCCTCGATCGCGGCGGCCGCCGGGATGAACGCGACCTCCTGCTTGTCGCCCTTGCCGCGGACCACCCGCAGCGCGGCGACGACCGGCGTGGCCTTCTTCGGGTCGGACGGCGTGAGGAGCAGCGAGCCGGGCTCGCCGCGGGTGAGGTCGGGCAGGTCGACGGCGGCGGTCATGCCCGACTTCACGTGCAGGGAGGACGCGCTCGCCGGGACGATCGTGCCGGTCGGGGTGACCAGCTGGACCTTCAGGTCGGCGTCGTCGTCGCCCGGCGCGTACGCCACGAGCCGGACGGAGGTGGCGTCGGCGGGGATGCCGGGCAGCACGGCGGTGCCGGCCGGGTCGGCGGCGGCCGGCAGCCAGTCGCTGCCCGCCGTGTCGTCGGCGGCGCCGACGACGGCGCCGACGCGTCCGCCGCGGGTGGACACGTGAACGGTGAGGTCCTGCTGCGCGGGGTCGGTGGTGAGCGGGGAGAGCAGCACCCGCACGGTGGAGTGGCCGGGGACCTCGATGCCCTTGGTGTCCTGCAGCTTGAGGGCGCCCTCGGGGCCGTACAGCTCGATGTCGGCGGTGGCGCTCCTGTCGTCCGGGTTGGTGAGGTGGACGTAGTCCTGGCGCTGCTTGGCGGTGGAGGCGGCCGGGAACCAGAAGTCGGTGTCCGGGGCGGTGCAGGTGACGCCGAGCAGGCCGCGTGCGCCGCCGGCCGGGACGACGGTGGTCTGCTGGACGGTCCAGCCGGGGGCGAGGGTGCCGTTCGCGGAACCGGTCAGGGCGGGCGCGTCGGCGCCGTTCGCCTCGGCGCCGACGGGGGTGCCGGGCTTCGTGACGGTCGCGGGCGCCTTGGGCTCCTTGCCCTTCTTCGGCGGGGTGTCGCCGGGAATCGGCGCCTCGGGGGCGGGCTTCAGCTCGGCCCTGGCTGACTGCGCCGCCTCCGACTGCGAGCGCTCGCCCGTGGCGCCCTTGGCGGCGGGCGTGTACGAGGTGTACGTGGTCTCCGCGACCTCCGAGCTGCTCGGCGCGGGGCAGAGCAGGCTGGTGCGCTCCACGGGCAGCGGTGCGCGGGCCTCCAGGGTCTGCGTCGTGATGCCGTCGGGCGCGGTGAGCGCGGCGACGCCGGTCACCGCGGCCAGGGTGGTGGCGACGGCGATCAGGGAGAGGGTCGTGCGCTTCACTGGTTGCTGCTCCCGTCGGGACGCTGCTGGTGCTGCTGGTGCGGCTGGTGCGGCTCTTCCTGCTGCTGCCCGTAGCCGTACGGGTCGTACGTCTCGTACGGCTGCTGCTGCTCGTAGCCGTTGGGCTGGGCGTACGGGTCGTACTGCTGCTGGGAGCCGTACTGCTGCGGGTCGTACTGCTGCTGCGGGTCGTACCCCTGCTGCGCGTACGGGTCGTACGCGTACTGGTCCTGGTAGTAGCCCTGCTGGGCCCACTCCTGCTGGGGCTCGTAGGCCGGCTGCTCGGGTGCCGGAGCAGGCGCGGGCACGGATACGGGTACGGGTCCGGGGCCCGGGCCGGTCGCGGGCTCCGGTGCGTACCCCGGCTCGGGGGCGTACCCCGGCTCGGGGGCGTAGCCCGGCTCCGGTGCGTATCCGGGCTGCGGTGCGTATCCCGGCGCGGGCGCCGGGGCCGGCTCGGGTTCGGCGGCCGCGGCGGCCTCCGCTTCGGCGGCGGCGCGCAGACGGCGGGCGCGGCGGCCGTCGCCCTCGGCGGCGGTGGCCTGCGCGGGGATGGCGAGCTCCTCGTCGGGCAGGTCGTCGTCGATGTCGCGGCGGCGGCCGGGCAGGGCGAGGACGAGCAGCACGACGGCGAGGAAGACCTGGGTCCAGATCCACGCGGTGTGGGTGACCGGCTGCTGGTGGGTGAGCTCGAGGCGGCCGCCGCCGGCGGGCAGTTCGAAGCCCTGGGCCCAGCCGTCGACGGTGACGGGCTTCAGCTCCGTGCCGCCGAGGGTGGCGGTCCAGCCCTCGTCGGCGCGGTCGGCGAGGCGCAGGACGCGGCCCGCGCCGCCCGCCGGGATCTCGTACCGCGCGTCCACGGGACCGCCGGCGACGGCGTCCAGCGTGGTGCTCTCCTTGCTGCCGTCGCCCTTCGCGGCGGTGACGACCGTCGCCCGGCCGGCCGTGCGGTCGCCGACGGCCCACAGGGCGCCGCCGTCCTGCTCGCTCTGGCGGTTCAGGCCGGGAGTGGCGTCGAGGACCCGGATCATCTGGCGCGGCGCCCCGTCCCGTACGAGGACGAAGCGAATCGCGAAGCCGCTGAGGGCTTCGGTCTGGTCGGCGCCGGAGCCGGCGACCAGGTGGGCGACGGCCTTGTCCAGGAGCGGTTCGCTCTCGCCGGTCATGGTCAGTTCGGCGTCGCCGAGGTGCGCGCCGGAGCCGCGGACCAGGGTGTACGAGACCTCGCCGGCCGCGTCGCCGCCGAGGACGAGGGTCCGGGGCTGGGCGCCCTGACCGCTCTCGTACGCCACGAAGGCGGGAACCTGCACGGGGTCGCGGCGGGTGAGCGGGCCGTCGGCGCCGCCGATCATCCAGCCGGCCGCGGCGACCAGCGGGCCGGCGGCGCAGGCGAGCGCGACGAGCGCGGCGACGGGCTGGCGCCAGCCGAAGCCGTGGGCAGCGACCCGGGTGCGGCCGCCTTCGGCGCCGATCGTGCCGGCGGCGAGCAGGGCGGCGGCGTAGACGAGGGTGGCGGGCCCGGCCCAGCCGGTCTCGGCGTCACCGGCACCGTTGGTGAGGACGGCGAAGAGGAGTCCGGCGAGGGCGGCGGCCCAGGCGGCGCGGACCGCGAAGGCGCGCTCCTCGCGCAGCAGGGCGGCGAGCGCGGCGAGCACGAACCCGATGAGGACAAGTCCGCCGGTGGTGCCGGGGCCGCCGGGGCTGCCGCCGAGCAGGTCGAGCGCGGAGGCCGTGCCCGTACGGACGTCGAGACCGGCCTCGCGCAGGAAGGCGGAGGGGCTGGTCAGGAGGGACAGCGACCAGGGGGCCAGGACGAGGATCGGGGTGCCGGCGGCGGCGAGGAAGCGCAGTCCGTAGGCGGTGATGTCGTCGCGGCGCAGGACGAGCACGCCGATGCCGAGGACGACGGCGAGCGGCCAGACGACCGGGGTGAACGCCGTCGCGAAGGTGAGGAGGAAGGTGTACGCCCAGGTGGCGCGCCAGCTGCCGCGCTCGCCGGGGGGCCGGTTCAGGCCGTGGGCGGCGACGGCGGCGCGGGCGATCAGCGGCAGCAGGATCGCGAGGACCGCGGTGCCGAGCCGGCCGGTGGCGAGCGCGCCGGTGGCGGAGGGCAGGAAGGCGTAGGCGACGGCGGCCCAGGCGCGCAGGAGCCGGGACTCGACGATGCCGCGGGAGGCGAAGTAGGCGGTGACGCCGGCCAGCGGGACCGAGCAGACGAGCAGCAGGGTCAGCGCGAAGGAGGTGGAGCCGAGGAAGAGCGCGGAGAGCGCCGCGAGGACGGCGAGGTAGGGCGGGGCGGTCTGGGTGCCGCCGGTGCCGATGGCGTGCCAGCTGTCGGCGTAGCGCGACCAGAGGCCGGAGACGGTGTCGGGGGCGGGCAGCAGGGCGCCGCCGGCCAGCGAGCCGCCGCCGAAGAGGTTGCGGCAGGCGACCAGGGAGACGACGAGGAGCAGGGCGAAGAGGACGGGGCCCGGCTTGCGGGCGATCTTCTTCAGGCGGGCGAACTGCTCGATCTCCAGGTAGTCGGCGTCGTCGCCGCCGGGACCGGACTCGACGGCGCCGTGCCGTGAGCCGCCGGAGTCGGCGTCGGAGCCGCCGAAGTGGGAGACGAGCTGTTCGGCGGCGGCGCGGACGGTGGCGCCGGGCGCGGGGAAGAGGGAGCGGAGTTCGCCGGCGGGGACGGCGGGGTTCTTGCGCCGCTTGCGGGCGGCGAGGATCTTCTCGGGCCGCAGCAGGGTCGCGAGCAGACCCATGATCTCGTCGACGGCCTGGCCCGGGGCCTTGCCGACGAGGTAGGCGAGGGTGCGGAGCAGGGTGCCGAGGACGAGCCGGACGAACACGTACGGCAGGGCGGCGCCGCGGGTGTTGGCGAGCAGGGTGTAGACGGCGCCGGCCTTGTCGACGCGGTGCGGGTTGGCGGCGGTGCGGCCCGCGCAGTCGACGGTGCGGCGCTCGCGGGCGGAGGCCTCGGCGTGCCGGAGGACGGCGTCGGGCGCGACGAGGACGCGGTGTCCGGCGGCGTGGGCGCGCCAGCACAGGTCGACGTCGTCGCGCATGAGGGGCAGGCGGCGGTCGAAGCCGCCGAGTTCCTCGAAGACGTCGCGGCGGACGAGCATGCCGGCGCTGGAGACGGAGAGGACGGAGCGGATCTGGTCGTGCTGCCCCTGGTCCTGTTCGCGGCGGTCGAGGCCGGTCCAGCGGCGGCCGCTGCGGGCGATGGAGACGCCGGCTTCGAGGAGCTGCTTCTTGTCGTACCAGCCGCGCAGCTTGGGGCCGATGACGGCGGCGTGCTCGTCGGAGTCGGCGACGCGCAGGAGTTCGGTGAGCGCGCCGGGCTCGGGCGCGCAGTCGTCGTGGAGCAGCCAGAGCCACTGCACCGGTTCGCCGTACGGGAGTTCGGGCAGGTCGTAGTTCTCGTCCTGCCAGGTGCGGGTGACCGGGTCCCAGCCGCTGGGCCGCTTCAGGTACGGGAGTTCCTCGGGTCCGAGGACGGGCGCGGTGCGGGCGGCCTCCTCGACGGCGGCACCGAAGCCGGTGCGGCGCGCGAGGTGGAGGACGCGGTCGTCGCCGAGGGATTCGGCGAGCAGTCGCGCGGAGTCGTCGGCGCTGCCGGTGTCGGCGGCGACGGCGTTCTGTACGGGGCGCTCCTGGGCGAGGAGCCCGGCGAGGGCGTCCGGCAGCCAGCGGGCGCCGTCGTGGGCGACGAGCACGGCGGTGACGACGTGTCGCGGAAACTCAGGAGTTGAGGACATCGAGCTACGGGCCCTCCGGCCGGGGGTCGCCCGCGGGGGGCGTGGGTGCGTCTCGGACGGAGGCCCACACTAACGGCAGAGGAGGAGGGGTGGTGCTTCCGCGCCTCGATGGAGGGGCGGTGGCCGGACGACGGGGGCGGCCGAACCGGTCGGGGGCCGGCCGGTTCGGCCTCACGGTGACGGCCGACC
>NZ_JBHXFE010000075.1:0-15441 GCF_042722475.1 Streptomyces sp. NPDC127092
CATCAAGACCGTCCCCGAATCCAAGATCGTCGAGACCCTCATCGACGAGGCCATGAAGATCGCCGAGCAGATGGAGAAGGACGGCGTCATGAGCGACGAGCCCACCGTCTCCGTCGCCGGCTGACCCCCACCCGCCATCGGGCCTTCTCTCCCAGTGATATGACGAGGAGTCACCATGACGTATGTCATCGCGCAGCCCTGCGTCGACGTGAAGGACAAGGCCTGCATCGACGAATGTCCGGTGGACTGCATTTACGAGGGCCGCAGGTCCCTGTACATCCACCCGGACGAATGCGTCGACTGCGGTGCCTGCGAGCCCGTCTGCCCCGTCGAGGCGATCTTCTACGAGGACGACGTCCCGGCGGAGTGGAAGGCCTACCGGACGGCGAACGCCGAGTTCTTCGACGAGCTCGGCTCGCCCGGCGGTGCCGCCGGTCAGGGACTCGTGGAGCGCGACCACCCCTTCGTCGCGAGCCGGCCCGTCCGGGTGTCGTGAGCGCCGGGCTCCGGTGACGAGCGGCGGTCCGGACGGGATCGGCCGGGCTGCCGCCGCATCGCAGTTACTTCCGGTAATCCCGCGATAGCCGCGAGTTCCGGGTATGCCTTTTGTTAACGGGGTCTTTAACGATGTTTTGGCAGGTCAGCTGGCCAAAAACAGCGTAAATCGGATGACCCGGAGTTGGGGGCTCCCCAACCAGCACATCGTGGGCTTAACTTATGGCCATGACCTCCCCGCGCTCCACCTACGGAGGCGGTTACTACACCGCGCCGTCGTTCCCCGACACCCCGATCTACGACTCCCTCGTCGCAGAACGGGGCACGCCTCAGATCGCCCCGATCCGAGTGCCCTCCGCGTACGACACCGGCAACGGCTACTCCGGAAGCAGCAGCTACCTGCCGGCGCTGCCCGCGGCCCTGCCCGCCCTCCCGGCGGCGCCCACCCCGCAGCCCGCCCCCGCCTACGGCGGCCAGGGCGGCTACGGCTATCCGCAGCCCGCGCCGCAGATGGCGCCCGCCGCCCACGCGCCGGCGACCCAGCTGATGGCCCCCGTGCCGCTGCAGCCCGCGCCCACCCCGTACATCCCGCAGCAGCCCGCCGCCTCGCGGGGCTACGGCTACCCGGGCCCGCAGGCGCCGCAGCAGCCGCGCCCGGCGGCCGGCGGGTACGAGGCGATGCGCCCGGCGGCCCCGCGACCCGCCGCGCCCGCGCCGTACGAGGACCCGTACAACCGCCCGTACCAGGGCCGCGGATACTGATTCCCGGAGCGGCGGGGCGACTGGCAGGATGAGGGCATGCCGATTCCTGTTGTGCGCTCCGTCCACGTCCACCCGGTCAAGGCACTGCGCGGGTTCTCCCCCGCGGAGGCGGAGGTCGAGCCATGGGGACTGGCCGGCGACCGCCGCTGGACCGTGGTGGACCCCGCGGGCAAGGTCGTCACCCAACGCCAGCACGCACGGCTGGCGTTGGCCTCGGCCGAACTGCTCCCGGACGGCGGCATCCGGCTGGCCGGGCCCGGCCGTGAGCCGCTGACGGTGGAGGTGCCGCGTGACTCCGCGGCGGGCGGGACGGTCACGGTGGACATCTTCGGCACCAAGGTCGAGGCCGTGCCCGCCGATCCCTCGGCGGACGCGTGGTTCCGCGGCTATCTGGGCGCCGAGGTGCGGCTCGTCCACATGGACGACCCGGCCCGGCGCCGGCCCGTCGACCCCGACTACGCGCTGCCCGGCGAGACCGTCAGCTTCGCCGACGGCTATCCGCTGCTCGTCACCACCACCTCCTCGCTGGACGCCCTCAACTCGCTGATCGCGCAGGGCGATCACGCCGACGAGGGCCCGCTGCCCATGAACCGCTTCCGGCCCAACGTCGTCGTCGACGGCACCGCGCCGTGGGCCGAGGACGGCTGGCGGCGGCTCTCCATCGGCGACGTCGTCTTCCGGGTCGCCAGGAACTGCGGCCGGTGCGTGGTCACCACCACCGACCAGGGGACCGGTGAGCGCGGCAAGGAGCCGCTGCGCACCCTGGCCCGGCACCGCAAGGACGGCAGCCGGCTGATCTTCGGCCAGAACCTGGTCCCCGAGCAGCGCGGGGTCATCCGGGTCGGCGACCCGGTCAAGATCCTCGACTGATTTCCCTCCCGACAGGCGCGGAACCCACCCCCGGGGCACACTCGTTGGAAGAGCGGCAAACGCCGGACGGCCCGGCCCGTTCCGGGCCGTCGACGAGACGAGGGGGTGCGGAGCGTGCGTGCAGCCACCGGGCTCTGGCGCTGGCGGCACAATCCCCTGCGCCGGACCACCGACCTGGTCGAGGCCTGGGTGGCCCTGACGGCCGCCCTGCTGCTGTGTCTCGCCGTGCCGGCGGCCGGCTGGGCCGCCGGGGTCTCCGCGAACACGTCGCTGCAGCGCTCGGTCCGCCTCCAGCACGAGGAGCGGGTCCCGACCGTCGCCCAGGTGGTGCGCGCCGCCACCGAGCGCAGCCCGGAGCGGAACGCCGAGCTGGGCGAGGAGCAGCGACTGCGGCCCGCCGTCGTGGCGAACTGGACGGCGCCCGACGGCACCCCGCGCACCGGCACGGTGACCACCGCGCGGGAGCACGCGCATCCCGGTGACGTCTTCCCGCTGTGGACCGACCGGTCGGGGCGGGCCGTGACCCCGCCGATGCACCCCGAGACCGCCCGCGCCCACGCCCTGATCGCGGGGCTCACCGTGGCCCTGCTCGCCGGCTTCCTGGTCGAGACCGCGCGTCGGCTCGTCGTACAACGCCTGGTGCGGCGGCGGTACGCGCGTCTGGACCGGGCGTGGGCCCAGGTCGGTCCGGACTGGGGGCGCATGGGCACGGGCAGCTGACCTGGGGGCGGAGAGGCGGGCGACCCGTCAACTCGACGGCGCCGCGCGCGCTACGGTGGGGCATCGGTTCAGCGACGGCGCACGAGGTGGGGGCAGAGCACACCCATGGCACAGGGCACGGTCCAGGTGACGCACACCGGCTCGTCGCGGTGGCGGCGCCGCACGGGCGAGTACCCCTCTCTCGCCGCCGCCCTGGAGGCCGCGGGCGACGGGGACGTCCTCACCGTGGCCCCCGGCACGTACCGGGAGAACCTGGTGGTCCACCGGGCCGTCACCCTGCGGGGCGGTGACGGCACCGTCGGCTCGGTGCGGATCGCGCCCGCCGACGGGGTGCCGCTGACCGTGCGGGCCTCGGCGACCCTCCAGGACCTGCACATCGAGGGGCAGGACGCCGCCGCCCCGGCGCTGCTGGTCGAGGACGGCACCCCGGAACTGCTCGACCTGCGGATCGTCACCCGCTCGGCGGCCGGTATCGAGGTGCGCGGCACGGCCCGGCCGACGGTCCGGCGGGCCACGGTCGACAACCCGGCGGGCGTCGGGATCGCCGTGCTCGACGGCGCGGGCGGGGTGTTCGAGGAGTGCGAGGTCGTCTCCGCCGGCCAGTCCGGCGTCTCCGTGCGCGGCGGCGCGCAGCCGCGCCTCGAACGGTGCCGGGTGCACCACGCCTCGGGCGCCGGGATCACCGTCACCGGCGAGGGCAGCGCGCTGGAGGGCATCGGCTGCGAGGTGTACGAGACCAAGGGCGCCGGGCTGCAGATCGCCTCCCGGGCCACCGCGCACCTCAGCGACTCCTCGGTGCACCGGACCTCCGCCGACGGCATCACCCTGGACACGGACGCGGTGCTCACCCTGTCCGACTGCGACATCCACGACGTACCCGAGAACGCCGTGGACCTGCGCTCCCGCTCGGTGCTCACGCTGACCCGTTCGACGGTGCGGCGCTTCGGGCGCAACGGTCTGTCCGTGTGGGACCCGGGCACGCGGGTGGACGCGAACCGGTGCGAGATCCACGACAGCACGGGGGACTACCCGGCGGTCTGGGTGAGCGACGGCGCGACGGCCGTCCTGGACGCGTGCCGGGTGCACGACGTGCCCGACGCGCTGTTCGTGCTCGACCGCGGCTCGCGGGCCGACGTCGTCGACAGCGACCTGTCGCAGGTACGGAACACGGCCGTGTCGGTGAGCGACGGGGCCACCGCCCAGCTGGACGACTGCCGGATCCGGGAGGCGTCCACGGGCGCCTGGTTCCGGGACCACGGCAGCGGCGGCACGCTGGGCGGCTGCACGATCGACGCCGTGCAGACGGGCGTCATCGTTACCAAGGGCGCCGACCCGACGATCGAGCGGTGCACGGTCACCTCGCCCGCCGAGGCCGGCTTCTACGTGTCGGCGGAGGGCCGCGGTTCCTTCCTCGGCTGCCGGGTGACCGGCAGCGGCGGGTACGGCTTCCACGTGATGGACGGCTGCCGGACCACGCTGCGCACCTGCCGTACGGAGCGGT
Organism: Streptomyces sp. NPDC127092; assembly: GCF_042722475.1. NCBI lineage: Bacteria > Bacillati > Actinomycetota > Actinomycetes > Kitasatosporales > Streptomycetaceae > Streptomyces > Streptomyces sp. NPDC127092. The sequence continues at coordinate 4,349 of NZ_JBHXFE010000075.1, forward strand.
GCGCGCGCGGCGGTTACGAGTTCCCCGAGGACGGGCCGGTCGTCGAGGACTGCACCAGCGACGAGAGCCAGCTGCGCACCCACCCGGTGCCCGAGGCCGGCGGTGTCCTGACGGCGACCCGGTCGGGCGGGCTGCTCGACACGGTCCCCGCGCCCCGCTCCCCCGCCGTGTCGCCCGGTCCGGTGGCGCCGGCTCCGGCCGCCGCGCGCTCCTCGCAGGAGGTGCTCGGCGAACTGGACGCGCTGGTGGGCCTGGAGAGCGTCAAGCACGAGGTGCGGACGCTCACCAACATGATCGAGGTGGGCCGGCGCCGCCAGGAGGCCGGGCTGAAGGCGGTGTCCGCCCGTCGGCACCTGGTCTTCACCGGCAACCCGGGTACGGGCAAGACGACGGTGGCCCGGCTGTACGGCGAGGTGCTGGCCTCCCTCGGGGTGCTGGAGCGCGGGCACCTGGTCGAGGTCTCCCGGGTGGACCTGGTGGGCGAGCACATCGGCTCGACGGCCATCCGTACGCAGGAGGCCTTCGACCGGGCGCGCGGCGGGGTGCTGTTCGTGGACGAGGCGTACGCTCTGGCTCCCGAGGACTCGGGCCGGGACTTCGGCCGCGAGGCGATCGACACCCTGGTGAAGCTGATGGAGGACCACCGGGACGCGGTGGTGGTGATCGCGGCCGGGTACACGGCGGAGATGGAGCGCTTCCTGACCGTCAACCCGGGTGTGGCGTCCCGCTTCTCACGGACCATCAGCTTCTCGGACTACGAGCCGGAGGAGCTGCTGCGGATCGTCGAGCAGCAGGCGGAGGAGCACGAGTACCGGCTCGCGGAGGGCAGCGGCGAGGCGCTGGTGAAGTACTTCGCCGGGCTGCCGAAGGGCCCCACGTTCGGCAACGGCCGTACCGCGCGGCAGACGTTCGAGGCGATGGTGGAGCGGCACGCGGGCCGGGTCGCCGCGCTCGCGGAGCCGAGCACGGACGACCTGACCCTGCTCTATCCGGAGGACCTTCCCGAACTCTCCTGAGGGACCACGGTGTCGTCGCGCTGCCGTGGCAGTGCGGGCGGCAGCAGGTCGAGCAGCGCGGCGCGTGCTTCGTCGAAGGCCGGATCGGCCTGGTAGTCGGAGTGCCCCAGGATCGGTTCGGGCAACGGGTGTTCGCGGGTGCGGCCGTACGCGACGGGGTCGAGCAGCTCGGCCCGGTCGACGGCCGGGCGGCCGTCCTGGGCGGGGACGCGGACGGGGCCGCCGATCGGGTCGGTGGCCCGGTACAGGTTGCTCCAGCAGTGCACGGTGCGGTGGAGGCCGCGCAGCGACTCGGGGCCGAAGTAGGCCGGGAACCAGCGCCCGTAGAGCCGTTCGAGCGGCGAGCCGTAGGTGAGCAGCGCGACCCGGCCGCGGGTGGCGGGCGGTAGCTGCCAGACCGCGGCGGCGGCGAGCACGCTGCCCTGGGAGTGGCCGGAGATGACGAGCCGGCCGCCGGTCCGCCGGGTCCAGGAGCTCATCCGCCAGGTGAGGTCGGGTACGGCGCGTTCGGCGTAGCAGGGCGGGGCGAAGGGATGGGCGGCGCGCGGCCAGAACGTGCCGACGTCCCACAGGATGCCGATGGTGCGGCGCGCGGAGGCGTCCTTGTAGGCGCGGCGGCCCCAGGTGACGAAGAGGAGGGCGCCGAAGCCGATCATCCAGGAGCCGAGCGCCTGGGCGGCGGTGGCGGCCGAGGCGATCGCCGGGTGGGCGCCGTCGAAGGCCCGGCCCGGGACGTTCCCGCTGGCCCAGGCGCCGGCGACCGAGGCCGCGCCGAGGAGCAGGGTGGCGCCGGAGACGACGCCTATGAGGAGGGGCGCGGAGTCGGTGAGCCCGGCGCGGGCGCGGCTCGCCGCGATCTGGTCGGTGCGCAGCCGGTCGGGGTCGGCGGCTCCGTAGTCGGCGTCGACGGCCGTGCGCAGCCTGCGGGCGGCGAGGACGGTGCGGGCGGCGAGCAGCGCGGCGGGCACGACGAGCAGCAGGAGCAGGACGGGGATCACGGAGGCCTGCCAGCTGAGCAGGACGGGCGGTCCGGTGATGAGGCCGTCGCCGGTGCCCGGTGTGCCGGGGCCGTCGAGCCAGTCGGCGACCCGCTGGGCGACTCCGCCGGACATCACGCCGCCGAGGGCGCAGGCCAGCATGGCGGTGGCGGGGCCGCCCAGGCCGTACAAGGCGGTGCGGGGATCGCGGCGGGGACGGTGGAGGAGCAGGGCGACGGTGCCGAGGGCGACCACCAGTCCGCCCTGGGCGAGCGTGAGGACGCCGAAGACGGTGTTGCCGGGCAGGGTGCCGGCGGAGACCCAGCCGGGGCGGGACCAGGCGGTGTGCGCGGCGGTGAGCGCGAGGACCAGCAGGGCGGTGGCGGGCAGCCAGGAGACGAGGGTGCGTTCGATCCGCAGGTCGAGCCGGTTCTCGCTGCGGCCGCGGCGGCAGACCACCCACAGCACCAGGGCGGCGAGCACGCCGACGGCGCCCTGGAGGAGCCAGCCGAGGAGTTCCCGCGCGCCGCCGGCCCCGGCCCGGTGGTCCTGCCCTGCGGCGGCCGCGGCGAGGGCGGCGGCGACGGTGAGGAAGCCGGCGGCGGTGTGGGCGGCGCGCAGCCGGGCGACGAGCCGGCGGCCGTACCAGAAGCCGGGCCGGCCGAGGGCGGGCCGCAGTTCGACGGGAGTGGCGGCGGTGGGGCTGGTGGCGTCGGCCGCCTCGGTGTCGGAGCCGGCGGGCTCCCGCGCTCCGGGGGCCGGGTCGGCGGGTGTGTCGGGGTCGGCGCCGGTGTCGTAGCCGGTGGGCGGGCGCTGGGCCTCGTAGGCGCTCCAGGTCCGGTTGGAGAGGTACCAGAGCAGGCCGACGAGCGCCGTGGGGACGAGCGCGGCGAGCGCGAGGCGGCGGCCGGGCTGCGACCACCAGCCGCCGCGCTCGGCGGAGAGGAAGCCGAGCCAGGAACGCTGTCCGGCGCAGGCGCCGGAGCCCGCGCACTGCCAGGCCGTGAGGTCGAGGGCGACCTCGCAGGCCGCGGCGGTGAGGAGCACGGTGAGGGTGAGCGCGACGAGCCGGACCAGGACGCCGTAGAGGCGGACGAGCCGGGCGCGGCCCTCGGTGGGCGGGCGCATCCAGTGGGCGAGGTTGGCGACCATGAACGGCAGGAGCAGCAGCCACAGGGCGCGGGCGCCGTTCCCGGAGGTCAGGTTGGACCAGCAGTACGCCTCCGGGACCGGCCGGTCCGCGTACCGCTCGGGGTGGTCCTCGGCGTCGACGTCGTCCCTGCGGCGGTGCATCGCCGCGGTCCGGTCACCGGTGACCCGCACCGTGCGCGGGTCGTCCAGCATGTCGGCCGCGGTGGCTCCGCCCACGCCGTGGACGAGCAGTTCGAGCGCCGCACCCCCGCTCTGCGGGTCGGGGTGGGCAGGGGACACTTCGGGGACTCGCTTCCTGAGTGGGAGGATCGAGGTGGGAGGATTCGACGGCAGGCACCAGGATCGCGGAAGGCGGCGCCCGACGGGACCGCTCTCACCGAATCCGACGCCCCTTTACCCGATTTCCTGGATTCCCCTCGGAAAGGACCGGCACCGGCGGTGAGTGACAATCAGAACCTCCTCGCGGAGCAGCGGCGCGCCCTGATTCTCGACGAGGTGCGCCGTCGCGGAGGCGTACGGGTCAACGAGCTGACCCGCCGTCTCAACGTCTCCGACATGACGGTCCGCCGGGACCTGGACGCGCTGGCCCGGCAGGGCATGGTGGCCAAGGTGCACGGCGGCGCCGTGCCGGTGGTCGAGGCGAGCACGCACGAGCCGGGCTTCGAGGCGAAGTCGGCGCTCGAACTGGGCGCCAAGGAGGAGATCGCCCGGGCCGCGGCGCGAATGGTGCGCCCGGGGACGGCCATCGCGTTGTCGGGCGGTACGACGACGTACGCGCTGGCGCGGCACCTGCTGGACGTGCCGGACCTGACGGTGGTGACGAACTCGGTGCGGGTCGCGGACGTGTTCCACGAGGCGCAGCCGGCGGGTTCCGGCGCGGAGCCGCGGCCCGGGGCGGCGACGGTGGTGCTGACGGGCGGGGTGCGGACGCCGTCGGACGCGCTGGTGGGTCCGGTGGCGGACCAGGCGATCCGTTCGCTCCACTTCGACGCGCTGTTCCTCGGGGTGCACGGCATCTCGGTGGAGGCCGGTCTGTCGACGCCCAACCTGGCGGAGGCGGAGACCAACCGGCGTCTGGTCCGCTCGGCGCGTCGGGTGGTGGTGGTCGCGGACCACACCAAGTGGGGGACGGTGGGCCTGAGTTCCTTCGCGACGCTGGACGAGGTGGACACGCTGGTGACGGACCGGGGCGTGTCGGAGCGGGTGCGCGAGGAGATGGCGGAGCATCTGCCGGGTCTGGTGGTGGCGGGCGAGGAGGACGCGGACGCCGTGGCCACGGCGGACGAGGAGCCCGGGGACCCGGAGGCGGCGGGCTCGGTGGGCTCGGCGGGCTCGGCGGAGTGAGCCGGTTCCGGATCGAACGGGTCACGGCGCTGCCGCCCGCCGAGGCGTGGCGGCGGCTGACGGACTGGCCGGCGCACGGCGAGCTGGTCCCGTTGACCCGTACGAGGGTCCTGACGCCGGGCCCGGACCGGGTGGGCACCCGTTTCACGGCGCGCACGGGCGTCGGCCGGTTCGGTTTCGACGACCCGATGGAGGTGGTGCGCCTCGATCCGCCCGCGCCGGGGCGTACGGGTGTGTGCCGGCTGGTGAAGCGGGGCCGGGTGGTGCGCGGCCGGGCCTCGTTCGAGGTGTCCGGGACGGCCTCGGGCGGCAGCCTCGTGGTGTGGGTCGAGGAGCTGCGGGTGTGGGGCGTGCCGGCCGTGCTCGACCCGGTGCTCGCGGCGGCGGGACGGCTCGTGTTCGGACGTGCGCTCGACGGACTGCTGCGCGACTGACGGCTTGTCAGCTACGGTGGTGGGCCCACGACCCGTCCGACGGGAGGAACGGCCATGCCACGCCGACTCCGGCCGGTGGAGCTCGACTTCACCGAGTCAGCACCTCTTCGCCTGGTGTTCACCGCCGAGTTGACCGCTCCGCCCGCCGCGGTCTACCGCTCCCTCGCGGTGGAACTGGGCAGCACTCCCGCGTGGTTCACCGCGGTCACGGCCGCGACGCCGACCGACGGCGGCGCCGGGAGGACGGTCCGGCTGCGCGGCGGGATCGAGTTCCGCGAGACGATCCTGGCGAGCGACCCGGCCGTCCGCTACGCGTACCGGGTCGACGAGACCAACGCGCCGGGCGTCACCGCCCTCCTGGAGGAGTGGGCCCTCTCCCCCGCCGCGGACGGCACCCGGGTCCGCTGGACCATGGCGCTCGACGGCAACGGGGCCTGCAGGACGGTCATGCGGCTGGCCCGGCCGGGCGTCGGCAGGTCGTTCCGCGACGCGATGCGCAGCCTGGACCGGCGGCTCACTCCGGCCAGGCTCCCGTCGCCAGGAACTGCTCGATAGCCGCGCTGTACGGCGTGATGTCGAGGCCCTGCCCGGCCAGCCACTCGTCCGAGTAGTACTTGTCGAGGTAGCGCTCGCCCGGGTCGCAGATGAGGGTGACGACGCTGCCGGTGCGCCCGTCGGCGACCATCTCGGCGACGATCTTCAGCGCGCTCCACAGGCCGGTGCCGGTGGAGCCGCCCGCCTTGCGTCCGATCGCGGTCTCCAGAGCGCGCACGGCAGCCACGCTCGCCGCGTCGGGCACCTTCATCATGCGGTCGACGGCGCCGGGCACGAAGCTCGGCTCCATGCGGGGCCGGCCGATGCCCTCGATGCGCGAGCCGCAGTCGGCGGTGGCGTCCGGGTCCTCGTGCACCCAGCCGTCGAAGAAGCAGGAGTTCTCGGGGTCGGCGACGCAGATGCGGGTGTCGTACTGCATGTAGTGCACGTAGCGGGCGATGGTCGCCGAGGTGCCGCCGGTGCCGGCCGTGGCGACGATCCACGCGGGCTCGGGGTAGCGCTCCAGCTTCAGCTGCTGGTACATCGACTCGGCGATGTTGTTGTTGCCGCGCCAGTCGGTGGCCCGCTCGGCGTAGGTGAACTGGTCCATGTAGTGGCCGCCGGTGCGCGCGGCGAGGGCGGCGGCTTCCTCGTACATCGTCCGCGAGTCGTCGACGAAGTGGCACTGCCCGCCGTGGAACTCGATGAGCCGGCACTTCTCGGGGCTGGTGGTGCGGGGCATGACGGCGATGAAGGGGACGCCGATCAGCTTGGCGAAGTACGCCTCGGACACGGCGGTCGAGCCGCTGGAGGCCTCGATGACGGGCGCGCCGGGCCGGATCCAGCCGTTGCACAGGCCGTAGAGGAACAGGGAGCGGGCGAGCCGGTGCTTGAGGCTGCCGGTGGGGTGGGTCGACTCGTCCTTGAGGTACAGGTCGATGCCCCAGCTCTCGGGCAGCGGGAAGCGCAGCAGATGGGTGTCGGCCGAGCGGTTGGCGTCGGCGTGGACCTTGCGGACGGCTTCCTTGAGCCAGGAGCGGTACGCGGCGTCGCTGCGGTCGACGTCGACGGTGGCCATCGGGCTTGCGGTGCTGGTCATGCGTGCGTGCCTCTTCTCGTGCTGCCCCGGGGATTGCCCACGGGCTTGCCCAGGCATTGCCCAGGGGGTTGCCCACCACCCGACAATACCGCTCTCACCTGGGCAAACGTTCCCTTTGAGGCTCCATAGGAGTGCCTTGCAGACGCCGACGCCGAGGGCGTTCTGGTGCCGGTGGCCGCGGCCCGGCACACTGGGGGCAGGCATTCTGCGCGAAGGGGGCGGAGCACCATGTCGGAGCCCGAGTTCACTGCCACGGGGGTACGCATCGACCGCTGGCCCCGTTCACTGACCCGTGCGGGCGAGGTCCGCATCGAGGACGGACGGCTGTCGCTCCTGACGAGTTACGGCAGCGAGATCGACAGCGCGCCGCTGGGCAAGGTCCGGGCGGGCCGGCCCTGGTTCGCCAAGCCCGACGAGGCGGTGGCGACGGTGAACGGCACGCGCTACCGGATCTCGGGCTCCGGGCGCCTGCTCGAAGCCCTGAAGAAGGCCACGACGAACTCCTGACCGGACCACCACACACGCCCGGCCCGGGCCGGGCAGGAGTACCCGGCCCGAACCGCCACACGTGTCCGGCCTGAACCGCCACACGTGTCCGGCCTGAGCCACCGAACGTGCACGGCCCGGGCCACCGAACGCGTACGGCCTAGGCCACCGAACGTGTACAGCCCGAGCGACCGAACGTGTACGGCCGGAGCCGCCAGACACATCCGGCCGGGGCCGCGAGACGCCCGCGCTCCGCGCGCGACACGGCCCTGACCTGCACGTTGTCGCCGCAAGTTGCGACACGGTCACCACTGGTTCACCCTGGAACCACCTCACCGAGGGTTTACCGGCGGTGACGCTGCGAACCAGCCACCGTCCTGCTACACCGCATGACAGATCCGAACCTCCGTCTTCTTCCGGACCTCACTTCGGGGAGTCGCAGCCGTGATCAGCGAGCCCAGCAGGTACTGCACGGTGGAGCTCCAAGCCCTGCCGTCGCGGATCGGTCAGGTCCGCAGAATCGTTTCGGCGCACTTGCGCCACTGGCAGCTCGACGCCTTGATCGACCATGCCACGCTCGGTGTCACCGAGCTCCTGACCAATGTCCACCGGCACGCCCAGCCGGACAAGACGTGCACCGTCGAGGTCGAGCTGCTGCTCGACCGGCTCACCGTCTCCGTCCGCGACAACGATCCGCGGATACCGGACGTCGCCGACCCCTGCGCCACGAGCGACGAGTTCGCGACCTCCGGCCGCGGCCTCGCCATCATCGCGGCGATGAGCGAGAGCTGGGGCGCCCGCCCGCACGGCGACTCCGGCAAGGTCGTCTGGTTCACCCTCCAGGCACCCGCCCCTGCCGTCGTCCCGCCCCTGCGCGACCGTGTCGTCCACGGCGCCACGACCGTCGGCCCGTTCGCCGACCTCCCGTTGGAGCCGGTCCCGTTCGGCCTGCCGAACGAGCCGATGCGCACACCGGCGGCGGCACGCCCGGCCCTGACGCACTAGAGCCTGTCTGACGGACCAAGGCCAGACAGGCGCTAGGTCACGCTCACTGACGCGCCCACGGACCGGCGCGCACACCTCGTACGGGCGACACCGGCGGCGTCGCCCGTACGAGGTGTTCCCTCTCTCCGTCGCGATCGCCCGCAGCACGTCCAGGCGGGCCGCCCTGCGCGCCGGGCGCCAGGCGGCGACGGCGCCCACGGCGAGACCGGCCAGGGCGACGGCCGCGAGCCGCACGGGCGGCAGCGCGAAGCCGAACGCGCTGTCCGACGCGCCGTCGGACGCCCGTACCAGGACCCAGCCGAGCGATCCGTTCGGCGAGGGCGGTGTCGACGGGGTCGCGGGTGCCCTGGGCCTCGCCCGCGGCGGTGACCACGTTCGTGCTGCGGACGACGGCGTCGGTGCCGCTGTTGGCGTTGCCGAAGAGGGTGTCGAAGTTGCCCGCAGGGTGTCGCCCCTGACGAGGGCGCCGGCGAGGAAGGCGACGCCGAGCAGGCGCAGCACCTCCTCGCCGGAGCGGGAGTCGAGGTTGCCGGTGGGTTCGTCGGCGAAGACGACGTCCGGGGTGCCGGCGAAGGCGCGGGCGACGGCGACCCGCTGCTGATGCCCGCCGGAGAGCCGGCTCGGCCGGTGGTGGAGCCGGTCGCGCAGCCCGACGGCGTCGATCAGCGCGTCGAGCCCGGCCGGATCGGGGGTGACGCCCGCGAGGTCCAGGGGCAGGGTGATGTTCTCCGCGACGGTGAGGGTCGGCAGCAGGTTGAAGGCCTGGAAGACGAAGCCGATGCGCTCGCGCCGGAGCAGCGTGAGCCGGCGGTCGTCGAGGGCGGACAGATCGGCGTCGCCGACGAGGGCGGAGCCCGAGGTGAGGGTGTCGAGCCGGCGGCGCATGGGGTCTCCCCAGCGGAGCGAGGGGAAGCATGAGGGTGGACTTGCCGGAGCCTGAGGGGCCCATAATCGCGGTGAAGCGGCCGGCCGGGAAGTCGATGCTCACCCCGTCCAGGGCCCTTACCTCGGTGTCGCCGGCGCCGTGGACCTTCACGGCGTCGACGACCCGGGCGGCGGCGCGGCGGCGGCGGCCGGGAGGGCGGTCGTGGTCATGCCCGCCGCCCCTTGTCCCCGCCGAGCCGGCCGAACTGCTCCTCCAGGACGGTCAGCCGGCGCCAGTACTCGTCCTCGTCGATCTCGCCCGCCGCGAAGCGGTGGCCGAGCAGCGCGATCGGCGAGCGATCGTCGACGCCGGAGGACGGGCCGGGGCCGCCGAGGAAGCCGGGGCCGTGGTGGCGGCGCCGGCCGGAGCGGCGCAGGACGGTGACCACGGTGACGATCACGGCCGCCCAGACGAGCGGGAAGAAGAGGACCCAGGGACCTGGGCCCGCGTGGGCGAGGGTGTTCATCGTCGTTCAGCTCCTCGTGCGTGCATGGGCTTCGGTGATGCTTCGAGACTCGCTCGGCGGGGGCCTCCGGGTCGTCGTACGGCCAGCGGCTTCGCGCGTACGACCACGGGAGTAGGAGGGGCCGGGCGACTGCTCTTGGATTCTGTACCTACTGGTATGTACAGTGACGGCATGAGTACGCGTACGAGCGCGGGCGGAGCCACGAGCACGTCCGAGCGCCTGGTCGAGGCCACGCGCGAGCTGCTGTGGGAGCGCGGCTACGTCGGCACCAGCCCCAAGGCCATCCAGCAGGCGGCCGGGGCGGGCCAGGGCAGCATGTACCACCACTTCGCCGGCAAGCCCGATCTAGCCCTCGCCGCCATCCGGCGCACGGCGGACGAGATGCGCGCGGGCGCCGAGCGGGTGCTCGGCGGGCAGGGGACGGCGTACGCCCGGATCGAGGCGTATCTGCTGCGCGAGCGCGACGTGCTGCGCGGCTGCCCGGTGGGGCGGCTGACGATGGATCCCGACGTGATCGCGAGCGACGAGCTGCGCGCACCGGTGGACGAGACGCTGGACTGGCTGCGCGGCAGACTCGCCGGAATCGCCCAGGAGGGCCTGGACGCAGGGGAGTTCGACCGTCCGCTGAGCGCCGAGGAGATCGCGTCGACGGTCGTCGCGACCGTCCAGGGCGGCTACGTCCTCGCCCGCGCCTCCGGCTCCGCCGCCGCCTTCGACACCGCCGTACGCGGACTGCTCGCGCTGCTCGCCCCCCGTACCCGCAGCTGACCGACCGTACCCACAGCTGACCGACCCGTACCCGCAGCCGACCGACGCCGAGCCGAGGAGCCGAACCGTGCACGCCATGCAGTACGACATCACGCTGCCCGCCGACTACGACATGGAGATCATCCGCAAGCGGGTCGCGACCCGGGGCCACCTCCTGGACGACTTCCCCGGGCTCGGCCTGAAGGCGTACCTGATGCGCGAGCGGGAGGACGGCTCGCCGGTCAACCAGTACGCGCCGTACTACCTCTGGGCCCGCGCGGCCGGGATGAACGACTTCCTGTGGGGCCCCGGCTTCCAGGGCATCGTGAACGACTTCGGCCGGCCGGTGGTCCAGCACTGGACGGTGCTCGCGTACGACGAGGGCCCGGCGGCCGCGGCACCGCCGCGCGGCGCGACCCGGCAGCGCCGTCAACTCCCCGACGGCGTCCCGCCCACCGAGGCCGTCACCGCGGAACTCGCCCGCCACGCGCGGGAGTCGGCGGACGAGGGCGTGGTGGCGCGGGCGCTCGCCGTCGACCCGCGCCACTGGGAACTGCTGACCTTCACGCTGTGGGCCGACGCGGCCCCGGCAGCGGCACCGGACGAGCCGGGCGACCGCTTCCAGGTGCTGCACCTGTCGGCGCCGGGCCGGCGGGACCTGCCGCACGGCCGGCTGTGGTGAGGCGGCTCGTCGACTGAACCGGCCGGCCGGATGAACCGGCTGGCTGGATGCTGGATGAACCGACTGGTCGGTTGCGCGCGGGCCGGCTGGGCCCGGCTGGTCGCGCGGCGCCGGCTTGTCACGCGGCGCGGCTCGCCGACGGCGCCCGGCGGGTCGACGGCGCGCGGCCGGTCGACGGCGCGCGGCCGGTCGACGGCGCGCGGCTTGTCGCCCGGCTGACCGACGG
>NZ_JBHXFE010000076.1:0-14958 GCF_042722475.1 Streptomyces sp. NPDC127092
TCTCGGAGGGACCCGGCCACCGCCGTGTCGTGTCGTGCTCGTCGCGTCGACGGCGGGTCAGCTCTTGCCGTCCCACTGGTAGACCGAGTAGATGTCCATGCAGTCCGCCTTGTCGGACGCGCCCTCCGGCAGGTCACCGGCCGCCACCTGCGGCTTCTTGTACGTGGTGCCCTCGCGCCAGTCGGCGCCGACGACCAGGGTGACGACCGTGACCTTGTCGTCGGCGCGGACCGCCGACGCCGGCAGGCCGAGGGCGGTGGCCACGGACTGCGCGTTGGCCTTGCCCTGGTCGCCGTCGCTCTTCGGGTAGAACACCACGGTGTCCTTGCGCGGCTGGGCGTCCCGGGAGGAGTCCGCCTGGTCGAAGCCCTTGTCGCGCAGCTGCTTGGACACCGTGCCGGCCCGGCCCTCGGCGGGCGCCTGGCCGTCACCGGCGGTGCCGTTGATCACCGTGACGACGAAGGAGCCCGGAGCCTCGGCGGTGACCGAGGGCTTCGCCGAGGACGACGCCTTCGGCTTGCCCTTCGCGTCGGCCGGGTCGCCGTTCTTGTCCATGGCCACGTCGTCGCGGAGCATCGCCCACATCTTGTCGGCGGACGACGGGACCAGCTCCAGCCACGCCTTCGGGTTGCCCGGGTACTCCCTCGTCGGGACGGTGGCCGTGGTCAGACGGTCCAGCTTCACGTTCTTCAGCTGCATCGACAGGTCGAAGAGCTTCTTCACCGACTTGATCTCGTCGGAGACCACGAGGGCCGTCGTGGCGGTCTCCGCGAGCCCGGTGAGACGGGAGGTGTCGGTCCAGGCGTTCTGCTCCTGGAGCTTCTTCATCATGCCGTTCATGTACATGTGCTGGGCCTTGGCACGGTTCTGGTCGCTGCCGAACGCGTGCCGGGTGCGCAGCCACTGCAGCGCCTGCTCGCCCTGGACCTCATGGGTCCCCTTGGGGAGCTTCAGGCCGGAGCCGCCCTTCTGCTGCGGGGTCGACTTGTCGTACACGCCGGTCTTCACGCAGACCGGGACGCCGCCGACCTCGTCGGCCATCGCCACCACGCCGGCGAAGTCGACCATCATCCAGTGGTCGATGTAGACCCCCGTGAGGGTCTCCCAGGTGGTGAGGGTGCAGCCGGGGCCGCCGCGGCTGAGGGTCTCGTTGATGGGCCGGGTGTTCGTCGCTGCGTACGTCTTGCCCTGGTCGTCCGTGCACTTGGGGATGGGGACGACGGTGTCGCGCGGGATCGAGACGATCGAGGCGTTCTTCCGGTCCGCGGAGACGTGCAGCAGCATCTGCACGTCGGCGAGCGGAGCACGGTCCCGGTCGTTCTTGCCGCCGCCCAGCGCCACGTTCTTGGCGTCCTTACGGCTGTCGGAGCCGATGAGGAGGATGTTCAGCGGGGTGTCGCCCAGCGCGTTCGGCGCGGCCTTCTTCACACCGCTGTCGCCGCCGGCGCGCGCACCGCCGCGGAGGTTGTCGTTGAGGTGCTGGTAGTACAGGTAACCGGCGCCCGCCGTGCCGAGTATCAGCAGCGACAGCGTCACGGCCACCCAGCGGAGTATCCGGCGTCTGCCGGACTTCTTCGCCCGGCGGCGCGGGCCGCCGCGCCGGTGTCCGGTGCCGCTCGAACCGCCCGTGCCGCCGTCTCCGTCGCCGCCGGAGCCGCCGCCGGCCCGGCGGGAGCGCGGCACGGTGCCGCCCGCGCCCCTACCCGGGCCACCGTCCGCGGACCCGGACGCCTGCCCGGGCCCGTCGTCGTAGAGACTCTCGTCCCAGCCCAACTCGCGGGCGCGCGAGGCGCGTTCTCGCGCCCCCTCCCCACGCACGCTGCTCTGTCCCACCCCAGGTCTCCTCAATCACTCAGGTGCGGCCCAGGGCCGGACGGGTCCGGCTCACTTGGCGCACACCTGCTTGTCTGCCGTCTGCGCACCCTCCGGCGCCTTCGCCGGACCGGTGAGGGGCACCCCCGCGCCCTTGAAGTCCGCGCCGAGCACGAGCGTCATGGGCTCACGCTCCCCGGCGTCCTGCGTGCCCGGCTTGAGAGCCGAGGCGGGCAGGCCCATCAGGTCCGCGAGCTTGCGGGCCTGGTCGGCCTGGTTCGGTGCGTACGTGAGCGTGGTCTTCGCCGCCTTCTCGGGGGCGTTGCTCTTGTTGGTCGACCGCGTCACGCCGTGCTCGTTCTGGAGCCAGCGGATCGTGTTCCCCGCCGCGCCCGTCTTGCCGCTGCCGTTGTAGACGTCGACGCGGACCTCGCGCGCGGTGGAGCGGGCACCCTGGAGGAGCTTCGCCTCGGCCTGCGCCTGGGCGTTCTTGGCGTCCTGCTCCTTCTTCTTCACCTCGGTGAGCGAGATGTCGTTCAGCATCATCTCGAAGAGCTGCGGGGCCTTCTCCGGGTCGGGGACGACCGTGATCGGCCGGGGCTCGTCCGGGTTGTCGATGACCGGCAGCGTCAGGAACGTGATGTTCTTGGTGTCGATCTTGGACAGTTCCATGGCCAGGGACTTGAGCTTCGAGATGCTCCCTATGCCCGTGTCGACGGTGAGCGCGTTCGTCGCGGCGTCGGCGAGGTCGTACAGCTTGCTCGGCGACGTGAGCGTGTCGTCCGACTTCATCTGACGGATCATCGAGCTGAGGAACTGCTGCTGGACCTTCATGCGGTCGAGGTCGCTCTTGTTGCCGAAGCTGGAGCGGGTGCGGACGAAGGCGAGCGCCTGCTCGCCCATGATCGTCGACTCGCCCTTGGGCAGCTTCAGGTGCGACTTCGGGTCGTCGATCGGCTTCTCCACGCAGACCTTCACGCCGCCGACGGCCGTCGTCATCTCCTTGACGGCGTTGAAGTCGGCCATCATGAAGTGGTCGACGGTCAGGCCGGTGATCTCCTTGACCGTGCGCATGGTGCAGCCCGGGTCGCGGTCGGACTGGCCGAGGCTGATGTTGAAGCGCTCGTCCGTCTGGCCGGGGATCTTCTTGATGCTGCCGTCCGGGAGCTTGGTCTCGCACTCGGGGATGTCGATGACCAGGTCACGGGGGATGGACATCGCCGTGGCGTTCGTCCGGTCCTTCGAGACGTGGAAGAGGATCGTGGTGTCGGCATGGCCGGGACTGTTCTTGTCACCGTAGCCGGAGTTGCCCTCACCGGTCCGCTTGTCGGTGCCGATGAGCAGGATGTTGAAGGCCTCGTCCTTCTTGAAGCCTCCGGAGCCGCCGGCCACCTCGATGGTGTTGATGTTGTTGTCGAAGTGGTTGTACAGCGCGTACGCGCCGGCGGCGCCGCCCACGAGCACGACGGCCATGGTGCCGCCGGTCCACATCAGGACCTTCTTCTTGCGCGACTTCTCCGGGCGGCGCTTGCGGCGGCCGGCCGTGGACGGCCGGTCACCGGGCTCGGCGGCACGGCGACGGCGCTGCCCCGGGACCGGCGGGGCGGTCTCGGTGAGCCGGTCGTGCGTTCTCTGGCCGGGGGGTGTGGCGCCGCGGGTCGTACGGGGGCGCGGGTGGGACGGGGCGGCAGGCTGCGACTGCCCAGCGGAGCGGTCCAGTCGCAGTTCGTAGTTGCCCGTCTGCGGGTTGAGTACCCACTGGTCGGCGGGGTCGATCTCGTCCGCCCGTCCACGGCTGTGCGCGTCCACGGTTACTTGAGTCCTCCGTCGGTGCCACGCGAGGCGCCTCCCCCTCGGGCGCTCGGTCGTTCGATCCATCGAGTGCGCGACCACGCGGTCGGGTGCACCGGATCGCGTCACACTATCCGCCCAGTTCAGCGTGGGGCGACGTCCGTGACAAATTCCACGCCCCTTACACCCGGGCAATTTGCCCAAACCTCATCCAGCGCCGCCCTTCCCTTGGTCCCTCCTTTACGAACTCGCCACACGCGCCGCACGCGCGTCCACGCGACCGGTCCCGCCGCGGGCCCGCCCCGAGGCGGCCCCGACCGGCCGCCGACGGGAACTCTCCGCCGACCGCCGACGGGAGCTCTCCGACGCGTCCGCCGCGTCCGCTTGTCCGCCGGTCAGCGGCAGACGCCCTCCGCCGCGTTCCGCCCGGCGAAGGACGGTGCCGCCGACGCGCCCGGCCCGTCCGCCGTCGGCTCCGTCCTGCCGCTGTCGCCGGGGTGGACGGTGACCGGCTGGTCGGCGCGCAGCCGCGCGAAGAGCTGATCTGCGGCAGGCTGCACCAGTTCGTCCCGGTTCGCGTTGTACGAGTACGGCCGCCGGGGCACCGTCAGGAACTGCACCTTCTCGGTCGGGACCGCCCGCATCGACCGGGCCAGGTCGTACAGGTCCCGGAGGGATGCCAGGCCCGGGTCGGTCGTGATCGACTTCGTCGCCGCGTCGAGCACCGGGTACAGCCGGGTCGGGTTGAGGAGCACGCCGTCGCTCTGCACCTTGTTGACCAGGGCCCCGAGGAACTGCTGCTGCCGGTCCATCCGCTCGGTGTCGCTGCCGTTCCCGAGCGACTTCCGGGCCCGGACGAAACCGAGCGCCTGCTCGCCGTGCAGGACCTGCCGGCCGGCGGGCAGCTTCAGATGGGCGTCCTTGTCGTCGATCGGCTCCTTGAGGCAGATCTCGACACCGTCGACGGCGTCGACCATCTTCTTGAAGCCGCGGAAGTCGATCACCATGTGGTGGTCGATGCGGATCTTGGTCAGCTTCTCCAGGGTGCGGATGGTGCAGGCGGTCCCGCCGAGCTCGAAGGCCCAGTTGAACTGGGCGAACTGCGGTGAGGTGCGCCCGCCGTCGCCCTCGCCGGCCTTGCCCGCCTTCCCGGCCTTCTCCGCCTTCCCTGCCTTCCCGGCCCTCCCGGCCTGTCCCGTCCTCGCGCAACTGGGAATCTGCACCATCAGATCGCGGGGGATGGACACCGCGGTGGCCCCCGCCCCGCCGGCGGAGATGTGCAGCAGGATCGTGGTGTCCGAACGCTGGGTGCCGCCGTCGTGCCCGTACTTGGCGTTCCCCGCGCCCGCGCGCGTGTCCGAGCCGATCAGCAGGATGTTCCGGGCCGCGTTCACGGCCGGCGAGGGCCGCTCCTTCTCGTACCTGAGGAGCTCGGCCGCGGCGGTGGTGTCCGTGGTGATGTTGCCGTCCAGCTTCCGGTACAGCCACCAGCCCACCCCCGCCGCCACCAGCACCACGACCGCCGCTCCCAACGCCGCCCAGCGCAGCCAGTGCCGCCGCTTGCGAGCGCCCTTGGCGGGCGAGTCCGCGCTGTCCGTCACGTCTGATCCGTCCTCATGGCGTCGGCGGCACGCGGCTCGCCGGCCACTGAGGTAGACGGCGGATCGCGGCCCACGGTTCTGCGGAAGGCGTCGATACCCCCCGGCCGATCATGTACCGGACTCCCCGCCCACACCCGGGTACGCGGCGCGTTGATAGCCCGTACGGGTGGCGAGCCCGACGTTTGCGCTGCCACCTCCGTGTGGGCATTCGTCCCGCTGGGGCGGGACGGGTGGGCACACGGGACGGCGCCCTCGCGGGCGCGTTCCGCCCCTGTGCCCGGCCGTCACCCGTACGACGGCGCCGTCTCTGCGGCCGGGCCCAGTGGGCCCCGGGCCCCGCCTGACAGTCGGGTGCCCGTCACTCCGCGCAGGGCGCGACAGCGTCCGCCCGGCGCCCGGCGCCCCGGCGGCCTCGGGCCCGTAACCCCGCTCAGCCGGCCGCCGGCACCCTCACCGTCACCCGCTCGCTCTCCACCCGCTTCGCCAGCCCCTCCTCGCCGAGCTGGTCCAGGTGCCGGCACAGCACCACCGACCCGCCCGCCGCGAGCGGCGCGTACAGACCGGCCGAGACGCCGGCCCAGGTGTCGTACGAGCGCCCGGACAGCACCCGCGACCCCGCCTCGAGTCCCAGCTCCGCCGCGTCCGTGCGGGCGCGCTCGACGAGCTGGATGCCCGTCAGTTCCGTACCGTCGACGACGAGCGCGAGCGCACCGGGATCGACCGGTACGAACGGAGCGAACCGGTCACCCTGGCTCGGCACCTCCACCGCGTAGTCCGCGTAACCGGCCGGCGGCGCCGGGAAGCGGCGCCCCAACGGCGCGAGGGAGAGCGCGATCCGGTCTCCCGAGCAGGCGAGGCCCGCTTCGAGTCCCTCGGGTCCCGCCACCACGTAGTCCGCGTCGGCCGGATCGCCGCCGAGCTCCGCCGTCACGCCGACGGAGGCGCAGGCGAGCAGCCACACCGCGGTCTGCCAGTGCGCGGGCAGCAGCAGCGCGACCCGGTCGCCCGGGGACGCGGACAGCTCGCCCTGGAGCAGATTGGCGGTCTTGGCCACCCAATTGGCGAAAGTGGCCACCGACAATTCCACGCGTTCACCGGTGGCGTCGTCGTAGAAAGTGACCAAGGGGCGGGCGGGATCCGCGGCGAGCGCGGATCGCAGCAGGTCGGCAGGGGTGCGGTCGCTGGCGTTCACGCGGGCAAGCGTACGCGCGCCGCCCGGCCCGGTCCCCCGTACCGGTGACGGCGTCCACCGGTCGGACCGACGGAGCGTCAGTTTCCGTGCCGGTTCCCGCCGCGCGGAACTCCGGCCCGCTGCGGACGATCACTCCATGCGTGCCTACCTCGCCTCCTCGATCGCCGTCACGTGCGCGGCGGCACTCGCCCTGCCGCTCGCCCTCACGACCCCCGCCGGCGCGGCCGCAGCCCCAGCCGCCCCCGCCCTGAGCGCGGACCCGGCCGTCCCGGCCGTCCCGGCCGCCGTTGCCGCCGAGGCCGCCGCGCCGCAGGCCGACCTCGCGGGATCGACCCAGTCGCTCCCTCTCGAACCCCTCGAACCCCTTGAACGCAGCGAACCCCTTGAGCCCCTCGACCACCTGGAGCGCCGCGAACCGCAGGCTCACGGCAGGACGGTCGGGCGCCCCGCCGAGACGGCGGCGGAGCAGGGGCTCGCCCGACGGGACGTCAGACCGTTCTCGCTCGTCGGCGTGGTCTGGGACGACGCGCGCGCCCCGCTGCACGGCACCGTCCAGGTCCGCACCCGGGCCACGGCGGACGGTGCGTGGTCCGCGTGGCAGGACGTGGAGACCCACAACGACGAGCACGGCGCCGACCCGGCCACGGCGGAAGCCCGTTCGGCCGCCCGGCGCGGGGCCACCGCGCCGCTGTGGGTCGGCGCCTCGGACGGCGTGGAGGTCCGCGTACGCCCGGAGGGGAAGGCGCGGAACGCGGCCCTCCCGGCGGGCCTGCGCCTGGAACTGGTCGACCCGGGCCCGGACCCGGCGGAGGACTCACCCGCGAACCCGGCCGCGAACCCGGCCCCGGACCCGGCCTCCGCACCCGCCCCGCACACGAAGTCCGTCGTACGAACCCCGGCGTCCGAGTCCGCGTCCGAGCCCGCGTCCGAGTCCGAGCCCGCGCCCGCGGACGCGCCGGCGCCGGCGCCGGCGCCGGCGCCCGCGAGTGTCAACGCCCGGCTCGCCCCGGTCGGTGCCGCCGAGATCCCCGCGCTGACCCGCGCCCAGACCCGGGCGGCGCTCCCGGCCGCGAAGCCGTACATCGGCCCCCGCCCCAAGATCATCACCCGAAAGGGCTGGGGCGCCGACGAGAAGATGCGCGAGCGGGGCTTCGTCTACACGAAGACGATCAAGGCGGCGTTCGTCCACCACAGCGCCACCGGCAACAAGTACACCTGCAAGCAGGCCCCGTCGGTGCTGCGCAGCATCTACCGCTACCACGTGAAGAGCCTGGGCTGGCGTGACTTCGGCTACAACTTCGCCGTCGACAAGTGCGGAAACATCTACGAGGGCCGCGCCGGCGGCGTCTCCAAGCCGGTGCTCGGCGCCCACACCCTCGGCTTCAACAGCAGCAGCATGGGCATCGCCGTGCTCGGCACGTACGGCAGTTCGACGCCGCCGGCCGCCGTCGTGACGGCCGTCGCACGGCTGACCGCGTGGAAGCTGGGGCTGCACGGGGTGAATCCGAAGGGGAAGGTGACTCTCACCTCAGGAGGCGGAAACCTCTACAAAAAGGGCAGAAAGGTGAAGTTCAACGCCATCGCCGGCCACCGCGACGGCTTCGCCACCGAGTGCCCGGGCGGGCGCCTCTACGGAAAGCTCGGCACCGCCCGCTCGGCCTCGGCGAAGTACCAGGGAAGGCGCTGACGGGGGCACGGATGGGGTCGTGGACTCAACCATCTGCATAAACTGACCGGTCATATCGTACGGACGGCCGAACGAATGCCGCCCCCGGCGACGAGACCGGACCCGAACAGGAAGCAGAGACGACAGGTGACCGAAGCGATTCTCCTGGTCGGTGGCAAAGGCACCCGGCTGCGTCCCCTGACGGTCAACACGCCCAAGCCGATGGTCCCGGCGGCCGGCGTTCCCTTCCTGACGCACCAGCTGGCCCGGGCCCGGGCGGCGGGCGTGGACCACATCGTCCTCGCCACCTCGTACCTGGCGGAGGTCTTCGAACCGTACTTCGGTGACGGCTCGGCGCTCGGCCTGAGCATCGAGTACGTCACCGAGGAGGAGCCGCTGGGCACCGGCGGCGCCATCCGCAACGTCGCCTCCCGGCTCCACTCGGCGCCCGAGGACCCGGTCCTGATCTTCAACGGCGACATCCTCACCGGCCTCGACATCCGCGCCCTCGTCGCCACGCACCAGTCCTCCGGCGCGGACGTCTCCCTCCACCTCACCCGGGTGGAGGACCCGCGCGCCTTCGGCCTGGTCCCGACGGACCCCACCGGCCGGGTCACGGCCTTCCTGGAGAAGCCCCAGACCCCCGAGGAGATCGTCACCGACCAGATCAACGCGGGCGCGTACGTGTTCCGGCGCTCGGTCATCGACACCATCCCGGCGGGCCGGCCGGTCTCCGTCGAACGCGAGACCTTCCCCGAACTGCTCGCCTCCGGCGCGCACCTCCAGGGCATGGTCGACTCCACGTACTGGCTCGACCTCGGCACTCCGCAGGCCTTCGTCCGAGGCTCCGCCGACCTCGTCCTCGGCCGCGCGCCGTCCCCGGCGGTCCCCGGCCGCTGCGGCGACCGGCTGATCCTGGACACGGCCACGGTGGCCCCGGACGCGAAGCTGACCGGCGGCACCGTGATCGGCCCCGGCGCGGTGATCGGCGCCGGCGCCCGCGTCACGGGCTCCACCGTCCTGGCGAACGCGGTCGTCGAACCCGGCGCCGTCGTCACCGACTCCCTCATCGGCACGGGCGCCCGCATCGGCGCGCGCACGGTCCTGACGGGCGCGGTCATCGGCGACGGCGCGGAGGTGGGCCCGGACAACGAACTCCGCGACGGCGTCCGCGTCTGGTGCGACGCCAGACTCCCCGCGGCCGCCCTCCGCTTCTCGTCGGACCAGTAACCACGTGTAGCCCGCTCTTCCTGGGCGCTGGCCCGGGCCCGGAGCCCGCGGCACTACGACGGGCGCCGCGTGCGCACGACGCGGCGGCGCGGGCCTACGACGAGCGGTGAGGCCTACGACGGGGCGGCGCGTGCCCCGCACGGCGGGCGGCCGGCTGTCCGGGCGCCGCGGGCCTACGACGGGGCGGCGCGTGCCCCGCACGGCGGGCGGCCGGCTGTCTGGGCGGCGCGGGCCCGGCCCGGTAGGCTTCGGGGGCTCCCGCCCGCTCCGGCACGGATAGGCTCATGCCATGGCCGGCCGCTTCGCCCCCCGCACCCCCACCACGCGCACCACGTACCGCGGCGGCCACGTACCCGTACCCGCATCCAGGGCCCAGAGCCGGAACCCGCACCTGAAACCGGCACAGGAACAGGCCCACGCTCGGGCCGAGGCACCGGCCCAGGACCTCGATCTCGGCCTCACCCTCGGCCCCCTGCGCCGCGGCCCCGGCGATCCCACCTTCCGTACCACCGCCGACGGCTCCGTCTGGCGGGCCAGCCGGACGCCCGACGGACCCGGGACGCTCCGCGTGCGGATCCACGCCGGCGCCGTCGCGGCCGAGGCGTGGGGGCCCGGCGCGGCCTGGCTGCTCGACGGACTGCCGGCACTGCTCGGCGCGGACGACGACCCCGACGCCTTCGTCCCCCGCCACAAGCTCCTCGCCCTCACCCACCGCGCCCGCCGCGGCCTGCGGCTCACCCGCACCGGCCTCGTCATGGAGTCGCTGATCCCCTCCGTCCTGGAACAGAAGGTCACCACCGACGAGGCCTACGGCTCCTGGCGGCTGCTCGTCCGCAAGTACGGCGAGCCCGCCCCCGGCCCCGCCCCTGACGGCATGTACGTGATGCCCGACGCCCGTACGTGGGCGATGATCCCGTCCTGGGAGTGGCACCGCGCGAACGTCGACGGCAAGCGCTCGGCCACCATCGTCCGCGCCGCCCGCGTCGCCCGCCGCCTGGAGGAGGCCGCGCACATGACGCCGGCGGACGCCCGCAAACGCCTCGAACTGATCCCCGGCATCGGCCCCTGGACCTCCGCGGAGACCGTCCAGCGCAGCAACGGCGCCCCGGACGAGGTCACCACCGGCGACCTCCACCTCCCCGGCATCGTCGGCTGGGCGCTCGCCGGCGACCGCACGGCCGACGACGCGGCCATGCTCGAACTGCTCGCCCCCTACGAGGGCCAGCGCCACCGCGCCGCCCGCCTGATCCTCCTCAGCGGCCGCGTCCCACCCCGCCGGGCACCGCGCCTGGCACCCAACAACATCACCATGCTGTAGAACACACCGCCGGGAGAGACGCGGAGGCGGCCCCTGGGGAGAGGCCTCCGGCAGGGGCCGCGGGCCGGGCCGCGGCCGGAGCCCACCGGCATCCGCCTCCGCCGGAGCCCACCGGCATTCGCCTCCGCCGGAGCTCACCGCACCTCGATGAACGCCCCCGCCTGCCGCGCCGGCCGCTCCTTCGGGAGGGCCGCCGGGCGGCCCACCGCCACCGCGCCCATCGGGTCCCAGTCGGCCGGGAGGCCGAGCACGTCCCGTACGACGTCGCGGCAGAACATGGTCGAGGACACCCACGCCGAGCCGAGCCTCTCGCCGGCCAGGGCGACCAGCAGGTTCTGCACGCCCGCGCCCGCCGCGACCACGAACATCTCGCGCTCGGCGGCGTCCCGGCGCGGGTCGCCGTAGTGGTGGGCGCCGTCCATGACGAGGCAGGGCACGATCAGGTACGGCGCGTTGCGCAGGACGTCGCCGCGGCGGATCCGGCGGGCGATCGACTCCTCCGTCCTGCCGTCCGCCCGCAGGTCCGCGATCCACGCGTCCCGCATCGCGTCGAGCAGCCGCACCCGCGAGGCCTCCGACTCGAGCAGGACGAAGCGCCAGGGGGTGGTGTGGTGCGGCGCGGGCGCCGTGACGGCGGCGGCGACCGCGCGCCGTACCGCGCCCGGGTCGACCGGGTCGTCGGTGAACTCCCGTACGGTGCGCCGCAGCGTCACCGCCTCCCGTACCGCCTCCGAGGTGCCGAGCCGGAACATGTCGTCGGCGGCGTTCCGCACGAGCGCCCGCGCGCCCGGTTCCTCGTCGCCGCCCACGACGTGGCCGAGCCCGCGGACGACCGCGACGGGCCGGCCGGCGGCCTTGCCCTTCACCAGGTCGCCGGCGGCGGCGAGTTCGTCGGCGGTGGCGACCACGGTCACGTTCAGCTCGTTGCCGTGGGAGTCGGTCACGCCCCGCAGGTCGTCCAGGACCCGCACTCCGGCCGCGCCGATGGCCACGTCCGTGAGACCGCCGCGCCAGGGCCGCCCGAAGGTGTCGGTGACGATCACCCCGACCTCGACGCCCAGTGCCTCGCGCAGCCCCGCGCGGATCCGGCGGGCCGAGGCGTCCGGGTCCTCGGGCAGCAACAGCACGGTGCCGGCAGGGGTGTTGGAAGCGTCGACACCGGCGGCGGCCATCACGAGGCCCTGCCGGTTCTCGACGATACGGAGGGCACCGCGCCGCGCCACCACCCGTACCGTCTCGGCGTCGATCGCCTCCTCCCGGTCGTCGGCGGCGATCACCCGCCCCTCCGCCTTGCTCACGATCTTCGAGGTGACGAGCAGGACGTCCCCGTCCGCGAGACCCGGGGACACGGAGGCGATCAGCTTGGCGATGTCGTCCCCGGCAGTGACCTCGGGAATCCCGGCCGGCGCCCACACCTCGTACCGGGCGTCGCCGTCGCCACCACCCTCTCCGGCACCACCGTCACCGCGAAGCGACGCCTCGCCGCCGCCCGTCACGCGCCGGCTCCACCGGACGCGCCGGCGCCACCGGCCGCACCCGCGTCGTCGGCGTCCTCCGACTCGCGGACCTCCGCCGCCAGCGCCAGCGCCTCGCGCGCCATCTCCGCCGTCGCGTCCAGGTCCGTCATCATCAGCGGCACCGCCCGGCAGCGGATGCCCGCCGACTCGACGTCCGCCACCGAGCCCGCGTCGACGGTGTCGACGAGCCAGCCGTCGACGAGCCCCGCGCCGTAGTGCCGGGCGACGGCCGCCGCCGTGGACTCCACGCCGACCGCCGCGAGCACCTTGTCGGCCATGCCGCGCACGGGCGCGTCGCCGACGATGGGGGAGAGGCCGACCACCGGGGCACCGGCGGAGGCGACGGCCTCGCGGATACCGGGCACGGCCAGGATCGTGCCGACGGACACGACCGGGTTGGACGGCGGGAACAGGATGACGTCCGCCGCGGCGATCGCCTCGAGGACGCCCGGCGCGGGCTTCGCCTGCTCGGCGCCCACCGGCACGACGGCCTTCGCGTCCACGGAGGCGCGCAGCTTCACCCAGTACTCCTGGAAGTGCACGGCCCGCTGCTCGCCGTCCTCCTCGATCGCCACGTGCGTCTCGACCCGGTCGTCGGACATCGGGACGAGCCGGACGCCGGGCTGCCAGCGGGCGCACAGCGCCTCGGTGACGGCGCTGAGCGGGTAGCCGGCGGCGAGCATCTGGGTGCGGACGATATGGGTGGCGAAGTCGCGGTCGCCGAGGCCGAACCACTCGGGCCCGACCGCGTACGCCGCGAGTTCCTCCTTGACGGTGAAGGACTCGTCCTCGCGGCCCCAGCCCTGTTCCTCGTTGATGCCACCGCCGAGGGTGTACATCACGGTGTCGAGGTCGGGGCAGACCTTGAGACCGAAGAGATGGATGTCGTCACCGGTGTTGCCGATGACCGTGATCTCCGCGTCGGGCGCGGCCTGCTTGAGGCCGCGAAGGAAGCGGGCACCACCGATGCCACCGGCCAGAACCACAATGCGCATGCGGACAGTCTGTCAGCCGCGGGAAGATCCTTTGAGGGGTGGTGGCCACGGTGCGGTGGCCACGGTGCGGTGGCCAAGGGGCGGGGAGCCTCTGCCGGCGCGCGTACGGCTCCGTCCGCCCGCGGGTACGCCTCCGTCGTCAGGCGGGCACGCCCGCATGTGCCGCCGCGGCGGCCGCGGCGGACGCCTCCGGAAGCGCGGCGCACTGCTCGCGCACCGACTCGTGCATCGGCATCTCCGTCAGCCCCGGGTAGTAGACGTGCAGGCTCACGGCCGGCTCCAGCGAGTCGTTGACGACCTCGTGGACGTAACCCGGCGCGAAGACGCGCTGCGCGCCCGCGTCGAGGGTCCGTACGCCTCTGGCCGTCCGCTCCGTCAGTTCGCCCTCCAGGACGGTGAGCACGCCGGACGACGCGCCGTGGTCGTGGCTTCCGCTGCCCTGTCCGGGGAGCCAGGAGAGCAGCCAGATCTCGTAGCCGGGGCCGGTGCGGAGCCGGTGGTACCAGCGGGTGGTGGCGTCGTACTCGACGTACGGGGCCCACAGGGCCCGGTCGGCGGCGAGCTCGCGGGCCAGCCCGGCGAACTCGGCCACGGTGACGGGGTGCTCGCGGGCGGGCTGGAGGAGGTGCGGGACCTCAAGGATGTCGCCGGCGATCTGAAGGTCGCTGTCCATGTTCATGGGGTGCGGTGGTTCCTCGGCAGAAGTGCGGGGTGTCGCGGTGCGGATGTCGCAGAACGGATGCGGATGCGCGGGGTGCGCGGTCACACGGGGTGCGGCGGCGGGACGGTGGCCGCTCGGGAAGCCGGAGCGCTACGGAAGGACGCGCGCGTCAACAGCTGGGACAGCAACAGCAACAGCTGGCCTGGACAGCGCGGCGGAACCCACGGGCGTGGGTCGCGGAGGGCGCTGCGGTCGCTGGCATGCCACCAAAGTGGCGGGCGGGACACCCGACTGTCAACTCAATGCCCGTTTTGGCGGTAATGTTTCACCTCATCCGGTTACAGCGTGTGCAGAAAGGTTTGCGCAACGCGGTTCGCGGAGACATGGCGCAGCATCCGTCGCCGTGAACGCGGGCGGGATCCCGTGATCGGACTGTGATCCGGATCGCTTCCGTGGCCGGATCGCAACAAGATCGAAGTCTCGGTCGTCCTTCCTGGTGAGGCATGACGGTGTGGCCAGGCCGGTGGCATGTGTCAGGTTTTTGGTGATTTGAACACTTTCCGCATAGGCTTGGTTCCGCAGAGTGAATACGGGGCCCAATAGCAGATCTCGGCTTGACTCGCACAGAGCACGAACTTGTAATTTCACTCGTGTCGTTCGGCCGGATCGATCCGGGATCGATAGCGGCAACATCACGGGGACGCAAAGACAGACGAGGGGCGCACATGACCGAGTTGTTCGAGGAACTGCTGGTCGAGGACGCGGGCGAGGAACTCGGCTGGCAGGAGCGCGCACTGTGCGCCCAGACCGACCCCGAGTCCTTTTTCCCCGAGAAGGGCGGCTCGACGCGCGAGGCCAAGAAGGTCTGCCTCGCCTGCGAGGTCCGCTCCGAATGCCTCGAATACGCGCTGCAGAACGACGAGCGCTTCGGAATCTGGGGCGGTCTTTCCGAGCGGGAACGCCGCCGTCTCAAGAAGGCCGCCGTCTGAATCCGGCCACGCCTCTTCGGGGGCGGACACCGGGACGCACACCAGGACGCATACCAGGACACATAACGACCGGTCCGCCACCTGTGGGTTGTCCACAGGCGGCGGACCGTTCGTCATCCCGCCGCCCGCCGCCCGCCGACGCCACCCCCGCCCGCACACCGTACGCCCGCCGCACACACGAGAGCC
>NZ_JBHXFE010000077.1:0-14279 GCF_042722475.1 Streptomyces sp. NPDC127092
CGGCAGGGGTGCCCGCGCCGCCCGCCGTGCCGCCGCGGGCCGTCCCGGCGCCCGGCGGCGCCGGTCCGGTCGCCGCGTGGCTGGACGCGCCGCGGCCGGAGGCGGGGCCGGGGATCTGGCGGTTCCGGCACGTGCCGCCCGGCCCCGAGGGGCCCGAACGGCTCGCGCCGGTCACCATCGCCGGGATGCTGATCCCGGTGGCCATCGGACTGCTCGCCTGGTCCGCCTGGCGCTCCGAGGTCTTCCCGTACAAGCCCGAGTTCCTCTGGCTGCTCACGCCGAGGGAATGGTGGTACCCGGCCACCACCGCTCCCGTGGACTGGCACGGCCAGGCGGCCCGCGCCATGTACGACGGCGTGTTCCTCCTCGTCCTCGTGGCCGCCATCGGCTTCCTCGGCTCCTGGCGCACGATCGTCCGGCACTACGTCGGCCGGTTCCGCCCCGGCACCCGCGCCGCACTCGCGGGCGCCATGGCCCTCGGCACCCTCGTCCTCGTCTGGCCCGAGGCCTTCGGCCTCGACTGGGACCCGCTGCCCGTCGTGTCGCCCGCGCTCGCGCTCGTCGCCCTGCTCACCGGCGGGTTCGACGTGTTCACCTCACCGTTCGTCGTCTACACCCTCTACACGCTGATCACCCTCCTCGTCCTGTGGCCGTTCGCCCGGCTCGGCGACTGGAAGGGCCTCGTCCGCGCCCGGCGCGCCCGTACCGCGGCGTCCGCCGCCGCCCAGGCCGCGCCCGCCGCGCCCGCCGGGCCCGTCGTCCCCCGCTCCCAGTGGCCCGAGCTCCGCGAGGCGGGCGAGGCGCAGGCCGCGGACCTGCTCGCCGCCGCCGTCGCCGACGGCCGGATGAACGACGTCGACTGCGCCCGCGTCCGGCGCGCCTGGCAGGACACCCGCCACGACGCCGTGCGCCGCACCGCCCTGGTCGGGAAGCTGCTCCGCGACGGGCCGGCCGCGGGCGGCCACCCGTCCGGCGACCGCGACCTGCCCGGCCGGGCGGCCACGCACGACCTGCTCCTCGGCCAGGTCCGCGTCGGGCGGTACCCGGCCGGCGAGCGCACTCCCCGCGACTACCACCAGGCCGGTCTCGCCCTCGACCCCGGGCTCCTCGCCACCTCGCTGCTCGCCGTCGGTCCGTCCGGATCCGGCAAGACCCGCTCCCTCGTCGCCCCGGTCGTCGAGTCGCTCACCCTCCAGGCCCTCGCGGGCGGCTGCTCCGTCGTCGCCGTCGCCGCGGCCGGCGCGCCGCTCGGCCCCGACGGGGCCTACGACGTCGTGATCCGGCTCGGCGACCCGTCCTCTCCGTACGACCTCGACCTCTACGCCGGGGCGACCGACCCCGACGAGGCCGCCGCCTTCCTCGCCGAAGGACTCGTCGGCGACATGGAGGGCGTGGAGACCCGCCGCGCGGCCACCGTCCTCGCCCAGCTCATCGGCCCGTACCGGGCCGCTCACGACCGCTTCCCCACCGTCCCGGTGCTCCGCGAGCTCCTGGAGGCCCGGCCCGAGACCCTGCGCACCCTGCTCGACCTGCTGCCCGAGGACGCCGCCGCCCAAGCGATGCGGCGCGAGCTGGAGTCCCGGATCCGCCAGGTCGGCACCGCGACCGACCTCGGCCCCGTCCTCGCCGACCGGCTCGCGGCGCTCGACCGGCCGGTGTTCGCCGAGTTCTTCGGCGGCGGCGCGGACGGCCGCCCGTTCTCGCTGCGGGCCGTCGCCCAGCACCCCGTACGGGTGCGGATCGGCCTCCCCGACGGCGCCCACGAGGAGGCCGCCCGGCTCCTCAACCGGCTGCTGCTCGCCCAGTTCCAGTCCGTCGTACGGGACCGGGACCGGGACCGCCCGTCGCGCGGCCACTTCGCCTGCCTGGTGCTCGACGACGCGGCCGGCGCGCTCACCCCCAGGACCGTGCGGGCCCTGCAGCGGCTGCGCCCGCAGAACGCGGGCGTCGTCCTCGCCCTCCGTACCCTCGCGGAGGTGCCGGCCGCGCTGCACGGGCCGCTGCTCGCGGTGGTCGGCTGCCGGATGGCCTTCGCGGGCATCCCCAACTGGGACGGCCGGGCCTTCGCCGAGGCGTGGGGCACCGAACGGGTGGAGACCACCGAGGTCGCCCACCACACCGTCTTCGCCGACCAGCCGATGACCCGGGCCTTCCACGCCCTCCGCAAGCTGATGACCGGCAAGGCCGTGACGACGGAGGCGGTGACGGTGCGCGAGGTCGAGCGCGAGCGCTGGTCCGCCTCCGACCTCGCCCACGCCGTGCCGCCGGGCCACGCCGTCCTGTCCCTCACGCACGTCGAGGGCGAGCGCACCCCGCCGCTCCTGGTCGACCTGCGCGGCTGAGGACGGCGGGCGGGACCGGCCGGGGCAGGAGGAGGCGGCGGCGTACGGGCGAGGGCGGGGCCCGGTACGGGCTGGCAGAATCAGGGACACGCCGCCCCCGACGGGCGGCCGCCTCCCCATCCGCGCGACCCCCCACCCCGACGCGCACCTCCCTCCCCAGAACCTCAAAGGTCCGACGGTCCCCAAATGCCGCCCACCCTCGCCTCGCTCGTCCAGCACTCGGCGCTCAAACTCACCGTCCGTGCCGGTGAGGACCGCCTCGACACCCCCGTGCGCTGGGCGCACGTGAGCGAGCTCACCGACCCCGTCCCCTACATGGAGGGCGGCGAACTGCTGCTCACCACCGCCCTCACGCTCGACGCCGAGGACCCCGAGGCGATGCGGCGCTATGTGCGGCGGCTGGTCGGCGCCGGTGTCGTCGGCCTCGGCTTCGCCGTCGGAGTCAACTACGAGGACATCCCGGCGGCGCTGCTCGAAGCGGCTCGCGAGGAGCACCTGCCGCTGCTCGAAGTGCCGCGGCGGACGCCGTTCCTCGCCATCAGCAAGGCCGTCTCCGCGGCCATCGCCGCCGACCAGTACCGGGCCGTGACCGCCGGATTCGAGGCGCAGCGCGAGCTGACCAGGGCCGCGCTCGCCGAGGGCCCCGACGCCGTCGTCGCCCGGCTCGCGGCGCACGTGGACGGCTGGGCCGCGCTGTACGACACCTCCGGCACCGTGCTCGCCGTCGCGCCCGAGTGGGCGGCGCGCCGGGCCGCCCGGCTCACACCCGACGTCGAACGGCTCCGGGAGCGGCCCGCGCCCGCGAGCGCCGTCGTCGGCGGCACCGACGACCGGGTCGAGCTGCAGTCCCTCGGCACCGGGCGACGGGTCCGCGGGGCGCTCGCGGTCGGCACGGGCGCACCGCTGGGCACGGCCGAGCGCTACGCCGTGCACTCGGCGATCGCCCTCCTCACCCTCACCACGGAACGCTCCCGCTCGCTCCAGGCCGCCGAACAGCGGCTCGGCGCGGCGGTGCTGCGGATGCTGCTCGCCGGCCAGCCGGACCACGCACGGGCCGTGGCGGGCGACCTGTACGGCGGGCTGCTCGACGCCCCGTTCCGGCTGCTCATCGCCGAGCCCGTCGCGTCGGCCGAGCCGAAGGAGGGCGAGCCGCCGCTCACGGCGCTCGCCGAGACGCTGGAGGCCGCGGCCGCCCGCGCGGGCGAGTCGGTGCTGACCGTGCCGGAGGGCCCGGAGGGCGGGGAACGGCTGGTGGTCCTGGCCGGTGACGGCGGAGCGGTCGTCACCGCGTGCGAGGCGTTCGCCACGCGCGAGGCGGAGGAGGCCGGCCTCGTCGTGGGGCTCTCGGCCCCGACCGGCCCGATCGCCGCGGCCGCCGCCTACAAGCAGGCCGAGCAGGCGCTCTCGGTGGCCCGGCGGCGCGGCCGCGCCCTGGTCGAGCACGAGGAACTGGCGGCCGGCTCCGTCCTGCCGCTCCTCGCCGACGACGCGGTCCGCGCCTTCGCCGACGGCCTGCTGCGCGCCCTGTACGAACACGACGCCACCGGCCGCGGCGACCTGGTCGCCTCCCTCCGCGCCTGGCTCTCCCGCCACGGCCAGTGGGACGCGGCCGCCGCCGACCTGGGCGTCCACCGCCACACGCTGCGCTACCGGATGCGCCGGGTGGAGGAGATCCTCGGCCGCTCGCTCGACGACCCGGACGTGCGGATGGAGCTGTGGCTGGCGCTGAAGGCGACGGGCGACGGCGGCACGGGCCCGCTCACGAAGGGGGAATGACGGGGAGTCGCCGCCGTTGTGGGCCCGGCCTGCCCGATCCCGGGCAGAATTGTTGGTCTGCGCGCCCCTGACTGCCTAATCTCCTGGGCATGACAACCCCCGCCGCAGGTACGGCTCCCGAAGCCCCGGACGCCCCGTCAGCCGGTCCCGCCTCCGCAGCCGCCTCCGCCTCCGACCGCCCCGCCCGCCGGATCCCCGGCGCGGTGTGGGCGGCGCTCGGGATCGTGTACGTCGTCTGGGGTTCCACGTACCTCGGCATCCGGGTCGTCGTCCACGACCTGCCGCCGTTCCTGTCCGCGGGCACCCGCTTCGTCACCGCCGCCGTGCTGCTCGCCGGCGTCATCGCCTGGCGGCAGGGTCCGGCCGCGCTCAAGGTGAGCCCGCGGCAGCTGGCCTCCGCGGTCGCCGTCGGCCTGCTGCTGATCCTCGGCGGCAACGGGCTCGTCGTCCTCGCCGAGACGTCCGTGCCGTCCGGGCTCGCCGCGCTGCTGGTCGCCGTCGTCCCGGTCTGGGTCGTGGTCCTCAAGGCGGTCTCCGGCGACCGCCCGAGCCTGGGCGGGACCGTCGGCGTGCTGCTCGGGCTCGCCGGACTCGCGGTGCTGACGCTGCCCGGACTGAGCGGCGAGGTGCAGCTCGGCGGCGTCCTGCTCGTCGTCGTCGCGGCCCTCAGCTGGTCGGTCGGCTCCTTCGCCTCCTCGCGGATCCCGATGCCCGCCAACCCGTTCACCGCGAGCGTGTACGAGATGCTCGCGGGCGGCCTCGCGGGCCTCGGCGTCGGCCTGGTCCGCGGCGAGCAGCACGGCCTCGACCTGGCGGCCGTCCCGGGCAGCGCCTGGTTCGCCCTCGGCTACCTGATCGTCTTCGGCTCGCTCATCGCCTTCACGGCGTACGCCTGGCTCCTCCAGACCGCGCCCGTCTCGCTCGTCGCGACCTACGCCTACGTCAACCCGGTCGTCGCCGTCGCTCTCGGCGCCCTGATCCTGAACGAGTCCCTGACCTGGTCGATCGCACTCGGCGGCGCGATCGTGGTCGCGGGCGTCTGGGCCATCGTCTCGACCGAGCGCCGCGGGTGATCGACCGTCGCCTAGGCTGACGAGGTCACGACAGCGTCGACCGGGGGAGAGCGGCATGGCGGCACGAGGCACGGGCGGCGCGGCGCGGTCGTCGGCGGGATCGCGGGGACCGCTGGTCGCCTGGCTGGTGGTCCTCGGTGTCCTGCTCGCCCTCGGCGGCGGGCTCGCCTCCTGCGTGGCCTCCGAGACCGGGCACATGCCGGGCGACTCCATGGAGCGCGTCTGGGACACCCCGTACGACAAGCCGGCCGCCCCTTACGGCAACGCGGCCTGGCTCGTCGGCGACACCGTCGTCCGCAGCCGCTTCGACGCCGTCACCGGCTTCGACGCCCGGACGGGCGCGCGCCGGTGGGAGTACGCCGTGCCCGGCCGGGCCGAGATCTGCGCCACCAGCGGCGGCGGCGCGGCCACCGGCGACACCGCCGACGCGGTCGCGCTGATCGGCCTCATGGACCCGGGCGCGGGCGGCCAGGCCCGCCGGGCGGGCAAGGGCTGCGCCACCGTCGCCGCGATCGACCTCAAAACCGGCCGTGAGCTGTGGCGCACCACCCGCACCCCGGGCGACACCGACCCGGAGGACGCCACCGACGTCCTCGCCACCGGCTCCGGTCTCGCCGTCCTCCGTGACGAGGACGCGCAGTGGGACGAGGACCCGGGCCGGCGCACCCGGCCCGCCCTCCCGGGCGACCGGGCGCTGCGCGCCTTCGACCCGCGCACCGGCGCCCCGCGCTGGAAGGCCGCCGTGCCCGAGGGCTGTGTCCCGCGCGCGGTGGCCGTCGCACCCGAGCGGGTCCTGGCGGCCCTCCGGTGCGCGACCGAGGCGAAGCTGGCCGCTTTCGACCCGGCCACCGGCAAGGAGCTGTGGACCACGGCGCTCGGCGCCCGGCGGCCCGTCGACCCGAAGGCCGTCGTGTCCTTCCTGTCCGCCGAGCCGACGGTCCTCATGGTCCAGGACGCGGTGCCGCACGGCCTCCACGCCTTCGTCGGCTTCGGCGCGGACGGCCGCCGCCAGGGCGAGTTCCAGCTCGGCGGCGGCGCCCAAGCCGCCGCGGACGGCAAGGTCTTCGACAGCTCCGGCAGCGGCGTCACCGCCGTCGACCCGGCCACCGGCAAGGAGCTGTGGACCTCCGAGTCCTGGGGCTCCTGGCGCGAGGCCACGGCCATGCACGCGGGCGGCGGCCGCGTCTCGGTCTTCACCCGCTCGCGGAAGGGCCTCGACGAGCTCTACGTCTTCGACGCGGCCACCGGCGAGGAGGTCGACCGGCGCACCTTCGACCGCGACACCGACGACGGCAACGAGGAGCTCGCGGGTCTCTTCCGGCACGAGGACCTCTGGATCGCCGCCCGCTGGAGCCAGGGCGGGCAGCGCCCCTTCTCCGCCTACCGCACCTGGTGACGCGGGCGTACGACCCGGCGTACCGCACCTGACGACCCGCGCACCGCCGCGTACCGGGCCCGGTGGCCCGTTACCAGTGCTCCAGCGGGTCCCGGCCGCCCGGCGGCCGGCGCCGCCCCGGGCCGCTTCCGCCAAAGCGGACAGGAGTTCCCGGCCACCACTCCACACCGGACAAGCCCCCGCTCGCCCGCTTCGCCCTAACGTGTCACAAGAGCGCGAGAGCACCCCCCTCGCACCCTCCAGCGATGCACCGAAACGGAAAGGGCCGGTACGCGATGACGACCACCCACGCCTTCTGGCTCGCCGGCCGCGAGGCCACCGGCGAGGCCACCTTCGACGTCACGAACTCGTACGACGGACGTCTGGTCGGCAAGGTCAGCGTGCCCACCGAGGCCCAGGTCGAGGAGGCCGTCGCCGCCGCGCACGCCGTCGTCGACGAGTTCGCCGCCACCCCGGCGCACGTCCGCGCCGCCGCCCTCGACCACGTGTCGAAGCGGCTCGCCGAGCGCACCGAGGAGATCGCCCAGGTCATCTCCGCCGAGAACGGCAAGCCGATCAAGTGGGCCCGCGGCGAGGTCGGCCGTGCCGTCTCCGTCTTCCGGTTCGCCGCGGAGGAGGCCCGCCGCTGGAACGCCGGCGAGGCCCAGCGCCTCGACACCGAGGCCGGCGGCGCCGGCCGGCTCGCGCTGACCCGCCGCATCCCCAAGGGCGTCGTCCTCGGCATCGCGCCGTTCAACTTCCCGCTGAACCTCAGCGCCCACAAGGTCGCCCCGGCCATCGCCGTCGGCGCCCCGATCATCCTCAAGCCGGCCCCGTCCACCCCGATCTCCTCCCTGATCCTGGGCGAGCTGCTGGCCGAGACCGACCTGCCGGCCGGCTCCTGGTCGATCCTCACCGTGCCGAACGACCGCATGCCCGCCCTCGTCCAGGACGAGCGCCTCCCGGTCATCTCCTTCACCGGCTCCGACAAGGTCGGCTACGCCATCCAGGAGTCCGTGCCCCACAAGCACTGCACCCTGGAGCTCGGCGGCAACGCCGCCGCCGTCGTCCTCCCGGACTGGTCCTCCGAGGCCGACCTGGACTGGGCCGCGAGCCGCATTGCGACCTTCTCCAACTACCAGGGCGGCCAGTCCTGCATCTCCGTGCAGCGCGTGATCGCCGACGCCTCCGTCTACGACCGCCTGCTGCCGAAGATCGTCGCCGCGGTCGAGGCCCAGGTCACCGGTGACCCGGCGGACGACGCCACCGACGTCGGCCCGCTCGTCGACGAGAACGCCGCCAAGCGCGTCGAGGCCTGGGTCGACGAGGCCGTCGCGGCCGGCGCCAAGCTGCTCGCCGGCGGCAAGCGTGAGGGCGCCACCTACGCCCCGACCGTCCTCACCGACCTCCCGGCCGACGTCACCCTGGCCCGCGCCGAGGTCTTCGGCCCGGTCCTGACCGTCGCCAAGGCCGACGGCGAGGCCGAGGCCTTCGCCGCGGTCAACGACTCCGACTTCGGCCTCCAGGCCGGCGTCTTCACCCACGACCTCCAGGCCGCCTTCCGCGCCCACCGCGCCCTCGAGGTCGGCGGCGTGATCGTCGGCGACGTCCCCTCGTACCGCGCCGACCAGATGCCGTACGGCGGCGCCAAGCGCTCCGGCGTCGGCCGCGAGGGCGTCAGGTACGCGATGGACGACTACACCTACGAGCGCGTCCTGGTCCTGACGGGCCTGGCGCTCTAGGCAACCCGTACGGACCAACGCGTCCGTACACGCGAGACCGGCGGTCCGAGCCCACTGTGCGGGGGCTCGGACCGCCCTTTTGTCCCCTCATGACCTGCTCGCACGTGTGGCCTGTTCTTGTGCACTCACGGGAACCGGGTGCGGAGCAGGCGCTGCCGGGACGCGGCTCGCCCGCTGTCAGCGCGGGCCCGGAAGGCGTGGTCGGGGCCTGTGGGCGTCCGCGAAAGTCAAGCGGCCAGCACTCCCCCGAAGACGGGAAGGTTGCGCAGCACCGTCCAGAGGACGACCACGACGAGGGCCATGCGCGGCGCCCACCGCCGGGGGGCGCCTTTCCGGCCGCTCCTGCCGGTGACGGCGCGCAGCCAGACGACCGCGGCGCACGGCAAGAACGCGACCAACAGCAGGTTGTAATCGGCCGCTGCTGTCAGATGGGCGTGAGTGAGCTGATGGAGTGCGCGCAGACTGCCGCAGCCCGGACAGTCGAGGCCCGTGAGGGAGTGGAACGGACAGCTCGGGAACCGTCCTGGCCGGGTGGGGTCCACGAGCGCCACGACGACGGCGACCGCTGCGAAGATCGCCGCGCCCAGCCAGGCGTCACGGACGGTCTTCCGCATCGAAGCCCGGGGAGCCGGCCCGAAGGCCCGGAGGCGTGGCGATGTCACGGTGTCGGCGTGGTGTTCGTGCCCGGATCAGTGGCGAAGCCGATGGCCAGGAGGATCACCCACGCCAGGCAGCCGGCGACGACACTCACGATGACGTAGAGCCTCGCCTTCCGCGACGACTCGGCGGCTCCCGCGAAGTCACCCGCGGTCCACTTGCCCTGGACCTGTGAGGCGAAGACGATGGCGGCGATCCCGGTAGGCAGGAAGCAGAAGAGCGTGACGAGGATGGCCGGGGTCAAGTAGGAGTTCGGCGCTCCCCCGCGGCCTCCGTAGGGTGCCGTTCCCCACTGCTGCTGGTGACCCTCCGCCCGAGGTGGAGGTGACGTAGGAGGCGGGGGTTGCGAGGGCGGGGACTGCTGCGGTGCGATGAACGGCTCCTGCCAAGGGGTCTCCGGACCCCAGTTCTCGTCGTCGTCGTGAGGCGGAGGTTGGTGTCGGTCTGCCATGGCTGTGCACCTCTCTGGATCCGTACCCCTCAGGCAGGGGTCCACATCGCGCGTCGGGAGTCCCAGATCCACCGGTCGCCGCGGGCGTCCAGACGGACCGCCTGCTCGTAGGCCCGTTCCGGCAGATCCGCAGTGAAGGTGACCCGGCCGCCGGTCGCCGACTCGAACACCACGCCCTCGGGCGCCTCCGCTCCTTCCGAGCGGCCTACCAGAAGTCGGTCCACGAAGGTCTTCAACCCCTTGTGCGCCTCTTCGGCGAGGAGCTGGAACAGGGTGCTGAGGAACGGCTGCAGGACGGCGGTCGTCACCAGGACCAGAACGATGTCGGCCGCCCCTCTCCGGGTGGGCCGCAGCATGCAGGTGGTGGGGACCCCTGCTTCGCGCAGTGCATCCTGCCCTTCCAGAGCCGGGGCGGCGGGGAGCGATGATGGCCAGAAGATCTCGACCTCGGGATGTGCCATGACTTTCTCCCTCTATCCCCGGTGGGATAGCGTCCAGCGCTCGACGGCACCCGCCCTGGTACCCGTCACCAGGCCTTTTTCACCGTCGAGGAAGGCCAGCCCTGCGAGCCGGTGCGGCAGCTTCGCCGCGATGGTCAACTCGCCCGTCTTCAGGTCCCACAGGGTGACCGTTCCCTCGTCGTCGGAGATGGCGAGTGCCGAGGAGCCGGCGGAGAAGGCCAGATGGGAGGGTTGGCGCCCGTACTCCGTGCACCGGAGGAGACGGCCGTCCCAGGACCAGAGGCGGACCCTGCCGTCCGTGCAGCCGGTGGCGAGGACGTGTTCGGTGAGCGCGAGGCAGATTACGGGGTGGGCATGCGCCCAGGTCATCACCGGCTGCCCGCGCACGTCCAACTGGCGTACCATCCCGTCGCCGGTTGTCACGACCACGTGCCGGTCACCCGGCGCGAAACGAAGGGGACCGAGCCTGCCCCGGCCGCCCTTGCGCTGCCAGGCTTTGGGCTCCTTCCCCGGCCACGCCGCCAGATCCCGCACCCGGGCACCCCACGCGTTGTAGATGTAGATGCGGTCCCGGACGGTCGCCGCGAGCCAGTGGCCGTCCGAACTGATCGCCACAGCATCGCCCGCTCCGTCCATGTTCATCACGCGTACCGGTGTGGCGGTCTGGAGGTCCCACACGACCACCGTGCCGTCGTTGTGCCGACTGGCCACATGCCGTCGCCAAGGGCCCCAGGCCACACGGACCGGGTTTTCACGCTGCACGGGCAGGCACTGCGTGACCAGCCCGCCGTGGTCTCCGTCCACGATGCGTACCACGCCGTCACCACACGCGGCGGCAAGGAGGCCGAACGGTCCGAGCGCCAGGTCACTGCACGGACCGATCTCCGCGAGCAGAGTCCGGTGGAAGAGGCGGGGTGTTCGCCTGGGGGGCGGCGGCGCGGGGGGCGGTGGCACGTTCACCGTAATCCGCGGTTGCGGGCCCTGTGCGCTCGGCGGTGCGTCCGGCAGCGAGAAGATCCGGGTTTCATCGGATGCGAGGAACAGCACGGGAGTGGCCCACTCGAGGCTGTCCAGGTTCATCTTCACGTCTTCACGCGCGAGGGTCACCGCCCGGTCGACCGGAACGCCTGCGGCGATCCGCTCGTAGAACGAGGAGGCGAAGACGAGGGCGGCCCTGTCGGTGATCTCGTACTGCATGGCGACCACTGCCGGAACGCCCGCACGTACGAGATTGGCGGCGGTGCCCGCGAAGACGTCCTCGGACCCGCTGACCGCGGATTCACAGGAATTCAGTACGATGAGACGCAGATTAGGGCTGTCCGCGATCAGTCTCTCGAAATCACTGGCATATATCTTCTTGGCAGTCCCGTCGGCACCGGACAACTGGATGTATCCGGCATTCCTTTCCTCGTCGAATCCGCCGTGGCTGACGCAGTGCAGGACGTGCCACGAACCGAACCGCAGCTCCTTCGCCAGATCCTGCCATTGATCCCCGGGGAGCCAGTGGACGTCCACGTTGTCCGAGCTGCACTGCTCGAGTGCCTGCGATATCTGCCGCTCCTCCCCCTTTCCGTCCAGCAGGGGAAGATCGCGCGGATTCGCCGAGATGCCCAGTACGCGCAACGGCAGGGTCAGGGGCAACGGGGGTACCGGGTTCATCAGCCGCAGGTACCGGACGATGGGGACGCGTAGCGCGAGGTAGTCATCGCGGGACGGATCAACGAGGTATTCCCACGGAATGGATGCAATATGCGGGCCGTTCGTGCGCAGCAGGATCCGCACCGGAACGCCCTGCTTTCGCGCCTCGCGGCGGCACAGGTCGAACTGGAGGAGAATATCGTTCCGGAAGAGAGTTTGTGTGAGTCGTTCGCCAAATTCCCGGACCGGTCTTTCCTCGGCGGGAGCGCCGCGCACGAGCAGGGAGCTGTACGACTTGGCCAGCGCAAGCTCCACCCGGGAAAGGGTGGACTGGAGTTCGGTCTCGGAATAGGGTGCCGGCACGCGGATCAGCGCTTCGCCGCATTCGGAAGCGCACGACACGATCCAGTTGGTGTCGGCTTCAATAATTTCGAGCTGGAACGGGAGACCCTTCACCGAACCCACCTCCGCCCCCGGATACAGTTCACACCCGATATTTCACGGCGTCCACCCAGGGGGCCCGGGCGCATTGCGAGGGCCACGGATAAGGGGACAGGTCTTGGGGGCCGGGTGGGGCACCTGGGCGACGATCCCTCGCAGGAGCGTCGGACAAGATCCGGAGCATGGTTGCGGATCTCGCCGCGGCCCCGGTCGTCGGGAGGACGTCCCGCGAACGCTCCCTCCGTCTTTCCGAACCCACCGATATCGGGTACGACGGACGAGTAGCACCTGCGTGACGCCAGGCCGATCAGGCTCCCGACGAGCGGCGAGGTGAGCTCCTCATGTCCGCACCCACCCAGCGGCCGCCCAAGGTGACCGAACGCGAGGCCCGGCAGGTCGCCGAGGCGGCCCGCCAGCAGGACTGGCACAAGCCGAGCTTCGCGAAGGAACTCTTCCTCGGACGCTTCCGCCTGGACCTCATCCATCCGCACCCGATGCCCGCCGACGAGGACGTACGGCGCGGCGAGGCCTTCCTCGCCAAGCTGCGGGCCTTCTGCGAGACCGAGGTCGACGGCGCCCGCATCGAGCGCGAGGCCCGCATCCCGGACGAGACCGTGCGCGGCCTCAAGGAACTCGGCGCGCTCGGCATGAAGATCGACCCGAAGTACGGCGGGCTCGGCCTCACCCAGCTGTACTACAACCGCGCCCTCGCCCTGGTCGGCTCGGTGAGCCCCGCGCTCGGCGCGCTGCTCTCCGCCCATCAGTCGATCGGCGTACCGCAGCCGCTGAAGATCTTCGGCACGCAGGAGCAGAAGGACGCCTTCCTGCCCCGGCTCGCCCGCAGCGACATCTCCGCCTTCCTGCTCACCGAGCCCGACGTCGGCTCCGACCCGGCCCGGCTCGCCACCACGGCCGTGCCCGACGGCGACGACACGTACGTCCTGGACGGCGTGAAGCTGTGGACGACGAACGGCGTCGTCGCCGACCTCCTCGTCGTCATGGCCCGCGTGCCCGCCTCCGAAGGCCACAAGGGCGGGATCACGGCCTTCGTCGTCGAGGGCGACTCGCCCGGCATCACCGTCGAGCACCGCAACGCGTTCATGGGCCTGCGCGGCCTGGAGAACGGGGTCACCCGCTTCCACCAGGTGCGGGTCCCCGCCGCGAACCGCATCGGCCCCGAGGGCGCCGGCCTCAAGATCGCGCTGACCACCCTCAACACCGGCCGGCTCTCCCTGCCCGCCGCCTGCGCGGGCGCCGGCAAGTGGTGTCTGAAGATCGCCCGCGAATGGGCCGCCGAACGCGAGCAGTGGGGCAAGCCGGTCGCCCGGCACGAGGCCGTCGGCACCAAGATCTCCTTCATCGCCGCCACCGCCTTCGCCCTGGAGGCGGTCGTCGACCTCGCCTCCCAGATGGCCGACGAGGACCGCAACGACATCCGCATCGAGGCCGCCCTCGCCAAGCTGTACGGCTCCGAGATGGCCTGGAAGATCGCCGACGAACTCGTCCAGATCCGCGGCGGCCGCGGCTACGAGACCGCCGACTCGCTCGCCGCCCGCGGCGAGCGCGCCGTCCCCGCCGAGCAGGTCCTGCGCGACCTCCGCATCAACCGGATCTTCGAGGGCTCCACCGAGATCATGCACCTGCTGATCGCCCGCGAGGCCGTCGACGCCCACCTCGCCGTCGCCGGCGACATCATCGACCCCGACAAGCCGCTCGCGGACAAGGCGAGGGCGGGCGCCCGGGCCGGCGGCTTCTACGCACGCTGGCTGCCGCGACTCGTCGCAGGCCAGGGACAGCTCCCGGGCGCGTACGCGGAGTTCGGGGAGCTCGCCACCCACCTGCGGTACGTCGAGCGCACCAGCCGCAAGCTCGCCCGCTCCACCTTCTACGCCATGTCCCGCTGGCAGGGGAAGATGGAGCTCAAGCAGGCCTTCCTCGGCCGGATCGTCGACATCGGCGCCGAACTCTTCGCCATGGCCGCCGTCTGCGTGCGCGCCGAACTCCTCCGCACCACCGGCGCCCACGGCCGCGAGGCCCACCAGCTCGCGGACGCCTTCTGCCGCCAGGCCCGGCTCCGGATCGCGGAGCTCTTCGGCCGCCTCTGGTCCAACACCGACGACCTGGACCGCAAGGTCGTCGACGGCGTCCTGGCGGGCTCGTACACCTGGCTGGAGGAAGGCATCCTCGACCCCAGCGACGACGGCCCCTGGATCGCGGACACCACCCCCGGCCCGTCGACGCAGGAGAACGTCCACCGCAAGATCACCTGAGCCCCGACCGGAGGCGGCCCGCTGCGGGGCGGCCCGCCTCCGGCCCGGCGGCC
>NZ_JBHXFE010000078.1:0-14024 GCF_042722475.1 Streptomyces sp. NPDC127092
GCCCTCGGCCGTCTGCGGCTGCTGCCGCCGACGCGGCTCCCGCGCCGCGTTACTTCTTCTTGCCGCGCTTCTCGCGCACCCGCACCGAGATGTGGATCGGGGTGCCCTCGAAGCCGAACTCCTCGCGGAGGCGGCGCTCGATGAAGCGGCGGTAGCCGGCCTCCAGGAAGCCGGAGGCGAAGAGCACGAAGCGCGGCGGCTTGGTGCCCGCCTGCGTGCCGAAGAGGATGCGCGGCTGCTTGCCGCCGCGGATCGGGTGCGGGTGGGCGGCGACCAGCTCGCCGAGGAAGGCGTTGAGCCGGCCGGTGGGGACGCGGGTCTCCCAGCCGGCGAGGGCGGTCTCGATGGCCGGGACCAGCTTGTCCATGTGGCGGCCGGTCTTGGCGGAGACGTTGACCCGGGGCGCCCAGGAGACCTGCTGCATCTCGGTCTCGATCTCGCGCTCCAGGTAGTAGCGCCGCTCCTCGTCCAGCTCGTCCCACTTGTTGTAGGCGATGACGATGGCGCGGCCCGACTCGACCGCCATCGTGATGATGCGCTGGTCCTGGACCGAGATGTGGTCGGTGGTGTCGATGAGGATGACGGCCACCTCCGCCTTCTCGACGGCGGCGGCGGTGCGCAGCGAGGCGTAGTAGTCCGCGCCTTCCTGGAGGTGGACCTTCTTGCGGATGCCCGCGGTGTCCACGAACTTCCAGGTCTTGCCGCCGAGCTCGATCAGCTCGTCGACCGGGTCGCGGGTGGTGCCGGCCAGCTCGTTGACGACGACCCGCTCCTCGCCGGCGACCTTGTTGAGGAGGGAGGACTTGCCGACGTTCGGGCGGCCGATGAGGGCGATGCGGCGCGGGCCGCCGACGGCGTTGCCGAACCGCTGCTCCGGGGCCTCGGGCAGGGCCTTGAGGACCTCGTCGAGGAGGTCGCCGGTGCCGCGGCCGTGCAGCGAGGAGACCGGGAAGGGCTCGCCGAGGCCGAGGGACCACAGCATGGCGGCGTCGGCCTCGCCGGAGGGGCCGTCGACCTTGTTGGCGGCGAGGACGACCGGCTTGCCGGCGCGGCGGAGCAGCTTGACGACGGCCTCGTCGGTGTCGGTGGCGCCGACGGTGGCGTCGACGACGAAGAGGCACGCGTCGGCGGCCTCGATGGCGTACTCCGCCTGGGCGGCGACGGAGGCGTCGATGCCGAGGACGTCCTGCTCCCAGCCGCCGGTGTCGACGACCTTGAAGCGGCGGCCGGCCCACTCGGCCTCGTAGGTGACGCGGTCGCGGGTGACGCCCGGGCGGTCCTCGACGACGGCCTCGCGGCGGCCGATGATGCGGTTCACCAGGGTCGACTTGCCGACGTTCGGGCGGCCGACGACGGCGAGGACGGGCAGCGGGCCGTGACCGGCCTCCTCGATCGCGCCTTCGACGTCCTCGAGGTCGAAGCCCTCTTCCGCGGCGAGCTCCATGAACTCCGCGTACTCGGCGTCGCCAAGTGCCCCGTGGTCGTGCTGGTCGTTCATGAAGTCCGTTCCTTGATCATTCGTGGTCGGTGGGTCCTCGACGGCGTGTGCCCGAGGCCCACTACTGAGAGTGTCGCTCAGCGTCCGGTGAGGCGCCTGGCGTTTTTCAGGTGGTCGGTGAGCCGTTCCTGGATGCGGAACGTCGCCTCGTCCAGCGCCTTGCGGGTGCGCCGGCCGCTGCCGTCACCGGCCTCGAACGGGTCGCCGAAGACGATGTCGACCCGGCTGCGCAGCCGGGGCAGCCCCTTGACCAACCGTCCGGGGGCGTCCGTGCTTCCCAGCACGGCGACCGGGACGATCGGGGCGCCGCTGCGGACGGCGAAGTAGGCGAGGCCGGCGCGGAGCGAGGCGAAGTCGCCCTCGCCGCGGGTGCCCTCGGGGAAGATCCCGAGGACGCCGCCGTGCTCGAGGACCGCGAGGGCGTTGCCTATCGCGGTCCGGTCGGTGGAGTCCCGGTCCACCTTGAGCTGCCCGATGCCTTCCAGGAAGGCGCCCAGCGGGCCGACGAACGCTTCCTTCTTGATGAGGAAGTGCACGGGCCGCGGGGCGGTGCCCATGAGCATGGGGCCGTCGATGTTGTGCGCGTGGTTGACGGCGAGGATGACGGGGCCGGTGGCCGGGACCCGCCAGGCGCCGAGCACGCGCGGCTTCCAGAAGCCGTACATCAGGCCGATGCCGATGCGGCGGCCGACGGCGGCGCCCTTCGGTGAGGGCTTGGTCACTCGGCGGCCCTCTTCTCCTCCACCAGCGTCACGACGCACTCGATGACCTGGTCGAGGGTGAGGTCGGTGGTGTCGACCTCGACGGCGTCGCCGGCCTTGGCGAGCGGGGAGGTCTTGCGGCTGGAGTCGGCCGCGTCCCGCTTGATCAGGGCCTGCTTGGTCGCGTGGACGTCGACGCCCTTGAGCTCGCCGGAGCGGCGGGCGGCGCGGGCCTCGGGAGAGGCGGTGAGGAAGATCTTGAGGTCGGCGTCGGGCAGGACGGTGGTGCCGATGTCCCGGCCCTCGACGACGATGCCGTGCTCGGCGTTGCGGGCGATGGACCGCTGGAGCTCCGTGATGAGGGTCCGCACCTCGGGGACGGCGCTGACGGCGCTGACCTTGGAGGTGACCTCCTCGGTACGGATGGGGCCGGCGGCGTCGACGCCGTCCACCGTGATGGTGGGCCGGGCCGGGTCGGTGCCGGAGACGATGACGGGCTTGGCGGCGGCGTTGGCGACCGCGTCGGCGTCGGTGACGTCGACGCCGTTGCTGATCATCCACCAGGTGATGGCCCGGTACTGGGCCCCGGTGTCGAGGTAGCTCAGCCCCAGCTTGGCG
The DNA here is from genome assembly GCF_042722475.1 of Streptomyces sp. NPDC127092. NCBI lineage: Bacteria > Bacillati > Actinomycetota > Actinomycetes > Kitasatosporales > Streptomycetaceae > Streptomyces > Streptomyces sp. NPDC127092. The sequence goes on from NZ_JBHXFE010000078.1 coordinate 2,818, forward strand.
GCAACCGCCTTCGAGGTGCTCGACTTGCCCGTGCCGGAGGGGCCGTCGATGGCGACGATCACGGTTTCCACGGTGGGGAACGCCTTCCTGGGTGAGCGGCAGCCCCCGGCGGATGTACGGGGGACTCCACAAGGTTACCGAGTCCCCCGCACCCGTTCGGCCCAGCGGGCTGGATCATGCACCGCCGCCCCCGCACCGCTCGGCCCCGAGGGGCCTCACGGGCTTCGGGCGGCTGCGCCGGTCTCCGTCCGACGGGGCCGTCCCCCATGCCCATGGAAGCGCCCGGGCCCGTGGAAGCCCCCGGGGGCGTCAGCTCGTCCGCAGGGCCCAGCCGCGCTCGCGCAGGGCCTCGCTCAGGGCCGGGGCCGCGGAGGGCTCGACCATGAGCTGGACCAGGCCCGCCTGCTGGCCGGTCGCGTGCTCGATGCGGACGTCCTCGATGTTGACGCCCGCACGGCCCGCGTCGGCGAAGATCCGGGCCAGCTCGCCCGGCTGGTCGCTGATGAGCACGGCGACCGTCTCGTACGCCGTCGGGGCGGCGCCGTGCTTGCCGGGGACGCGGGCGCGGCCGGCGTTGCCGCGCCGCAGGACGTCCTCCACGTCGGAGGCGCCCGCGCGCCGCTCGGCCTCGTCTCCGGACTGGAGCGAGCGCAGCGCCCGTACCGTCTCGTCCAGGTCGGCGGCCACGCCCGCGAGGACGTCGGCGACGGGTCCGGGGTTGGCGGAGAGGATCTCGACCCACATGCGCGGGTCGGAGGCGGCGATCCGGGTCACGTCGCGGATGCCCTGCCCGCAGAGCCGTACCGCCGTCTCGTCCGCGCTCTCGAGGCGCGCCGCCACCATGGACGAGACGAGCTGCGGGGTGTGCGAGACCAGCGCGACCGCGCGGTCGTGGGCGTCGGCGTCCATGACGACCGGGACGGCGCGGCAGAGGGCGACCAGTTCCAGGGCCAGGTTGAGGACCTCGGTGTCGGTGTCCCGGGTCGGGGTGAGGACCCACGGCCGGCCCTCGAAGAGGTCGGCGGTGGCGGCCAGCGGGCCGGAGCGCTCCTTGCCGGACATCGGGTGGGTTCCGATGTACGCGGTGAGGTCGAGCCCCAGCTCCTGCAGCTCCCGCTTCGGACCGCCCTTGACGCTGGCCACGTCGAGGTAGCCGCGGCCGAGCCCGGCGCCGATCGCCTCGGCGAGGGTGCCGGCGACGTGCGCGGGCGGTACGGCGACGATCACCAGGTCCACCGGCCCCTCGGGCGCCGCGTCCGTGCCGGCGCCGAGCGCGGCGGCGGTACGGGCCCGGGCCGGGTCGTGGTCGCGGAGGTGGACGGTGACGCCCCGTCCGGCGAGGGCGAGTGCGGCGGAGGTGCCGATCAGGCCGGTTCCGATGACGAGCGCGGTTCTCACTGGGCGATGTCCTTGCGCAGGGCGGCCGCGGCACCGAGGTAGACGTGCGCGATCCGGGACTTGGGCAGTTCCGACTCGACGTGTGCGAGGAGCCGTACGACCCTCGGCATCGCACCTTCGATGTCGAGCTCCTGGGCGCAGATCAGGGGGACGTCGACGATCCCGGTGCGGCGGGCGGCCGCGGCCGGGAAGTCACTGTGCAGATCGGGTGTGGCCGTGAACCAGATGCTGATGAGGTCGTCGGCGGTCAGTCCGTTGCGTTCGAGCACGGCGGTGAGCAGCTCCTCGACCTGCTCGTGCATGTGCCCGGCCTCGTCCCGCTCCAGCTGGACGGCGCCTCGGACCGCTCGTACCGCCACCTCGTCACTCCTTCGTCGCCTGCGTCGGTGCTCCGGCCAGCCTAGTCAGCCGTCCGGAGCCGCCGTCGTGGCGCCCGCCCTGCGAGACGGGCCCCGGAATGCGCGGGGCGTCAGAGGTTCTGCTGCCGGATGAGGTCCGCCAGGGAGCCGCTCTCGGGCAGCGAACCGGCCGGGCTGAGCTTGTCGACGACCTGCGGCAGGGTCCGGGCGATCTCGTCGGCCGCCTGGTCCGGGCTCACACCGGTCTCGGCGGCGACCTTCCGCAGGGTGTCGTCGGGGAGGGCCCGGGCGATCTGGGTGCCGGTGACGGGCTGGTTGTCGCCGGTGCCGAGCCAGGACTGGGCCTGGTCGGCGAGCCCGGACCTCGTGAGCATGTCGAGGAGTCCGCCGAGCGGGCCGGAGCCGTCGGCGCCCGCGGCCGCGCCGCCGCTCCTGCCGGCCGTCAGCGCGCCGAGCAGGCTGCCGAGGATGTCGCCGCCTCGGGCGCCGCCCTGCCCGCCGCCGCTGCCGAGGAGTCCGCCGAGCAGACTGCCGAGATCGTTGCCCGCCATGATCGCGCCCTTCTTCCTGCCGGTCCGTTTCCCGTCTTTCCGGGGTCTTCCGCTTCCCGTCTTCCCGGGGTCTTCCGCGGTGCGAAACACGGCCAATCTCACCCATGACGGGATCTTCCGCCACCCGGGGTAGGCGGACGCGGTGAGCACGAGCGGGCGCGGCCGCACGCTGCGGCGGTACAACTGTCGGCATGCTGCTGCACGTCGTACCCCTGGACGAATGGTCCGCCGACCCCGGCCTCCCCTACGCCCCGCCCTCCCTCGCCGCCGAGGGCTTCGTCCACTGCTCGCCGGACGAGACCACGGCCCTCGCCATCGCCGACGCCCACTACCGCGACGTACCCGGCCCGCTGCTCGTCCTGGTGCTCGACGAGTCGCGGCTGGGCGGCGAGGTCCGCTGGGAGGGCTCGGAGGACATGCTCTTCCCGCACGTGTACGGGCCGCTGGAGCGGGCCGCGGTGACGGCGGTCCTGGAGGTGCGGCGGGACGCGGACGGCCGGGCGAGGGAGCTGACGCCCTGGGCGTAGGCGTGTCGCGGCGCGCGGGCGGGGGCGCTGGCCAAGCTGGTCGCCATGACCGCTGACGCCCCGCTCCGCCTGCCCCGCCTGTCCCGCCTGTCCCGCCGTGCGGCCCTCCTCGCCGGTACGGTCCTGGTCACCGGCTGCGGCGAGGACGGATCGGGCGGTACGGAGGAGAGCCCCGCGCCGAACGACGGGACCGCGCCGCCGACGGCGCCGTCGTCCGCGGCGGCCTCCCCGCCCGCCGCCTCCGCCTCCTCCGGCCGCCCGGCGCTCGCGAGGACCTCCGACATCCCGGTCGGCGGCGGCAGGGTCTTCAAGGACGCGAAGGTCGTGGTCACCCAGCCCGCACAGGGCGAGTTCAGGGCCTTCTCGGCGGTCTGCACGCACCAGGGCTGTCTCGTGGACAAGGTGGCCGACGGCACGATCGACTGCCCGTGCCACGGATCCAGGTACCGCGTCGCCGACGGCTCCGTGGCGGCGGGCCCGGCGCCCCGCCCGCTGCCGGCCGAGCAGATCGACGTCTCGTCGGGAACGATCACCCTGGCCTAGTCTGGCGCGCATGAATCCCGAGGAACTGGTGCGCGACCACACGATCTACTCCTGTGTGATGGGGTCGCGCGCGTTCGGCCTGGCGACCGAGGACAGCGACACCGACCGCCGGGGCGTGTACCTCGCCCCGACGTCGCTGTTCTGGCGCTTCGACAAGCCGCCGGCGCACGTGGAGGGCCCGGCCGACGAGCAGTTCAGCTGGGAGCTGGAACGCTTCTGCGAGCTGGCGCTGCGCAACAACCCGAACGTCCTGGAGTGCCTGCACTCCCCCATCGTCGAGCACGCCGACGCCACCGGCCGCGAACTGCTCTCGCTCCGCGACGCGTTCCTCTCGCGCCGCTCGCACACCACCTTCGTCCGGTACGCCGAAGGCCAGCGCCGCAAGCTGGAGGCCGACGTCCGCCAGTACGGCGCGCCCCGCTGGAAGCACGCGATGCACCTGCTGCGCCTGCTGACCAGCTGCCGGGACCTGCTGCGCAGCGGGGAGCTGCGGATCGACGTGACCGAGGAGCGGGAGCGCCTGCTCGCGGTGAAGCGCGGCGAGGTGTCGTGGCCGGAGGTGGAGTCCTGGATGAACCGCCTCCAGGACGAGTCCGACCGCGCCCACTCCACCAGCCCCCTCCCCGACGCCCCGGACCAGCCCCGCGTCGAGGACTTCCTGACCCGCGCCCGCCGCGCCTCAGCCCTCCGCGAGCTCCCGCCGGGACCGGACGACGAAGTCCTCCAGGGCGGTGAAGGCACCGACCTCGTCCGGCAGTCCTGACGCGGCCTGCGCGGCGTCGAGCACGCCGTGGAGCCGCTCCACCTCCGTCCGTACGTCCGTCACGGCCACGTCGGCGGCCCCGTGCTCGGCATCCGCCTTGGCCGCGACGAGCCCGTCGAGCCGCGCGGGTGCCTCGGGCACCTCGGCCGCCAGCGTGGGAAGGTGGGCCTGGATGTCGCCCGAGCGCATGAGATGGATGCCGGTCAGCAGCGCCCGGTAGGTGTACAGCAGCGGCTTGAGCTCGCCGCTCTTCTCGAAGAGCCGCCACTGCGTGCCGGCGAATCCCCGGTAGTGGTGGGCGTGGTGCGAGGTGAGCACGCCCGGCACGAGGGCGCGCAGCTCGGCGTGGGCGTCGGTGGTGTGGACGACCAGCGGTGAGGTGAGCTGTTCGAGGACGTAGCCGTTGCGCCGCAGCATCAGCCGGACGAACTTCCGCAGGTCGTGGGTGACGAGGTCCATCTCGACCCCGTCGCGGTCCCCCATGCGGGTCCTCGTCTCCTCCGGCTCCCGCAGCCCCAGCAGGGCGGGGACGGGCAGCAGGTGGACCCCGCGCAGGTCCACGTCCGAGTCGCGGGACGGAAAGCCGTAGAGATGTGCGCCGGAGACGGTGGCGAAGAGCAGCGGGTCGGGCTGCTCGGCGACGACGGCGGACAGGTCGACGTCGGGTATGAGGGCGTTCTGCTGTGGCATGGCTCAAGCGTCCCAGAGCGCGCCGAACGCCAGCAGTTCGTCCCTGTGCTCGATTCGCTCGACCCAGTCCGCCGGCCAGGCGTCCGCGCCCAGGTGGGCGCCCGCGAAGGCGCCGGTGAGGGCGGCGATGGAGTCGGAGTCGCCTCGGGTGCAGGCGGCGCGGCGGAGGGCGGTCAGGGGCTCGTCGGGGAAGAGGAGGAAGCAGAGCAGGGCGGTGGCGAGGGCCTCCTCGGCGATCCAGCCGTCACCGGTGTACTCGCAGGGGTCGAGCTCCGGATCGGCGGTGCGCTGGACGGCGTCCAGCCGTTCCAGGACGGCCAGGCATTCGTCCCAGCCCCGCCGGATGAAGTGAGTGGCGCTGGGGTCCTGGGAGCGGGTCCACAGGTCGCCGAGCCAGCGCTCGTGGTAGCGGTCGCGGTTGTCCAGGGCGTACGAGCGGAGCCGGCCGACCAGGCCGGCGGGGTCCGCGCCCTGGGCGAGCAGGTGCACGGCGCGGGCCGTCAGGTCGGAGGCCGCGAGGCCGGTGGGATGGCCGTGGGTCAGGGCGGCCTGGAGCTGGGCGGCGCCGGAGCGCTGCTCGTCCGTGAGGCCGGGCACGAGTCCGATGGGCGCGACCCGCATGTTGGCGCCGCAGCCCTTGGAGTGGATCTGGCTGGCGTCCTGCCAGGCCCGGTCGCCGTCGAGGAGCCGGCACGCGACCATGCAGGTGCGGCCGGGGGCCCGGTTGTTCTCCGGCGAGTGGTACCAGTCGACGTACTCCGCCCGGACGGGCCGGGCGAGCCGCAGCGGCGCGAGAACGCCCCGCTCCATGGCGGTGCGGATGCCCCGTGCGAACGCGAGGGTCATCTGGGTGTCGTCGGTGATGTACGCGGTGCCCCGGCGCACCGGCAGCTCCATGCCGCGCCACGGGCCGAACTTCCCGAGGATCTGCGGCACGTCGTTGAACTCGGTCGGGAAGCCCAGCGCGTCCCCCAGCGCCAGCCCGATCAACGAGCCGGTCGCGGCCTGCTTCGTCATTCCGTCCGTCATTCCGTCCGTCCTTCCGGTCGCAGCAGCGGCGGGTGCAGGGCCGTGGCCTCGCCCGCCCGGTAGAGAGCGGCCGGTTTCCCCCGTCCGCCGGTGCGGCGCGGCGGGCCTTCGACGGGCCGGACGAAGCCGGGCGTCGCGAGGACCTTGCGCCGGAAGTTGGGGCGGTCGAGCGCGACGCCCCAGACCGTCTCGTACACCTGCCGCAGCTCGCCGAGGGTGAACTCGGCCGGGCAGAAGGCGGTGGCGAGACAGGTGTACTCGAGCTTGGCGCCGACCCGTTCGCGGGCGTCGGCGAGGATCCGGTCGTGGTCGAAGGCCAGATGACCGGCTTCCTCGTACGGCAGCCAGCGGGCCTGCGCCGCGTCACCGCCGCCGCGCGGCTCGGGCAGGTCGGGGACGAGCGCGGTGAACGCGACGGAGACCACCCGCATCCGCGGGTCGCGGCCGGGGTCGCTGTAGGTGCGCAGCTGCTCCAGGTGGAGCCGGGCCGCGGTGTCGCCGGACAGGCCGGTCTCCTCGGCGAGTTCGCGGCGCGCGGCCTGCTCGGCGGACTCGTCTGGCAGCACGAAGCCGCCGGGCAGCGCCCAGGTCCCGGCGTACGGCTCCTGGCCGCGTTCGACGAGCAGGACGTGCAGGCGGCCCTCGCGGACGGTGAGGACGGCGAGGTCGGCGGTGAGGGCGAAGGGCTCGAAGGCGTGCTTGTCGTAGCCCTCGACGCCCGGGGAGGCGCTGGTCATCGGTGCTCCGGCAGGGGATCGGTGAAGTGCCGGGCCTCGGCGAGCAGCGCGTCGACGGCGGCGACGGCCGTCGCGAGGCGCTCCTCGTGCGGGCCGGTGAGGACGACGGTGCGGCGGCCGGTGTGGGCGAGCTGGGTGAGGAGGCGCGCGGTCATCCAGGGCCGCAGGTGCTCCTCGTCGGGCTCCCCGTCCTCCGGGACGGGCACGCCCCGGTGGTCGGTGAGCAGCCACAGGTGCTGCCGGCCGCGGGCGGCTATCTCGCCGGTGCCGGGGCTGCTGGTGCCCATGTACCGCTCGTGCCGGATGGTGGTGGCGAAGGCGTCGGCGTCGCAGAAGAGGACGGGCGAGCCGTCACGGGCGGCCTCCTCCTCCAGTTCGGCCTGGCGCAGGGCGATGACGGGGAAGTCGGCGGAGTGGAAGGCGAGGTCGGACCGGCCGGCGCCGGGCCGTTCGGCGCGGAGCTCGGCGAGCCTGAGCTCGCCGTACGTGCGTCCGTAGTCGGGGACGCACCGGGTGCGGGCCCAGACGCCGCCGCGCCGCCGGTAGTGGTCGGCGAGGGCGCGCGCCATGGTGGTGGCGCCGGTGGATCCGGCGCCGAGTATGACGACCCGTCGGGTGAGGGCGGCCCGCACCGGCGCCTCGAGGTCGTCCCAGAAGGCGACGGGGTCGGCGCGGACGGCGGCGCTGGAGACGGGGTGGCGGGTCCGGTCGGGCTCGACGCGGACGGACGCGGCGCCGAGGCGGCGGGCGAGCTCCTCGCCGTACGGCGTGGACGTGAAGACGGCGTCGACGGGCTCGGGCACGGCGGCCCGGACGACCGCCATGTGGGCCTCCCACGCCTCGGGGTCCGTCGGGCCGGGAGCGTGGAGGTCGCCGGGTGCGTCGTCGACGGTGCCGAGGACCAGCGCGTCGGGGTGGATCTCGCGCATCCAGGCGACGCGGTCGGCGAGCGACGGCGACTCGACGGCGGCGCCGGAGGCGCGGACGAGGACGGTGAGCCGCTCGCACCGCTCGCGCGCGGTGCGGACGAGGTGGTGGTGGCCGGCGTGCGGCGGACGGAACCTGCCGAGGACGAGGCCGTGCCCGTAGCGCTTCACGCCCGCTCCTCCCGTTCCCGGCCCGCTCCCCCGCGGTTCCCCACCGCCCCCGCCGCGGGCGGGACGCCGAAGCCTGGTCCACCCCCGTGGGTCCAGGTCCGCCGGCCGCGCGCGGCAAGGGCGGTGGGGAAATTCGTGGGACTCATGGCCGCCTCCTTGAGCCTTTAAGAGTCACCTTGACTATAAATGGCGACGGGGCTCGACCACAAGTACGAAAAAGGCCCGTGACCGCCGGGCGGGCGGTCACGGGCCTTGCGTGTTGCGGGAGCCGGTACGGGCTACAGGCCGACTTCCTTCATCAGCATGCCGACCTCGGTGTTGCTGAGCCGGCGCAGCCAGCCCGACTTCTGGTCGCCCAGGGTGATCGGGCCGAAGGCGGTGCGGACCAGCTTCTCCACCGGGAAGCCCGCCTCGGCGAGCATGCGGCGCACGATGTGCTTGCGGCCCTCGTGCAGCACGACCTCGACCAGGTAGTTCTTGCCGGTCTGCTCGACGACCCGGAAGTGGTCGGCTCGCGCGTAGCCGTCCTCCAGCTGGACGCCCTCCTTGAGCCGCTTGCCGACCTCGCGGGGCAGCGGGCCGGTGATGGCGGCCAGGTAGGTCTTCTTCACGCCGTACTTGGGGTGGGTGAGACGGTGGGCCAGCTCGCCGTGGTTGGTGAGCAGGATGATGCCCTCGGTCTCGGTGTCGAGCCGGCCGACGTGGAAGAGCCGCGTCTCGCGGTTGGTGACGTAGTCGCCGAGGCACTGACGGCCGTCGGGGTCCTCCATGGTGGAGACGACGCCGGCGGGCTTGTTCAGCGCGAAGAACTGGTACGACTGGGTCGCCACGGTCAGGCCGTCGACCTTGATCTCGTCCTTCTCCGGGTCGACGCGCAGGCCCTGCTCGAGGACGATCTCGCCGTTGACCTCGACGCGCGCCTGCTCGACCAGCTCCTCGCAGGCGCGGCGCGAGCCGTAGCCGGCGCGGGCCAGCACCTTCTGCAGGCGCTCACCCTCCTGCTCGGCGCCCGGGAAGGTCTTCGGGGTCTTGATCTGGGGCTTGTTCGCGTACCGCTCGCGGTTGCGCTCCTCCGCCCGGGCGTCGTACTCGCGCGAGCGCGCCGGGGTGGTGCGGCCGCCGCCGCGCTTCGGGGACTGCTTGGGACCGCCCTTGGCGCCGCCGCGGGCGGCCTCGCCGCGACCCCGCTTCGGGCCGTCGGAGGGACGGCCGGCGAGGCCGTCCACGTCGTAGGAGCGCTCCTCGGGACGGGGGCGGCGCGGGCGGCCGGCCGACTGGCCCCGCTCGTCGCGGTTGTTCCCCGCACCCCTGTAGTTGCCGCGGCCGCCGCTCTTGGCACCACGGCTCCCGCCGTTGCTTCCGCTGTTCCTGCCGCTGCTGCTTCGCATCAAACTTCCGTCGTCTTGTCGTCGGCATCCGGATCGAACGACGGAACGCCTTCCAGGGAGTCCGGCTCGACCGCCTCCGCCTCGGGGAGGAAGGGCGCGAGTTCCGGAAGTTCGTCCAGGCCGCGCAGGCCCATCCGCTCCAGGAAGTAGTTCGTCGTCCTGTACAGGATCGCACCTGTTTCGGGTTCCGCGCCCGCCTCCTCCACCAGACCGCGCTGGAGGAGGGTGCGCATGACCCCGTCGCAGTTCACTCCCCGCACGGCGGAGACGCGGGAACGGCTGACCGGCTGGCGGTACGCGACGACGGCGAGGGTCTCCAGGGCCGCCTGGGTGAGCCGGGCCTGCTGGCCGTCCAGGACGAAGGCCTCGACGGCCGAGGCGTACTCGGGGCGGGTGTAGTAGCGCCAGCCGCCGGCGACCAGCCGCAGCTCGAAGCCGCGGCCCTGCGCGGCGTACTCGTCGGCGAGCTCGCGCAGCGCGTCGCCGACCTCGCGCGGGGTCCGGTCGAGGACCTTGGCGAGGTGGGCCTCGGTGACGGGCTCGTCGACGACCATGAGGACGGCTTCGAGGGCGGGCTTGATCGCGGGCCCGGGATCGTTCACGTGGCGTCCTCCTGGTCGAATTCGTCGGTGACGGCGCCGGACGGGTCCGCCTCCCCACCGGTCCAGGACACGGTGAGGTCGCCGAGGGCGGTCTCCTGGTCGAGGGCGACGGCCTTCTCGCGGTAGAGCTCCAGCAGGGCGAGGAAGCGGGCGACGACGGTCAGGGTGTCGTCGACGCCGTCGACGAGCTCCCGGAAGGTGGCCGTGCCCTTCTCCCGCAGCAGCGCGACGACCACGGCGGCCTGCTCGCGCACGCTGACGAGCGGGGCGTGGATGTGGTCGACGTACACCTCGGGCCTGGCCTTGGGCTGCATGGCCTTCACGGCGAGCCGGGCGAAGCCCTCGGCACCGATGGAGATGACGACCTCGGGCAGCAGCTCGGCGTGCTGCGGTTCGAGGCCGACGGTGCGCGGGTAGCGCCGCCCCTCGGCCTCCCACCGCTCGCCGAAGATGTCGGCGATCTGCTTGTACGCGCGGTACTGCAGCAGTCGCGCGAACAGCAGGTCCCGCGCCTCGAGCAGCGCGAGATCCGCCTCGTCCTCGACCTCGGCGGCCGGCAGCAGCCGCGCCGCCTTCAGGTCGAGCAGGGTGGCGGCGACGACCAGGAACTCGGTCGTCTGGTCGAGGTCCCAGTCGGGCCCCATGGCGCGGATGTGCGCCATGAACTCGTCGGTCACCTTGGACAGGGCGACCTCGGTGACGTCCAGCTTGTGCTTGGCGATCAGCTGCAGGAGCAGGTCGAACGGCCCCTCGAAGTTCGCAAGCCGCACGGTGAACCGCCCGTCCCCGACCTCCCCCGCCCCTCCGTCCGGCGAGGCCGGGGAGGGGTCCGAAGACGGCTCGGACGGGGCCCGGGCCGGCCCGGAGGAAGCGGAGGACGCCGGGGCGGGCTCGGAGGAGGCCGGGGCGAGCTCGGACGGGACTGGGGCCGGCTCGGACGGAGCCGGAGTCGCCGGAACCACCGGGGCCGGAGGCGGCCCGGAGGAAGCCGGGGAAGCCGGGGCGGCCGGCGCAGCCGGGGCCGGAGGCGGCCCGGAGGAAGCCGGGGAAGCCGGGGCGGCCGGCGCAGCCGGGGCCGGCTCGGAGTGGGCCGGCGCAGCAGGGGCCGGCAGCGGAGGCGCCTCGGAGGGGCCCGGAGCCACCGGGGCCGGGGCCGGGTCGGACGGAGCCGGGGTGGGGGCGGTCGATGGTAACGTGCCCGGCCCCCGCCCCAGGGCGCGGCGGCGCGCCGGGCGGGACGTTTCGCCAGAGGGAGGGGGAGGGGGCATCGGAGGGTCCTGGTGGAGCGGAGGTGCGGCAGCCCGCAGGCTACCGTCAGCGGCCGCGCAGGCGGCGCACGAGGATGCTCGCGTCGCCGCGGGACTCCAGGTCCGCGAGGACCACCGCGACCGCCTCACGGACGATCCGGCCGCGGTCGACCGCGAGGCCGTGCTCGCCGCGCAGCACCAGTCGCGCGTGCTCCAGGTCCATCAGCTCCTCGGCGGAGACGTAGACCGTGATCTTCTCGTCGTGGCGCTCGCGCC
>NZ_JBHXFE010000079.1:0-12993 GCF_042722475.1 Streptomyces sp. NPDC127092
TACGCCCGCCCGTATACCTCAGAGACAGCTCGGCGTGAGGCGCTGGCCGTGTGGGTGAACCACTACAACTACCATCGGCCTCATACCTCCTGCGGGAACGCCCCGCCGGCCTCGTTGGCCCCGGCCCGAGTCAACAACGTCATGCCCTCCTACACTTAGCAGCTGGGCCCTTCCGATCCGACGCGTCAGCGCGATGGGCGCGTCGGGCCGGGCCGGTTACACGCGGGCGGCGTAGAGCTCCATCAGGCGCGTCTGCCGTTCCTTATCTGTGGCGCCGGCAGACAGACCCAGGAGGCCGTCCATAACGCGATCCAGTGCCGCGTGCGCCTTCACAAGGGCCGGGTCCATCGCCAGCGGGTTGTACTGATCAGCAAGAGGACGGTCAGGGTGCAGAGCACGCGCATCCAAGACCTTCTGACCAGCCGCGATCATCTTCTCTCGGTCCTCCGCCGACACCGCGGGAAGAGGGAACGTGTTCCACGTCTGCTTCTTGGAGAAGCGGAGATCGGACTTCATACGCCCACCCACCATCGCCTGCCAGGACAAGAACGCCTTGGTGGAGATGACCGCGAAAGCGAAGCCGTCAGGATCCGCTGCCGTGGAGGTGGAGTCTGAGGCAATTACATCGGCACTCATGCGTCCGGCGAGGAAGTAGGCGCGGTTTCCTGAGACGGTTCGGGGAATGCAGAGGTAGTCCGTATCCCGGTGTCCGTTGAAGTAGAACAGGTGTGGGGTGGCGGCCTTCTCCTGAGTGGACTTCAGTGGGCTGGCCTCGCGCATCTGTCGCACCCCCTCTAGCCGCCGCCGCAGCTCGGGAGACTTAGCCACGTCGGCCGGTTCCAGGTCGACCAGCCAGAGCACCCAGCGTCGCGTCCCCTGCAGCAGCTCCTTGGCGCCCATGTAGGGACGCACATACTTGGCAAGAACGGGATCACTCATCACAGCGTCGTAATCCTCGGGAGTGACCACGAGGTTGCCGCCGTCAGCCGGCAGGGACCCGTACTCCACTGCAGGAAGATCCGGGCTCAGCGCCTTGGTCCGCCCCGCAACGATCAGCTCCGGGCCCTCCACCAGGTAGGGATTGATGCTCGTCGCAGGAGACTCCTGGGGTGCTCCCTTCGGGGTCGCATACGAGAAGAGCCGAGGGGTCGAAGACTCTTGGCGATCGAAGCCAAGAATCACGCAGTGCACGCCCGCGGCGTCGGGCGCTTCCGAGGTCCACGCGAATGTGCGGTGTGCGAAGCGGATGCGCCAGCCGTGCTTGAAAACGGCTGGGAAGATGCGGGCGGGCTGGTCACCCTGGGTGAGGGAGTTCGTAGTGACGAAGCCCCAGCGTCCCAGCACATTCGGCGGGAAGTAGTCCAGGACCTTGGCGTACCACCCGCTCACATAGTCCAGACGCCCGGGGCTCTTGGTGCGCCACGCGGTTTTGAGGTCTTCAGCCTGCTCCTTGGAGCGGGAGGCATGACCCAAAAACGGCGGGTTGCCCATCACAAGCACATCCGGCCCGGCCGGCAGTACCTCGTTCCAGTCCATGCGCAATGCGTTGCCGACCACGATGTGCGCCGACTCCGACAAGGGCAGCTGCTCCGGGGACACGCCGATCTTCAGCGACATGTCCTGGTTCGCCTGGTGGTTCACCAGGAACATTGCCGTGCGGGCGATGGTTGCCGGCCACTCCTCCAGCTCGATCCCGCTAAAGTGCGACATCCGCACCCGCACTCTCTCGTCCTCGTCCATCACCAGCGATGTCTGCATCTGCTTGCCCGACAGCTCCTGCAGACGCACCAGGATCTGCAGTTCCAGGGCGCGCAGCTCCCGGTAGGCCACGATCAGGAAGTTGCCGCACCCGCATGCCGGGTCCAGGAAGCGCATCTGTCCCAGTCGCTCGTGCAGCTTGCGCAGCCCGGGGCGGGAGTGGATGTTCGTCACGAACTCGGCGCGCAGCTCGTCCAGGAACAACGGTCCGATGAGCTTGAGGATGTTCTCCTCGGTCGTGTAGTGCTCCCCCAGCTCCCGGCGGGCCTCCTTGGACTTCACCGCCTGGAACAAGGACCCGAAGATCGCCGGAGAGATCCCACCCCAGTTGAACAGGCACGCCGCGATCAGCTTCTCCCGCATGGAAGAGGTGAAGTACGGGATCGACACCGCCTCCCCGAACACGGACCCGTTCACATACGGGAAGCGCAGCATCAGCTCATCGGTGCCGGCCATGCGCTTGTTCACGGGCCGGTTGAGCACCTGGAAAAGCGCGGTCAGCTGGGCGCCCAAGTCCGAGCCGTCCTCGGCGGTGCGTGTCTGGATGAACTCCAGGAACAGGTCCCGCTCCCACAGCCCGGAGTCGTCAGCGAACAGGGCGAACAGGGTCCTCACCAGGAACACGGACGCCTCGTGCTCGTCGTAGCCAGAGCCCTCCAGCTCCACATAGAGGTCGGCCATCAGCTGCGCGGCCTTCACGGAGGCCGCGGCCTGCTCGGCCGAACCAAAGACGCGCTTCTGGTAGCCGGCGATGAACCCGAACCGCTCGGCCTCCACCGGCAGCTGCTCCAACGGGAACTCGACCACGGCTTCGGCATCCCCGGCCGGAGCCTCCAGGTCACGCAGACGGAACGTCTCGAAGTCGCAGGTGATCACGTAGCGGGGCTGCTCAGCCTCGGGGACACCGGCCAAGTACCTCAGCGCCTGGTCCTCAGCCTCCACCAGGTCCTTGCCCAACGACTTCTGCTCCGCGATGAGCATGCCGGGCCAGAACACGTCGATGAACAGTTGAGTCCCTGATAGTGGTGTAACCCTCCCCGGTCGCCAACACCGTCCCCTTCACGGACGCGGTCACCGTGGGAGCCTTCGAGCGAACCTTCCACAGCACTCTCGAAAGGACATCACCACGATGACCGCTCCACACATTGTCGACCCTGAACGCCTGCTGCGCGAAGCTCTCGGGGAGGCCTCCCCAGACCTGTTGCGCCACCTGCTGCAGACCGTGATCAACGCACTGCTCTCCGCCGACGCGGACGCGGTCTGCGGCGCCGAGTACGGCCAGGCCTCCCAGAGCCGTACCGCACAGCGCAACGGCTACCGGCACCGACCCCTGGACACCCGCGCCGGCACGATCGATGTGGCCATCCCCAAACTCCGGGCCGGCACGTACTTCCCCGAATGGCTCCTCGAGCGCCGCAAACGGGCCGAGTCCGCACTGATCACCGTGGTCGCGGACTGCTACCTGGCCGGGGTCTCGACCCGGCGCATGGACAAGCTCGTACGTCAGCTCGGCATCGACTCGCTCTCGAAGTCCCAGGTCAGCCGGATGGCACAGGAGTTGGACGAGCACATCGAGGCTTTCCGTCACCGGCCGCTGGGCGAGGCCGGCCCGTTCGTGTTCCTCGCCGCCGACGCCCTGACCATGAAGGTGCGTGAGGGCGGGCGTGTGGTCAACGCGGTGGCCATGGTCGCCACCGGGGTCAACGCGGACGGGCGCCGCGAGGTCCTCGGGCTGAGGGTGGCCACCACGGAGTCCGGGGCGGGGTGGAACGAGTTCTTCGCGGACCTGGTGGCCCGGGGGCTGGCCGGGGTGGCACTGGTGACCTCGGACTCCCATCGCGGCCTCGTGGAAGCAGTGGCGGCGAACCTGCCCGGGGCCGTGTGGCAACGCTGCCGCACCCATTACGCGGCGAATCTGATGGCCGTGACCCCGAAGAGCATGTGGCCGGCGGTGAAGGCCATGCTGCACAGCGTGTATGACCAGCCCGACGGGCCGGCCGTGCACGCCCAGTTCGAGCGCCTGTTGGACTACGTGCAGGACAGGTTGCCCGCGGTGGCCGCCCACTTAGACGCCGCTCGACAGGACATCCTCGCGTTCACCTCGTTCCCGAGGGACGTGTGGTGCCAGATCTGGTCGAACAACCCCGCCGAGCGGCTGAACCGGGAGATCCGGCGACGCACGGACGCGGTAGGGATCTTCCCGAACCGGGATGCCGTGGTGCGCCTGGTCGGGGCCGTGCTGGCCGAGCAGACAGATGAATGGGCCGAAGGCCGCCGGTATCTCGGCCTGGAACTGCTCGCCCGGTGCCGTGAGCCCCTGACCACGGAGCAAGAGACCGTGATGAGCACGGAGGTGATGCCGACCCTGCAGACCTGACAGGTACAAGCCCCCTACAACCTCGAAGACGGTTACACCACTTCCAGGGACTTGACCCGATGAACCCGGCCCCACCATCAGCCTTGCGGGCGCGGGCCTCGAACTGAGCTACCTTGCGCCGACGGACCCCGTAGACATCGAAGAGGTCCGTCCAAAAGGACTGGGACTCACCCCGCTCGTAGGACTCTCCCGCCCACTCGTGCACGAACGTGGCGGCGTTGGCGCGGATCTGGTCCCAGGACAGGGGCTTGGTCTGCATGAGCGGAGCCTTTCGACGGTGACCGTCACATCATGCCCCGCCCCTTGTGCTTAGGCGCCCCGTACGCACCCCACCGCCGGCCCGGACCGCTGTGCAGCATGTTGAGTGGCCAGCACCTCCACTCCCTGGCAGATCCCCGCTGAGGTATCGCGTCACAAGCGCGTGTAATCTCCCAGGGAGGGGAAGTAGGGACACCATGCCGAAAGTGACGATGCGCCTCGAAGGCGCCGAGGGCGCGATGGACGCCCGGGCGCTTCGTGCTGGCCTAGAACACTTCACTCGATTCCTATCCGCGTTAGCAGATGAGACTGCGTGTCCCCTGCCTATAGTCGATCTAAAAGTTGGCTCGCTGTTCGCCACCGTGGATACTCCTCAGTATCTTCAGGACAGAGTTGACGAGGGCTTAACTTTTCTACGATCCGAGGGCGCGCGGCCAATAACGTGGCCCCTGGAGGCGCTTAAACAACTGTCAGATTACGCCAACCTCAAGGGCCGCTATGGCGTTGAGCAGGTAGGGATTGACGGTCACGACTCAGGCACTATAGACGAACAGCTAAAGGCGGCTATTGAAAAAGCCCTGAGCGGCTTGCCCTTGTCATTAGGAGCGATCCAAGGACGAATATCTTCGTACTTCGGAGTATCCCGCCCTGTAAAGGTCCGCGTCGTACCGGATGGGATGAGAAGCTATGTTCGTATCGCAGTTCCTGATGCCCACCTAGCAGAGCAGGCCGCCCGCCTAGTGGAACAGCGGGTGATAATTCGCGGATTGATGGTCCGCCACCCAGAGTCAGGGGCGATCGAAGAGATGACCGCCCATTCTATTGAAAAGATTGAAGAACCGGAGATCTCCATGAGCGTGGACGAGGCTGTGGGCATATGGCCCCCCAACCTGTTCGAGGGCATGACCTCGGTCCAGATCGCGAGGATGCTGCGCAATGAAGCCTGATCTACCCCTCATTGTCGTAGATACGTCCGTCTTGCTCGCCATCTTCTTGAACGAACAGATGGAAGGGCGTGTAGACCGAGCGGCAGCCGTGCTGCGCGCTCATGGCAAGAGTCACAATATTGCCATCCCCGCCCTGCAAGAGCTGGAGCTCCTCGCCCCTGACCGCCTACGTAAAGATAGACTGGACGAGCGCCAGAAGCATTACGAAAAAGCAGAGACCTTCATTCGAAGCCAACAGTTTATTTCACTTGAACTTAATCAGTTCGTAGCCAGGCAGGCGGGACTTAATTATGGACAGGTCGGCGACAAACGCAACGACGTAGCTCTCGTTGCAGCCGCTATCTTCTATAGAGCTACCGCTCTTTATACCTTCGACAAGAAGTTGATAGATTCAGTCAAAGCCTCCCCCCTGGGCATGCGAGTGCAAGAACCTCCAGCTGCCCAAGCGGTGTTGTTTGAGGTCTAGACCTTGCCGTTACGGTGCGGTCGCTACCTGAAGCTCCCCTGGGCCAGCCCCGGCAGCAGCTCGGCCTCCTATCTACCGCCTGAGGGATGCATACAACGTCTGGCGGCTCACCCCGAAGGTGCGCGCCACCTCCGCCTTCGGGATCCCCATGTCGATCATCACGCGCGCCTGCTCCACGTCGGTATCCGAGAGCTTCGGGGCCTGCACGTACTTGCCGCGGGCCTTAGCCAACGCGATGCCTTCAGCCTGGCGCTCCTTGATCCGCCGGCGCTCGAACTCCGCGAACGCCGCCAGGATGCTCAGCATCAGCCCGTCCACGGGGGAGGTGCCGGACTTGTCCACGGTGATCCGCTCGGAGACGAACTGCACCGCACACCCCTTGTCCGTGAGCTCATCCACGATCGCGTACAGGTCCCGGGTGTCCCGGCCCAACCGGTCCATCGAGGCGACCTTCACCAGGTCCCCCTCACGCACGTACTGCATCAGCTCGGCCAATCCGGCGCGCTTGGTGCGGGAGCTGCCGGAGATCTTGTCCTGGAAGATGCGGTCGCACTCCCCCACCGCCTCGAGCTGACGGCCCAGGTTCTGCTCTGCCGAGCTCACCCGCACATAGGCCACCGTCTGTCCAACCATGTCTAGGACCCTCCGTCAGATGTGTCCAACGGGTCGATAAAGGACCCACTCTGACGTGATCCTCTCGTGGGCGCAGGGGGTGTGTAAAGGGGTATACCCGGCTTGACGCCGGGATGGGGCAATGAACACCCAGCTGGATTGTGAGGCATCCCTCTGTCGGAGCGTTGACGTTTACTTTACTAACCTGTTAGTATAGTTTCGTTGATGCGACTACAGGCAGAGGACAGGGGTACAACAGTGAACGACGTTGGATCATCGCCGCGGCGGTGGTGGCTGCTCATGACCGTGGGGGCCGGCCTGCTACTCATCACCCTCGACAATTCGATCCTCTACACCGCCTTGCCTACGTTGACCGCAGACCTCGGCGCGTCCGGATCCTCGACACTGTGGATCATCAACGCCTACCCCCTGGTCATGGCTGGCCTCCTCTTGGGAGCAGGCACACTGGGCGATCGCATCGGCCACCGCCGAATGTTCGTCGTCGGCCTGTGGATCTTCGGTGCCGCATCACTGGCAGCGGCATTCTCGCCCAACCCTGCCTTCCTGATCGGCGCCAGGGCACTCCTCGCTGTGGGGGCCGCAGCGATGATGCCCGCCACGCTTGCTCTGATCCGCCTCGCGTTCGACGATCCTCGTGAGCGCAACATCGCCATCGCCATCTGGGGGAGCCTGTCGATCGCGGGGGCAGCGCTCGGACCCATTCTCGGCGGCGCCCTTCTCGAACGGTTCTGGTGGGGATCTGTTTTCCTCATCAATGTCCCCGTTGTTGCCATCGCACTTGTGGCGACCGCAATCATCGCGCCGCACAACCATCCCGATCCGTCGAAGAAGTGGGATCTCGTCTCATCCCTCTATGCGATGGTCGGGCTGGTGGGCACCGTGCTCGTCATCAAGGAACTGGCCCATATTCCACAGAACTGGGTTCTGATCGCAGGGGCGCTGGCGTCAGCAGTCATCGGGTTCGTCCTCTTCGTGCGACGCCAGGGCCGATTGGAAGAACCACTCATCGAGTTCTCCATCTTCCGCAACCGCGCCTTCGCTGGCGGCTCTCTGGCAGCCTTCTTCGCGATGTTCACCATCGCTGGCGCCCAGCTCGCGACCACACAGCGCTTCCAGCTCGTCGAGGGCTTCACCCCCCTGCAAGCAGGCCTGCTAGTCGCAGCCATCGCGCTTGGCGCCCTGCCCTCAGGTGTCCTAGGGGCCGCGATCCTGCACATCGTGGGCCTGCGGATCATTATCTCCGGCAGCCTCGCCATCGCCGCCCTAGGACTAGCTCTCGCCGTGCTGGCCTCTGCGAACGGATCACTACCCCTGCTGGTCGTCAGCTTCATCGTGACCGGCTTCGGCCTGGGCGGCACCTTCGCCGTCGCTTCCGCCGCCATTATGGGCAACGCGCCTCCGCGAAAGGCCGGCATGGCGGCCTCGATCGAAGAAGTCTCCTATGAGATGGGCTCCCTCTCGGCTGTAGCACTCCTCGGGAGCCTCCTGACCTTCGTCTACGCCACAGTCGTCCGACTCCCGGATGGCACTCCCGCCGCAGCGGGGGAGAGCATTGCCGATGCCCTCGGGATCGCCGACGGAGATCTCGACGTGATCGCAGCCGCCACCTCCGCCTACGACACGGCCTATTTGGTCACGATGATCGTCCTCGCTGTCATGCTGGCTAGTGGAGCCGCTCTGACCAATCGGCTGCTCCGCGCTTACGGGCGCGGCAGCGAGGCAATGGAGTACGCCGAAAACCACTGAACCAATCGGAGGGGCGCATGATGGTGCGTGAGAGCAAGAAGACCATGATCCTCGACGCCGCGATCCAAGTGATCGAGGAAGACGGGATCACAGCAGTCACGTTTGACTCTGTCGCGGCCGCTGCAGGGATCACCAGGGCCGGGATCATCTACCACTTCCCGTCACGAGACGACTTGATCGCTGCGATCCACCAGAGACTCGCTGATCGCTGGGAGCGGCAGTTAGAGATCGCCTGTGGAAAGCCGACCGCTGAGGCAACGCCGATGGAGCGCCTGACCGCCTACATACTCACTTGTTCGACAGCCGCCTCCCGCGCCGAGTTCCAGATGATTCTCGACAGCCAGCACACCCAGCACAAGGCGATCTGGGAAGACCTCATCGCCCGATGGACCGGACGTAGCGAACGAGACGAAGCTGAGCGCGACCAGATGACCTCGCTCGCCCTGCTCGCTGCTGACGGGCTCTGGGTCAACGACCTGATCGGAAGCAGGCCCATCTCACAGGACCACCGGAGTGAAACCGCAAAGCAGATCATCGCGCTACTCCAGAATGACGTCCATGAATCCGAGGCCAAGCCCAACGGGTAAGCGAGCCAGCGCGCGGTTGGAGAAGGCCGGATCGACGAATCCGTCGAGCGCGATGATGGGCAACCCTGTCAAGCAAGATCGCACCCTGGCACCTCTGTCCAGCAGCACCCAACTGGCTCTGACACATGCGCCTAGTGGGTATACCCCGATAGACGTGGGGTGAGGCCGGCGTGTTGCACCGTCCTCACCCCGATCCGCCCTAGCGCCACCGCATCACTGAGTGACTTCCTTCCAGAGGGTCGCGTTGTGCTCGTTCATGAACCACTTGTCACCCTGCCAGTGGATGGGCCAGCGAAGATCGCCGTCCATTCGATTGCCCATCCACTTGCTGGCTGGGCCGAAGGATCGCTGAAGGTCGATGCCCTGGAGGTCAAGCTGCGCGCCCACCTCGTCCGGCGACAGCGCGGACGGGGATGCCTCGGCCAGGATCGTCAGCACCTGACAGAACTTACGCACAGACGAGGCGTCGCTGGCGCGAATCATCTCGAACTGCTCGCGCGTCCAATCCCGACTGGCCATGCTGACCCCGAGTCCCTGGGGCGGCTGAGCGTTCCCATTCCCAACGCCGCCCCCCTGCTCTGCATCAGCGTCGACGTGCCGCTCGTCGGCGCGGTTCGCAATGAACCGCATCACCTCGATGACCAGATCCTTGGGAACCGGAACCTGCTCGAACTCCAACATGCCATCCTCCTTGCCAGCAGGACACGGGATGCGTCCAAGCTGGTCCTAAGTGTAGTCCAAGACCGCGTTAGCTGCCAGATAGGAGTCTTAAGGGTCGATTTTCCTTAGTCCTGAGCGGCTGCGGGCTAAGTTCTGGGTGCTGTGGACTTGCTCCTCGCCACCGTGAGATGGTCGGCTCGGCCGCCAGGGGCGGGCCGGGAGGTGCCGTGGCAACGATCCCGGGCCGCATCCACGAGAGGATGATCCCCATGAGCACCCTGTTCCCCTCCGAGGCCGCCCGCCGCCCTATCGCCACCTATCGCGCCGTCTCGTCCCGCGACGCCTCGAGCACCGCCCGCGACGGCGAGGCCGTCTACGAGGTCCGCAGCCTCAAGACCACCGGCGGGCGCCCCGAGGCCGAGATCCTCTTCGAGGACGGCCGGTGGCAGCTCTGCGACCCCACGGCCGACCTTGTGCCCGGATTCGCCTTCGACGCATTCGACGACCACGTCTTCCTCGCCGAGGCCTACGGGGAGCCCTGGAACGGCTTCGACACCCCCGTGGTCACCCGAGCCGTCCTGCGGGACGTCTTGGCCTCCCTGGAGATGATCCACTACTGGGAGGGCGACACCGCCGTGCTCGAGGTCGAGGACTACGAGGACCGCATCGCACCACGCGAGGACGGGCTCTACGACCTCCGGCAGACTGGCTGGACGGTGCTCAAAGTCGACGCGGGCTGATCGCCCAGGCGGTTTCAGCCGCGACATCTCGGGTAGTCACAGGGTCCATCGAGCTCACTGCGGAAGCGAACATCGATCGAAAAGTCGGGTACAGTTAAACCATGAGCATCGACTTCTCCCGCCCTCTTGCTGTGGACCTCTTCGCGGGGGCCGGCGGCCTCTCGCTCGGTCTGGAGCAGGCCGGCTACGAGATCGCTGCCGCCGTGGAGTACGACCCCATCCATGCGGCCGTGCACGAGTTCAACTTCCCCTACGGGAAGACCTTCGCGGCCGACTGCTCGAAGATCACGGGGGAGCAGATCCGCCAGGAGTCCGAGATCGGCGACCGGGAGATCCACCTCGTCGCGGGCGGTCCTCCCTGCCAGGGCATCTCCATGATGGGCAAGCGCGCCCTCGACGACCCCCGCAACGCGCTGCTCAAAGAGTTCGTACGCCTCACCCTCGAGCTTGAGCCCAGGTACTTCCTGATGGAGAACGTGGCCGGGCTGATGGTGGGCGGCCACCGGCAGCTGATCGACGAGGTCGTGGAGATGGTTCAGGCCGACGGCAAGTATCGGGTGCTCACGCCCATCCGGGTGCTCAGCGCCGCTGAATACGGCACGCCACAGGCGCGCAAACGCGTGATCGTGCTCGGCGCCCGTTCTGACGTGGAACTGCCGGAGTACCCCTCGCCGACGGCGACTCCCCGGACGATTAAGGGGTCGATCCCGAAGGCTGGCGCCCGCCCGCTCGGCCCTTCCGTCCTGGACGCCATCGGTGACCTGCCGGACGCCGATGCCTTCGAGGGGCTCCTACACGAGGACCAGGTCGGGGGAGTCCGCTACAAGAAGCCGAGCACCTACGCGGCGCAGCTGCGGGGCATCGAAGAGGACTCTGAGGACTTCTCCCACCCGCGACCCCTGGCGAGCACCAAGCTCACCTCGTCCGCGCGCACCGTGCACACGCGCAAGTCCATCGACCGCTTCGCGGCGACCACTCCCGGCACCACCGAGGCCGTGAGCCGTTTCTTGCGGCTGCACCCGGACGGGCTCTCGAACACCTTGCGTGCCGGCACGGCATCGGACCGTGGGGCCTACACCGCTCCGCGCCCAATCCATCCGGTCCACCCCCGTGTGATCACCGTCCGCGAGGCTGCCCGCCTTCACGGGTACCCGGACTGGTTCCGGTTCCACGTCACCAAGTGGAACGGCTTCCGCCAGATCGGCAACTCGGTTCCGGCCAGGCTCGGCCGCGCCGTTGCCGCGAGCATCCTGGCCGCGGACAGTGTCTCCCCGAGTAAGGGGGAGCCGATTCCGCTGGGATCCGAGCACCTTCTTGGACTCACGGCCGGCCAGGCGCATGAACACTTCGGACTGACCGAGCGAGTGATCCCCCAGCGAGATCGCCAGGTGTCCTGATCCAGCCTAGTCTTGAGGCGTGGCAAGCCTTAAGACGCCTGTGATCGAGTGGATCTTCTTCAACCTCAAGCGGGACGCGGTCACCGGTGAGGTGACGGATCCTGTCGTGACCTTTGACGACATCTCCGATGCCATCAAAAATTCTGGGTCGACCTTGAGCTCGGCTAACCTGGCGAACTTTTGGAAGGACCTCACGCGCCGCGGTGCTGACGGCCTGAACGAGCACTGGCCGCCGGCTGTCTTCGAAGCCGGCTACACGGGTGCCGATGCCATCGGTCACGGAGGCCGCGCGGTGTTCACGTTCGTGGCGGTTCCGGACGGGCAGGACCAGCCCTTCGTCGACGAGCTCCCCTTCGATCCCTCCTTGCCCGTGCACCCGGTGCAGTCCCTCTCCATGCCTCAGGCCATGCGTGCGCTCGGCCGGCGCGGCGAGAACTGGCACGCCCAGGTCGCCGACCGTCTCGGAGTGGTCTCCACCTACTTCGCCCTGGGGTCGCCTCGTAACCAGGGCGAGAAGAGCCTGCGGGAGGTGAACTTCCTGCAGACCGGCATCAAGATGAGCAGGGGTGAGACCGACGCCGCCTTCAGCCTGCTCGCCGGAGACGAGTTGTGGCTGGTGTCAGCCGAGGTCAAGGGGCTCCGCGAGCCCTTCCACCTGCCCCAGATCGCCCGGGCCGCCCATGCGTTGGGTGCTGCGGCGGAACGGGCCACCCCGCCCCTGAACATCGCAGGAGTCATCCCCCTGGGTATCAAGGTCGTCGCGCCTTCGCGCATGTGGGTCGTCGAGTTCAATCCTATCGACGACCCCGACGCCGCCCTGCAGAAGGTCGGCGAGATGGTCATCGAGCTCACCCCCAGCGTGCCGGGCGTGGACTGACGATCTACACAAGGCCCCTCCCACAACGTTGTTGCGGGAGGGGCCTTGTCGCATCCAGGCGGCGCGGGCGCAGGGCATGGCAGCCCGCGGCACCCGAATGCGGAGTGGAGGGGCGTCCACTTGACATCCCGTCTCGGACTGGCGAAGCGGGCCGCAGCGCAGCTGCGACCGGCAGGAACGACGAGCGGAGAGGCGCCAGCCTCACTCGTCGCCACCACCGAGGAGAGCCTCATGCCCATCGCCCCCCACGACCACCGTCGACTTCGGTCACCACGACCTGCTCCTGTCCGACATCGTCCTGAGCGGCACCGTCACCTTCGACCGGGCCCGCCAGCTGCTGACGATCACCGAGCCCCCCGGCGACTCCGAGGTCCTGAACACCGACCTCACTATGGACGAACCGGGTATATAGATCCTCCGCAGCGTCGTGAGTGGCTCTCACGCACAAGAGCATGCTTTCTGCATATGCACAGTCAGGAGGGATGACACAGACGGTCGTTTGTGGCGGGCGTCCGGGATGCGACGGGGCGGCGTCGGATGTGCAGCG
>NZ_JBHXFE010000080.1:0-12217 GCF_042722475.1 Streptomyces sp. NPDC127092
CAGCGCGAACACGTGGCCTGCCGCAGGCGAACACCGCAATCTGAAACAGGGGACGCCTCACGTGGCGACCCACCACCTCAAAACCAGGTCACTAGCGCGTGGCCGCCAGACGCAGTCCGCCACAGGCGCGCAAGGCGCTGTCGACGAGGGCCGGCAGGACCGGCCGGCCCGGCTCCGGGGTGAGCCGGGCCAGGCGGTGCATGGTCAGGGCGGCTTCCCACGCCGAGGTCTTCGCCGGCGAACCGCCCCACGAGACGGCTTCGAGTCTCGCCCAGAGGTGCGCGCCGAACCCGAGGTGAATCGTTCCTTCCCGGGCCGCCTCCTCGGCGAGGGCCTCACGCACCGCCGTCAGGAACGTCACGGCGTCCCCCGGCCCCAGCGCCTCGACGACGATCCGCAGGTAGGGGGCGATCAGACCGGTCGCCTCCGGCCACTCGGACTCGTCGCCGAAGCGCTCGCGCAGGTGTGCGTACAGCGGGTGTTCCATGCAGTGGGTCATGAAGGCACAGATACGTTTCCTCGCCCCGCGATCACCGTGGCGACACGCCGAACGCGCCGTGCCGACGCCCGTATGGAGGCGTGCCGCGCACTCACGGCCCCCGTCGCGGGACGAAGGGCCGCCGTCCTCCGAAACCGGCGGCGCGCCCCCCCGGAGCAGCGGGCAGCGGGCAGCGGGCAACGGACGGCCGGGAGGGCCGCCAGCGTCTCAGGCGGGCGAGGGCACCCGTTCGGACGGAGGCGGCGGTCCGGGTGGCGTGCCGTCGCCGAAGGGGCGACCGCCCAGTGCCTCCCGCCCGTGGGGCGAGAGCCAGCCCTCGGTGGCGGGGCCACGGGGCACGATCCCGGTCGGGTTGATGTCGTGGTGGACGACGTAGTAGTGCCGCTTGATCTGCTCGAAGTCGATCGTGTCGCCGAAGCCCGGCGTCTGGAACAGGTCCCGCGCGTAACCCCACAGCGCGGGCAGCTCCGTCAGCTTCTGCCGGTTGCACTTGAAGTGGCCGTGGTAGACGGCGTCGAAGCGCGCGAGGGTCGGGAAGAGGCGGACGTCGGCCTCGGTGATGGTGTCGCCGACCAGATAGCGCCGCCCCGTGAGCCGCTCCTCCAGCCGGTCCAGCCGCTCCCACAGTTTGCGGTACGCCGTGTCGTACGCCGCCTGGCCGCGCGCGAAACCGCACTTGTAGACGCCGTCGTTGACGTCGTCGTACACCTGCCGGGCGATCTCGTCGATCTCGTCGCGCCACTTCTCCGGGTAGAGCTCGGGGGCTCCGTCCCGCTGATGGGCCGTCCACTGACTGCCCAGGTCGAGCGTGATCCGCTCGAAGTCGTTGGTCACCACCTCGCCGGTGGGTACGTCGACGATCGCGGGCACGGTGATGCCGTGCGGATAGCCGGGCTCGCGCCGGAAGTACGCCTCCTGGAGCCGTTCGATGCCGAGGACGGGGTCCCTGCCGTCCGGGTCCAGGTGGAAGGACCAGCTGCGCTCGTCGTGCACCGGCCCCGCGATGCCCATCGACAGGACGTCCTCCAGGCCCATGAGCCGCCGCACGATCGCCGCCCGGTTCGCCCACGGACAGGCCCGCGCGATGACCAGCCGGTAGCGTCCGGGCTCCACGGGCCGGCCGTCCCGCCCGTCCGCGGTGATCCGCGTCGTGAGGTAGCTCCGGTCGCGCTCGAACGCGCCGTCACCGTCACCGGCCATGCTCCGAGCCCTCCTCGTCCGGCATGCGTCAGGGCCGATCCGATCGGCCACGCCCGGGCGGCTACCCGCGCCGGCCCGTACTACGCGCCCCCGGCGGCGGCCGTCGGGCGCGGCGGCGGGGCGGAGGTGCCGAAGGCGCGACGGTAGGCGGCGGGCGAGACGCCGAACGCCGTCCTCATGTGGGCGCGCAGCGAGTTGCCGGAGCCGAGCCCGGCCCGGTGCGCCACCAGGTCGATCGGCAGATCGGTCGTCTCGAGCAACTGCTTGGCGAGCTCCAGCCGCTGCGCGGTGAGCCACTGCACGGGCGTCATGCCCACCTCGTCGCGGAACCGGCGCGTGAAGGAGCGCAGGCTCATCCGGGCGTGCTCGGCGAGCCGGGCGAGGGTGAGCGGCTCCGTGAGGTGTTCGAGGGCCCAGGCGCGGGTGGCGGCGGTGCCCGCCAGGGTGGGCTCCGGGACCGGACGGTCGATGAACTGGGCCTGGCCGCCGTCCCGCCAGGGCGGTACGACACACATGCGGGCGGCGCGGTTGGCCGCCGCGGCGCCGTGGTCGCGCCGGATCATGTGCAGGCACAGGTCGACGCCGGCGGCCACGCCCGCGGAGGTCAGGACGTCGCCGTCGTCGACGAACAGCACGTCCTCGTCGACCTTGACCCGCGGATAGGCCCGGCGGAACTCCGGTGCCAGGTTCCAGTGCGTGGTGGCCGGCCGGCCGTCGAGCAGCCCGGCGGCGGCCAGCACGTACGAGCCGGAGCAGATCGACACGAGCCGGGTGCCCGGCCTGATCCGAGCGATGGCCGCGCGGACCTCGGACGGCAGCGGGCCGCCCCGCCCCAGCTCGGGCATGGCGTGGGTGGGCGGCAGGACCACCGTGTCGGCCGCGGCGAGCGCCTCCGGGCCGGCCGCGGGCTGCACGGTGAAACCGGCGTCGCTGAGGACCGGCGCGCCGTCGGCCGTGCAGACGGTGACCTCGTACAGCGGGCGCCCCTCGGCGTCCACGGCGCTGCCGAAGACCCGGGACGGGATGCCGAGCTCGAAGGGAGGAACGCCCGGGAGCGCGAGCACGGCCACGCGGTGCGGTCCGCCGCGCCCCGCCGCCCCCCGGTCCTCCTCGCCCCACCGGTCCCGCCGGTCGCGCTGGTCCCGCCGGTCCCGCTCCTTTCGTACGGCCGTTCCCGTGACGTCGCTCATGGCCGGATCCTGACACATCATGGCCAGCTGGCCAATACCGTGCCGCGGCCGGGTGCCCGATCGTGGAGCGGTCGGACGACGACGGACACGGACGACGACGGACACGAGAGACGGGAACGAGGAGAACGCATGCGTGCGATGGTCGTGGAGCGCTGGGGCGGACCCGAGACGCTGGTCGAGCGCGAGGTGGAGCGCCCCGAGCCGGGCCTGAACGAGGTCCTGGTCCGGGTCCACGCCGCCGGGGTGAACCCGGTGGACTGGAAGACCCGCGCGAGCGGGGCGCTCATCACGTGGGGCGAGGTTCCGGTGGTCGGCTGGGACGTGTCCGGCACCGTGGAGGCCGTCGGCCCCGGCGTCGGGGTCTTCCGCCCCGGTGACGAGGTCTTCGGGATGCCGCACTTCCCGCGCCAGGCGGGCGCGTACGCCGAATACGTGGTGGCACCGGCCCGCCACCTCGCCCCGAAGCCGGCGTCCCTGACCCACGTGGAGGCGGCGGCGCTGCCGCTCGCCGCCCTGACCGCGTGGCAGGCGCTCGTCGACGCGGCGGACGTCCGGCCCGGTGAGCGGGTCCTGGTGCACGCCGCCGCCGGAGGCGTGGGCCACTTCGCCGTACAGATCGCCAAGGCCCGCGGCGCGTACGTCATCGGCACGGCGAGCGCGGCCAAGCACGACCTGGTACGGGAACTCGGCGCGGACGAGGTGATCGACTACCGGGCGGCCCGCTTCGAGGACGTCGTGTCCGACGTGGACGTCGTCCTGGACGGCCTGGGCGGAGAGACGGCCGAGCGCTCCCTCAAGGTGCTCCGCGAGGGAGGCCGGCTCATCACCCTGCCGGGCCCGGACGACGTCCCCGAGGCCCGCGACGGCGTCCACACCTCCTGGGTCCTGGTCGAGCCGGACCACCTGGGCCTGCGCGAACTCGCGGCCCTGGTGGAGCGCGGGGAACTGCGGCCGGTCGTCGACACCGTGCTGCCGCTCGCGGAGGCGTCGAAGGCCCACGAGATCGGCGAACGCGGCCGGACGACGGGCAAGATCGTGCTGACGATCGCCTGACCTGGCGTGGGGCCGGCCTGGCCTGACGGGGGGGGGGGCTGGCCTGACGTGGGCTGGCCTGGCCTGACTCGGGACTGGCCTGACGTGGGCCGGCCTGATCTGACCGAGCCCTCGGCTCCGGGTCTCGGCCCCGGGTCCCAGGCCCGGGGTCGGGCTCAGGGCCGGGGTCGGGCTCTGGCCGGGGCGGCCCGCCAGGTGGCTCCTCAGGGCGCGAGGCGGGCCTGGACCTGGCCGTCGGTGATCCGGGTCTCGAAGGCGGGCTGGGGCGACGTCGCCGGGCCCGTGACGTTCCAGCCGTCCTCCAGGCGGAAGGTGCTGCCGTGCCAGGGGCAGACGAGGCAGCCGTCCACGACGCTGCCGTCGGCGAGCGGGCCGCCCATGTGGGTGCAGCGCTCGGCCAGCACCCGCACGGTGTCGTCGCCCGTCCGCACCGCGACGACGGTCACCTCGCCCAGGGGAATCCGCCGGGGCCGGCCGGGGGACAGCTCGTCGAGGGCGATCAGCCGGTGCCAGCCGGGCGGGACGAGCGCCGCGACCTGCTCGGCGTGGTTGGCGCCCGCGGCCTGCCGGTAGGCGAGGTGCCCGCCGATCGCGCCGCCCGCCGCGATCGCGCCGGCGCCGCAGAAGCCCCACGCGCGGCCGCGCAGGTGGCGGCCGCGGCAGCGGGCGGTCAGGGAGCAGGCGTAGCAGATGACGCCCGTGATGTTCGCCGCCCCGTGCACCAGGCCGACGCGCATCTGGGGGCGGCGCAGCTCGGCCCAGTCGACCCAGCCGCTGATCGCTGCCGGGACGGCGCCGACGAGACCGGCGCCCACGAGCAGCCGCGCCGCGCGCCGCTGCCCGGGCACGAGGTCGAGGACGGCGGCCGACAGCCACGCGCCGATGGGGAACTGCACGAGCGCCGGATGCAGCGGGTGCCCCAGCCATCGCCCGTGCAGGACGTCACGGGCGTCGCCGAGCGGTAGCGCCCGTACGGCACCCCGCAGGACGTCCGCGAGCCGGTCGGCCCGCGGGGATTTCTCCAGCCGGGCCATGGCCCGCAGGAGGACGCCGGGCCCGTCGCCGGAGGGCAGTGCCGACCGCAGGACGTTGGGCAAGGTATTCATACCGCGCGTCTAACCGCACGGGACGAAGCGAAACGGACAGCCGCGAAACGGACACCTCCGAGCCGGGCATCCCGTCACTCGTCCGTCTGCTCGTCCATGTTGAGCACTTCCGGCGCGATGCCCCGGGCGGTCACCACCCGCGCGCTGCCCCTCACCAGGGCGTAACCGAGGCCGACCACGGCGATCCGGCCCGACGCGACCTGGTCGGAGAGCAGCCGCGACCGGTCGAGCAGCAGGTCGACGGTGAGCCGGATGTGTTCGTCCCGGATGTCGCTGTCGGCGGTGAGGCCCGCGGCACGCGCGGCCAGGATGCTCGACGTGACCCGCTCGACGACGTCGCGGACGAACCCTCCCGCGGAGTGGCCGTACTCGACGGCCTCCTGGGCCGCGGCGATCGCGCCGCACGAGTCGTGCCCGAGCACCACGACCAGGCGCGCCCCCAGCACGCTGGTCGCGTACTCGACGCTGCCCAGCACCTCGGTCCCCAGGCAGTGGCCGGCGGTCCGCACGACGAACAGGTCGCCGAGCCCCTGGTCGAAGATGATCTCGGCGGCCAGCCGCGAGTCGGAGCAGCCGAGGATGACGGCGAACGGAGCCTGCCCGGGAGCGAGCAGGGAGCGCCGGGCGGCGTCCTGGTTGGGATGCTCGGTCGTGCCGGACACGAAGCGCTTGTTGCCGGCGAGCAGCGCGTCGAGGGCTGCCACGGGAGAACTTCTGCTCATCTCTCCACCTGGGGTGCGAATGACCGGCCGGGCGCGGCCGCGCGTCCGTGGCCGGGTACGGAACACGGACCCCCGGTCGCGTCGGCACGTCCTCGGGCAGCGCGCTCGCCGCCGTTCCGTACGAGCGACCGCTCCGTACCACCCTGTCAGACGGCCCCGGTGCGCGCGAGTCGCGCCGGAGGGCCGCCGTCCGCCCGCGCCGTCGTGCGGACCCGTCCCGGCGCGCCGGCACCTCAGCGGTGGAGCAGGTCCGGCCAGTCGTACGGGACGCGGCCCGCCGGTCCCGGGGCCGGCTGCTCGGCCGGGTGGCCGGTCGGCGGTGCCAGGGCGGGGCCGGACTCGTACATGACGTCCGTGGCATAGTTCCAGTACCACTCCTCGCCCGGCTCGAAGCTCTGGACCAGGGGATGGCCGGTGACCTTCCAATGAGCGGTGGCGTGCTGCGCCGGTGACGAGTCGCAACAGCCGATGTGGCCGCACTGGGCGCAGCGCCGCAGGTGGAACCACCAGCCGCCCGCCTCGTCGCACTCCGCGCACCCGGTGCCGCTGGGCGGGACGCCCGGGTCGATGCCCTCGATCTCGGTCATGCGCACTCCCTCATACGGGCTCCTCGGCCGTCCCGGCCTCCGCCTCCGCCGTCGTCCCCGTCCCGGTCTCCGCCTCGTCCGCCACGTCGGGGGCCGTCAGCGGCAGCAGCACCTGGAAGCGGGTGTCACCCGGTACGGACTCGACCTGAAGGCTGCCGTGGTGCTTGTTGACGACGATCCGCCAGGAGATGTCGAGACCGAGCCCGGTGCCCTCGCCGACCGGTTTCGTCGTGAAGAAGGGGTCGAAGATCCGGCTCCGGATGTCCTCGGGCACCCCGGGGCCCGTGTCGCGGAACTCCACCAGGGCCCGGTCGCCCTCCCGGGCGGTGCGAACGGTCAGGGTGCCCTCCTTGCCCGTACTGCCCATGGCGGCCACCGCGTTGTCGACGAGGTTGGTCCACACCTGGTTCAGCTCCGCCGGATAGGCGGGCACGTCCGGGAGCGAGCGGTCGTAGTCCTTGACCACCCGGATCTCGGGACCGATCTTCCCCGACAGCATCAGCAGCGTGCTGTCGAGGAGTTCGTGCACGTCGACGTCGCGGTGCGGGGCGCGGTCGAGCTGGGCGTACTGCTTGGCCGCGTCCACCAGGTGGGAGATCCGCGCGGTCGAGTCGTCGATCTCGTCCATCAGCAGCTCGGTCTCCACCGTGTAGTTGAGCCAGCCGATCGCCCCCGGCAGGACGTCCTCGGCCACGGTCGCCGCGACCTGTTCCAGCCAGTCCGTGTCGAGGCCGGCCTGGACGAAGGTGGGCGCGAGCCGCCACCCCTCCGGAATGCCGTGGTCCTCCAGCCAGTCGGTCAGCTCGTCCTCCCGGTCGGACGCCTCCAGCGGCGTCAGCACCGGCGCCTTGGCGACGCGCTCCGCGGTGCGCTCCTGGATCTCGATGAGCTCGGCGAGCGCCTCCCGCGAATACGGGCCGCGGGCGATGAACGCGAGCTTGTGCCGCATCTTGCCCACCCGCTCCCGCAGCGCCGCCGTGGCGCGGACGGCCGCCGCGGCCGGGTTGTTGAGCTCGTGCGTGAGCCCCGCCGACAGCGATCCCAGCGCCAGCAGGCGTTCCCGCTGGCCGATGGCCCGCTGCGTGTTCTTGGAGCCGAAGAAGAGCCCCTCCAGCAGGTGCGCCGCCATCGGGAACCACTCCCGCATGATGTCCGCGAACGACTCCGCGGGCAGCACGAAGAACCGCGTCGGCTCGGTCACCCGCATGGTGTTGACGTACGTCTGCGGGACCCGGTCGCCCAGATACGCCTGCATGGCACCCGCGTACACACCGCGCTGCGAGGTCCGGCTGACCTCCACGTCGTCGCCGCCCACCCGCCGGTACAGGACGACGGTGCCCTCCACCATCACGTAGAAGCAGGTGGCCGGGTCGCCCTCGGTGTACACCGGGCCGGGTTCGAACCGCTCCATGCGCCCCTCGGCGCACAGCCGCCCGAGCTGCTCGGGGGAGAGTCTCTCGAAGAGGAACAGCGAACCGATCTCGTGCGGGTCACAGGGCATGTGCTCCGGCGCGCCGTCCGGCGCCGGCGTCGGCCGGGCGCTCATGACTGCTCCGGACGGCGGCTCATGACTGCTCCAGATAGCGGTGGACGAGCATGACGGCCATGGCTCCCTCTCCCACGGCGGACGCCACGCGCTTCGCCGACTCGGCGCGCGCGTCACCCGCCACGAACACTCCGGGCACGCTGGTCTCCAGGTGGTACGGCGGCCGGTCGAGCTCCCACTCGGGCGGCGGCGCGCCGTCCGGCGTGAGGTCGGGACCGGCCAGGATGAAGCCGTCCCCGTCCCGCAGCACCGTGCCCTCCAGCCAGTCGGTCAGCGGGGCCGCGCCGATGAAGACGAACAGCCACTGGGCGTCGACGACCTCGCGGGCGCCGGTCACCGCGTCCCGCAGGGTCAGCCGCTCCAGGTGCTCCGTACCGTGCGCCTCCTCGACGACGGTCCTCGGCCGCACGGTGATGTTCGGCGCCTCCTCGATCTGCTGGATCAGGTAGTACGACATCGACGCCGTCAGCGACTCGCCGCGCACCAGCAGCGTCACCGACTTCGCGCTCCGCGCCAGGAACACCGCCGCCTGGCCCGCGGAGTTGGCGCCGCCGACGACGTACACGTCCTGGCCCTCGCAGGACGAGGCCTCCGTGAGGGAGGAGCCGTAGTACACCCCGCGCCCGGTCAGGTCCTCGCAGCCCGGCGCTCCCAGCTGCCGGTACGACACTCCGGTCGCCAGGATGACGCTGTGCGCCGCGACCGCCGAGCCGTCCGAGAACCGCACGACGCGCGCCGGACCCTGCGCCTCGAGACCCGTGACCTCGCGCGCGGTGAGGATCTCGGCGCCGAATCTGCTCGCCTGGCGGCGGGCGCGTTCGGTGAGCTGCGCGCCGGACACGCCGTCGGGGAACCCGAGGTAGTTCTCGATCCGGGAGCTCTGGCCGGCCTGCCCGCCGGTCGCCGACCGCTCGACCAGTACGGTGCGCAGCCCTTCCGAGGCGCCGTACACCGCCGAGCCGAGCCCCGCCGGCCCGCCGCCGATGACGACCAGGTCGTAGAACTCGGCGGCCGGCGTGGTCGCGAGCCCCACCCGCGCGGCCAGTTCGGGCGGCTCCGGCGCGGTCAGCGCGGTGCCGTCCGGCGTGATCACCAGCGGCAGCCGGCGGCCGTCGGCCCCGGCCGCGGCGAGCAGCCGCCGACCCTCGGGCTCGTCGGACGAGTACCAGCGGTACGGCACCTGATTGCGGGCCAGGAACTCGCGCACCCGTGAGGAGGGCGCCGACCAGCGGTGCCCGACGACCTTGGTCGCGGGCACCGGCCGGTAGTCGCTGGACCGCCAGGCGCTGAGCAGGTCGTCCACGACCGGGTAGAGCTTCTCCTCCGGCGGGTCCCACGGCTTGAGCAGGTAGTGGTCGAGGTCGACGACGTTGATCGCGTCGATCGCCGCGTTGGTGTCGGCGTACGCGGTCAGCAGCACGCGCCGCGCACCCGGGTACACGCCGAGCGCCTGTTCGAGGAACGCGACGCCGTTCATCTGCGGCATGCGGTAGTCGGCGAGGATCACGGCCACCAGGTCGCCGCGCAGCTTCAGCTCGCGCAGCGCCTCCAGCGCGGACTCGCCCGACTCGGCGCGCACGATCCGGTACCCGCCGCCGTAGCGGCGCCGCAGGTCACGGGCGATGGCGCGGGAGACTCCCGGGTCGTCGTCCACGGTCAGGATGACGGTCCGTGCGGCGTCGGTGCCTGGTGCCATGCGTCTCCGCCCTGCCTGCTCCGGACGTCCGGCACGGCGAGCTGCCGGCGCCGGCTCCCGCCCATCGTATGTTCGATCTCGCGCGCGTGCCCGTGGCCGGTGTGGCCGCGCCGTCCGCCGCGATGTTCTTGATCACCTGCCCTGACGTACCGCCGCCCCGGACGAGACACTGACCGCAGCCGCATCGTCACCGTCGTCGACACAGGGAGACGCTCACGCCATGAACACGCCGGTATCGCGACCCGGAGCGGAACACCGCCCCGAGGAACCAGCCGTCCGGATCGGTGCCCTCGTCCCGCTGTCGCCGCCCGGGTGGGTCGAGGCCGGCCGACACCTGCTCGCGGGGCTGGAGCTGGCCGTCGGCGAGGTCAACGACGCCGGCGGGATCGACGGCAGGCCGCTCGAACTGGTGGTACGCGACACGGCGGCCGATCCGCGGAAGGCCGAGGCAGCCGTGGACGAACTGGCCGGCCTGGGCGTGGCCGCGCTGGCGGGGGAGTACCACAGCGTCGTCGCCCGCGCCGCCGCCGCCAGGGCCGACGCGCTCGGCGTGCCGTTCCTCTGCTCGTCGGCGGTGCTCGACGGCCTCACCGAGGAGCCGACGGACTGGGTCGCGCGCCTCCCTCCGGCGCAGTCGCACGGCTGGCGGCTCTACGGGGACTTCCTCCTCGGCGCGGGCCACAGGCGCGTCGCCGTGGCCACCCAGCCGAGCGTCTACTGGGCGGCGGGGACCGGGATCCTCCGGGACCACCTGTCCGCGCACGGCGGCACGGTGACCGAACTCGACGCGAACGCACTCGACCCGGCCGCCCTGTGCGACGAGCTCGTCGCACAGGGCGCGACGGCCCTTCTTCTGCTGGTCGGGTTCCCGGAGCCGGCGGTGTCGATCGTCAAGGCCGTCCGCCACGACGAGCGCCTGGCCGGGATCCTGATCGGTGCCCCGGCCGGGCAGCCGGAGTTCGCCGACTGGGCGGCGGCGCTGGGCGACGACGGTGCCGCCGTCCCGTTCCTGCGCTACCTGCCCGAGCGCCTCGGCCCGCTCGGCGCACGAGTCGGGGCGGCCCTGCGCGAGCGGCTGGGCGAGGCGCCGTCGTTCGTGGCGTTCGAGGGCTACGACGCCGTTCTGGTCCTCGCCGGCCTGCTGCGTGGGCACGGCCCCGACCGGGCGCGCATCGCCGCGTCCTGGCCGCAGGTCGCGGTGGAGGGGACGCGTGGGCGGATCCGCTTCTCCCGTGCGCCTGGCATTGGCGTGTGGCAGTGGACGTGGCCGCCGACCCAGGTCGTGGACCGGGATCCGACCCGACCCGACCGCTTCCGCGTCCTCCACGCCGGCTGAAGGAGCGAGGGGCCTCTCCGTTTAAGCGGTGACGAAAATGTGGTCGGCGAGGGCGTGCGCGGCGGAAGCTCTTCACGGCACCCGGCCGGGAAGCCCACCACATCATTCCTTCCGACGACGGGATGGCCATGACTCGTACGAACTCCGCCAGCGCAGTGCAGACCGAGGTGAGACCCGACGTGAGGCTCAACGGGAGGACGGAAGCGACGACCGAAGCGAGAGCCGAAGCGAAGGCCGAAGCGAGGGCCGCCCGCGGCCGAGCGGTCGGGGGTCGTCTGAAGGCCCTCGCGCTCGGGCTCACCGCGCTGGCCCTCGGCCTCACGGGGACCGTCGCGACGACCGCGCCGGCCGCCGCCGCGTCGTCCCTGATCCTCACCGGGCCCTCCCTTACCGGCGACGAGAGCGCCGAACTGATCAAGAAGGAGGACGGATTCCGCATCTGGGAGAACACCGATGGTTACGCCTGGGACTGGCCCTGGGGTGAGGACTGGGTCCACGGCAGCGGGTGGAGCGGCGCCGACCCCCGCGGCGTGTACTTCGCCGACCTCAACGGCGACCGTCACAAGGACCTGATCAACCTGTCGGGCGACAGCTTCCGCGTCTGGCACCACAACCAGAACTCGTTGCGCTGGAACCCGTGGGGCGACGAGTTCCGGACCGGCAGCGGGTGGTCCGGGCACGACCCGTCGAGCATCTGGTTCGCCGACATCACGGGCGACGGCCTGGCCGACCTGGTCGAGAAGAGCGGCGACACGCTCAGCTACTACCGGAACCTCGGTGGCGGAACGAGCTGGGCCGACGCCGTGACCATGGGCCACGGCTACGCCGGACGCGACCCGCGCTCCCTCTGGTTCGCCGACCTCAACGGCGACCAGAAGGCCGAACGCATCGAACTGTCCCAGGGTTCCTTCCTCGTCGCCCCCAACACCTTGGGCCACACGGGCGGTTGGCCGTGGGGCGCCACCAGCTACTACACCGGCAGCGGGTGGTCGGGCCACGACCCGTCGGGCATCTGGTTCGCCGACATCACGGGCGACGGCCGCGCCGACCTCGTTCAGAAGAACGGCGACGCCCTGAGGTACTTCCCCAACTCCGGCTCGGGTACGGGCGGTACGAGCTGGAGCGGCGCCGTCCACGCCGGCTCCGGCTGGTCGTCCGTCGATCCCAAGGGCATCTACTTCGCCTGACGGACTCCATGGCCCACGGGGGAAACGGGGGAGCACCGGGGGAACGGGGGAGCACGGGGGAAACGGGAACGGCGGCCCCGGAGCCGGTCTACGGC
>NZ_JBHXFE010000081.1:0-2160 GCF_042722475.1 Streptomyces sp. NPDC127092
TGCTGAATCGCTTCGGCATGCCCGGCGGGCGGCTCGGGCACGGCATCGCCGGCCGCTTGGGCGGCGGGCCCGGTGGTCGCCTCCGCGACCGGCGCCGCGGCCGGCGCAGCGGTCGGGTGGTGGGCCGACGCGGTGGCCGGCGCGGCGGACAGGTCGAGGGCGCCGGGCGGGAGGGCCCGCGCGGTGGCGGCCCGCGCGAGCGCCGGGGCGCCGAGCAGGGCCTCGGAGCGGGAGTCCCAGGGGCCGGGGCTGGTGGGAGCGGCGGGGCCGCGCATGGGTGTGCCTCCTTCAGGCATCGGGATCTCCCGCGCCGGCCGTCGCGGTGACCGGCTGGTCCGCCCAGCTGCCCGGCACATGGGCCTCGGCCGGGTGGGCGAAGGGCACGCCGCTGGTGGTGCGGCGGCGGACCGGCGAGTGGGAGAGAAGTTCGAGGTAGATGCCGCGGAACGCCGCCAGGTTCTGCTCCACGGTGAACAGCTCCAGGGCGCGGGCGCGGGCGGCGGCGCCGAGGCGGTGGCGCCGCTCGGGGTCGCGCAGCAGCGCGAGGCAGGCGTCGGCGAGCGCCTTGGGGTTGCGCGGGGGGACGACGAGCCCGGTGCCGCCGATGACCTCGACGACCGCGCCGACGTCGGTGGAGACGGTGGCCCGGGCACAGAACATGGCCTCGACGAGACCGACCGGGAAGCCCTCCACGACGCTGGAGAGCACGACCACGGCGCTGGCGGCGTAGGCCTCCTCCAGGGTGGGGGCCTCGGGTCCGCCGAGCTCCTCGAAGGAGACGGGGTTCTCGCCGACGGCGTGGGCACCGGCGGCCTCGTCGGGGAAGAGCTGTTCGGCGAGGCCCCGGCAGTGCGCGAGGTACGCGGCGGCGCCGGGCTCGCGCACCGGCGCGGCGATGATCCGCAGCCGGGCGTCGGGCTGCTGCCGCCGCACCTCGGCGAAGGCGTGGAGCAGGGCGACCAGGTCCTTGGCGGGCTCGACCCGGCCGATCCAGGAGAGGGTGGCCGGGTCGCCGCTCTCCTCGTCCTCGCCGACCTCGGCGAAGCGCTCGGCGTCCATGCCGGGGTGGACCGTGCGGAGCCGGGCCCGGTCGGCGCCGCACCGCTCCTGCCAGCGCCGGGCGTGGGCGTTGCCCGGGGTGAGGAGCGCGGCCTGGCGGTAGACCTCGCCGGCGAGCCGGCCGTGGAACGCGGCGAGCAGGGCCCGTACGGGTGTGGCGAGGGGCGCGCCCGCGGCGGCGAGGTAGTGGGCGCGGAGCTGGACGCCGTACTCGGTGACGAGCAGCGGGGTGCCGAAGAAGCGTTTGGCCAGCAGACCCGGGAGCGCCGCGGCCCCGGCGGAGGCCGCGTGGCAGAGGTCGACGAGCCCGAGGCCGCCGAGCCCGTCGGGGCCCTCGTCCTCGGCGTACCAGCCGAGCGAGAGGGGGCGCAGGGCGCGCTCCAGCTGCTCGGTGAAGGCGAGGTGGTCGCGGACGGTGGCGGCGGCGACGCTCCGGCGCGCGCCGGGCGCGCGGCAGGCGGACTCCAGGATGCGGACGGCGGCTTCGGAGCGGAGCGCGGCCGGCAGTCCGCCGTGGGCGCGGGCGAGTTCGGCGAGTGCGTAGAGCCCGGAGGCGAAGCGCTCGGGGATCTCCTGGCCGGCCCCGGGACGGAGGGCGTCGTCGGCGCACACGCCCTCGGTCAGGTCCCGGAACGCCTCTTCGAAGAGGCGCCGTTCGCGCCGCCCGTAACCGCGCCCGTATCCACAGCCGCCGCCGCGCAGGCGGCCGCGGCCCTCGTCGCCGGCGGTCCACAGCGGCGCGGTGCGCACGCTCCGCACGTTGGGCGGCAGCGGCAGCCGGCCGCCGGCCTCCTGCCGGGCGTCGCGGCTGAGGGCGTACAGGTCGAACTCGTGGGGGGCGAGCCCGCGCACGAGCCGGTCGCACCAGAGGCCGGACTCACCGGCGGCATACGGGTAGCCACCCTCCGTGAGCAGTCCGATCCGCATGAGCACACCCCCGTTCTCCCGTGACGACGACGGTCACCGTTCGGTCCGGCGACCCGCAGCGGGAAGAACGTAAGCGGACATGACGGTGGTGGGGGGGGGGGGGGGGGGGGTTGGGCCAGAGAAAGGGGGGGGGGGGGGGGGTGTGGGGGGTCTGTTGGGGTGTTCGTTGTGTGA
>NZ_JBHXFE010000081.1:2170-9920 GCF_042722475.1 Streptomyces sp. NPDC127092
AAGCAGCGCGCTGAGGGGGAAACCTCTTTGTGTTGGTGGGGGGGGTTGGGTTCGTTTTGGGGTGCGGGGGGCGGGGGGGGGGGAGGGGGGGGGGGAGGGGGGGTGGGGGGGGCGTTTTTTCCCCCCCCCCACCACCGGAAGGGGTGAATGCACGTAACTTTCCCACCCCGGTCGCGTTCCGTCGCGCTACGGGGCGGTTCGGTCACCCTCGGTCAGGGTGGGGGGTGGGCCGGCACGGGCGTGCCCCAGGGGCCGCCCGACGGGCCGGCGGGGATCAACTCCCGGGGTGCACCCAGGGGTTGGGGCGGCACTCGATCCCCTCGATGTCGAGCGACTTCGTCTGCTGCTGCATGACCGGCGCGAGCGCGCCCGGCGTGCGGCAGCTCACGTGGCTGTGCCCGAGCCGGTGTCCGACCTCGTGGTTGATGAGCATCTGACGGTAGGCGTGCATCGCGTCCGGCCCGAAGGTGTCCGAACCCTGCGCCCAGCGGAACGCGTTGATCATCACGCGCGCGGTGGACGCCGAGTCGCAGGACACGTTGTCGACCGTGGTGTCCAGACCCGACTTCCGGCACCAGTCGCCGGTGGTCCCCGGGCTGGCCAGGGTGATGACCCACTCGGGCTCGCCGCTGGAGATCCGCTCGAAGGTCATCTCGCCGTTGCCGGCCCAGCTGCGCCGGTCGTTGAGCGTCTTCTGCACCGCCTGGGCGAACAGCGCGCCGTCGAGCCCGAGGCCCTGCTCCACGTCGACCCGGTAGCGGATCTTGCGGCCCTTCCCGGGCGCCTTGTCGAACCCGGGCACGGCCTCGAACCTGCCCGAGCCGTGCAGCTTCGGGTCGATCGGGAACTGGCGGGCCATCAGCTGTTCGTACGTCGGCGGCGCGGACGGCGTCGCCGACGGGGTACGGGCGGGACGGTCGTCCGAGCGGGAGGCCGGGCTCTCCGCACCGGCCCGGTCGGCGGGTCCGTCCGCCGCCTGGGCCTGCGGCGCGCCGCCGCTCCCGCGCTCGGCGACCTGGCCGGCCACGACGACGGCGAGCACGGTGGTGATCGCCGCCGCGGCGATGCCGGTGAGGGTGCGTCCGACGCCGCCGGACCGCGTGGGCTGCCGCTCCCCGGCGGCCTCCTCCGCACCGGCCCCGGTCCCGGCGCCCGCCGTCCCCTCCGCCTGCTCCCCCGGCCGCCGGGTCGGCGCCTCGCGGCGCGGCCCGGGGATGTAGGGAGCGGCGGGCACGGCGGTCTCACCGGTCTCGTCGTGGACCGGATGCCCGCCGCGCACGAAGGAGCCGTCGGCGTCCGGGTCGTACGGCCCCTGATAGCGCGGCGTGCCGTGCATCGGCGTGTCGAAGACGGGCGCGGGGCGGGTCGCCCCGGCACCGTAGGCGGGGATTCCGTGCGCCGGGGTGCCGTCGTACAGAGGAGTGCCGTGCGCCGGGGTGCCGTCGTACAGAGGAGTGCCGTGCGCGGGAGTGCCGTCGTAGGCGGG
Organism: Streptomyces sp. NPDC127092; assembly: GCF_042722475.1. NCBI lineage: Bacteria > Bacillati > Actinomycetota > Actinomycetes > Kitasatosporales > Streptomycetaceae > Streptomyces > Streptomyces sp. NPDC127092. Next base: position 3,657 of record NZ_JBHXFE010000081.1, read on the forward strand.
AGTGCCGTGCGCCGGGGTGCCGTAGCCCTGCGGGACGTACCCCTGGCGGCCGTGGGCCTGGGGGCCGTACGGGCGCGGGGACTGCGGCGGCATCGGGGCCTGGAAGCCGGCCGGGGGCCGGGAATCCGCCTGACGGCGGGGGCCTGCCGGGGGCCTGGGGCCGGTCTGCGGCGGGGGCGCGGGCTGCGACGCGGGCGCCGTCCGGGTCTGCGGCGCCATGGGATGCCGGGAGGCGGCCGAGGGCTGAGGGGCCGGCGGAGTCCGGGGGGCCGTCGGGTTCGGGGAGCCCGCCGGGTTCTGGGGAGCCATCGGGTCCTGGGGGGCCGTCGTCGGCTGCCGGCCCTGTGACCTGCGGCGTCGCCCCGTCCCCGGGCCCGGCCTCGCGGCCTCCTGCTGCCCGGTGTCGGCCACCGGGGCAGCGGCCCCCTTGCGACTATGTCGTCCCACGGTCCGGCTCAGCTCCCGCCCTCGGCCGCGACCCGCGCGGCATCGGTGATCAGCTCCCGTACCGCCGCGGCGACGGTCTCCGGATACTCCATCATGGCCACGTGCCCGGCCTCCGGAAGCGTGAGCAGCCGCGAGCCGCGGAACGCGGCGGCCGCCCGGCGTGCCATCCGGTAGCCGACGAGCTGGTCACGCCCGCCGTAGACGAGCAGTGTCGGCGCGAGCACGCGCTCCGCCTGCCGCCACAGCCCGTGCTGGCCGCCCAGCGTGTACGCGTCGACGATGCCGCGCGAGGAGCGGGCCATCGCGTCCCAGAAGTACGGCAGCTCCAGGCGCCGCTCCATCTCCTCGACGGCGTGCCGGAAGCCCTCCTCGCTGACCCGGCCGGGATCGCCGTAACAGAGGGCGAGCACTCCGCGGACCCGCTGCTCGGCCGTCCAGCCCTTGGTGAGCCTCGCGAAGAGGGGGGCGATGCCGGGCAGGGCGAGCAGGGCGGTCGGCCAGGCGGTGCGCTGGGCACGCAGCTCGGGCAGGGCCGGGGAGATCAGCGTGAGGGTGCGGACCAGGTCGGGCCGGACGGCGGCGACCCGGGTGGCGACCGCGCCGCCCATCGAGTTGCCGAACAGGTGCACCGGACCGCGGCCGCCCGCGTCGAGCAGCCGGATGACCGCCCGGGCGTGTCCCGTGACGGAGTAGTTGCCGTCGTCCGGCGGCGGCGAGTCGCCGAAGCCGGGCAGGTCGACCGCCTCGCCGTCCACGACGTCCGCGAGCAGCGGCATCAGGTCCGACCAGTTCTGCGAGGAGCCCCCGAGGCCGTGCACGTACAGCGCGGGCGGCAGACCGGGCCGGGCACCGGGCCGGGAGCGCACGCTCAGGGTGAGCCCGGGCAGCGCGACGGAGCGCAGTCGCTCGCCGTCGGCGACCCGCACGGCGCGCGGCCGGGGCGCGGGCGGTGCGGCGGTCCGGGTTTCCGGCAGCTCGGTCGAGGACATGGCAGCGATATTACGAGACGATCACGCCCGGACGCGTGTGTGTGGCGTCACAGGATGGGGTGCGCCGCGCCTGAGGAACTCCTACGCTCGGAGTGAGGGTCACGGACAGGACCCGCGGACCCGCCCCGCCGGAAGGAACCGCATGACTGTCGACCCGGACGAGCCGGACACATTCGCCGAGAAAGAGGACGACGTGCTCGACGAGGAGATCCCTGAGGCCGACGCGGCCGAACAGCACGCCGAGCTGCAGCAGCGCGAGGACGAACCACTCAGCCAGATCAGCCGGGACGCCGCGAACGACGCGGACGCCGCGGAGCAGGCGCGGGTCGTGGCGCTCGACGAGGACGACTACCGCTGACGGCGCCGCTTCCCCCAGCGTCTGCGGACGCATGACCTCACGGACGTATGAGCGGTGCCGTCCTTCCCGCGGTACGGCCCCCGGCGACTCGGCGGGAGACCCGGCGAGCCCGGCGGGCCGCCCGCCCCGTACGGGTTTTCCCGGCGCCGGCCGCACCGCGGACGGTCTCTCGCGCCCTCGTCCGGGTCGATTGCATGACCATCTCGTTGCCCGCCGCCTCTCGCCCCGGGCGTCCGGTCCGTGAAATTCTGCGTTCGCAGCGCGCACAGCCGGGTTACCCAAAAGTACGATGGCGGCGCGACGCCAATGCGCGCACAGATCGAACTTTGGGAGGCGGCGTGAGCGCCATCGAGCAGACAGAGGCAGCACGCCCTCGGGGCACGCGCCTGCCGCGCCGTGCCCGTCGGAACCAGCTCCTCGGCGCGGCCCAGGAGGTGTTCGTCGCCCAGGGGTACCACTCGGCGGCCATGGACGACATCGCCGAGCGGGCCGGAGTGAGCAAGCCGGTTCTCTACCAGCACTTCCCGGGCAAGCTGGAGCTCTACCTCGCCCTGCTCGACCAGCACTGCGAAGCGCTGCTCCAGTCGGTGCGCACGGCCCTGGGCTCCACCACCGACAACAAGCTCCGGGTCGCCGCGACCATGGACGCCTACTTCGCCTACGTGGAGGACGAGGGCGGCGCCTTCCGGCTGGTCTTCGAGTCCGACCTGACCAACGAGCCGGCCGTGCGCGAGCGCGTCGACCGGGTGTCGCTGCAGTGCGCGGAGGCCATCTCCGACGTCATCGCCGAGGACACCGGCCTGTCGAAGGACGAGTCGATGCTGCTCGCCGTGGGCCTCGGCGGCGTCTCCCAGGTCGTGGCCCGCTACTGGCTCTCCAGCGAGTCCCCGGTCCCCCGCGACAAGGCGGTCGCGCTGCTGACCTCGCTCGCCTGGCGCGGCATCGCGGGCTTCCCGCTGCACGGCGCGGAAGGCCAGCTGGCCGCCGAGGGTCACTGACGCGCCGGCCCCGCGGGGCCGGGTGTTCGCTCTTGGCGTGGCCCGGCCGCGCCGTTTCCGTCCCCTTACCGGGCTAATGTGTGGCGAGTACGGCGCGGGACCCACGCGCAAGGCTGACGGTTCGGAGGGACATAGCCGTGGAGGTCAAGATCGGCGTGCAGTACGCACCCCGGGAGATCGTGCTGGAGAGCGGGCAGTCCGCCGAGGAGGTCGAGAGCGCGGTGGCCGCCGCACTGTCCGGCAAGTCGCAGCTGCTCAGCCTGACGGACGAGAAGGGTCGCAAGATCCTGGTTCCGGCCGACAAGATCGCGTACATCGAGATCGGCGAGCAGGCGGTGCGCCGCGTGGGCTTCGGCGCCCTCTGAGGACATCCCATGCGTGAGGCCCGGTGGACTTCGGTCCACCGGGCCTCACGCATACGCCCGAACGCCCACGTCAGGGGGTACGGGGAGGATTGTCATCACGAGTGACCGGGTAGGACGGGTGTGACCGAACTGCCCGCCCCGCACCCCACGCGAGGTGATTCGCCGTGTTCCTGGAAGCCCTCGGTGCCGCACTGCTCGGATTCGCCCTGGCCTGGGCGGCCGTGCACCGGCTCCCCGATCGCCTCCCCGCCCGGGTCGTCGTCCTGACGACGGGTGCGCTCGGCGGTGTGTTCGGCGCCCTGGTGACCCACGGGGCGCTCGGCCCCGGGCACTTCCTCGCCACGCTGATCGGCGCCGTGGCGGTGGCGGCGGTGCTGCTGTCGCTGCTGCTCCGTCCCGCCTCGCGCCGACTGCGCCGATCAGCCGCGGTCTGACTGTCCTTACGCGGCCAGGCCGAGCGCCGCCATCCGCTTGGTGTGCGCCTCGGTGATGCGGGAGAACATGCGGCCGACCTCCGCGAGGTCGAAGCCCGCGGCCATCCCGTCCACACCGCCCACCAGCATCGTCGACAGCGCGTCGCGCTCGGCGACCACGCGCTGCGCCTGCGACAGGGCCTCGCCCATCAGCCGGCGGGCCCACAGCGCGAGCCGTCCGCCGACGCGCGGGTCGGCGTCGATCGCCGCGCGGACCTTCTCCACGGCGAAGTTGCCGTGACCGGTGTCGTCGAGCACGGACAGCACCAGGGCACGGGTGTCGGCGTCGAGCCGGGCCGCGACCTCGCGGTAGAAGTCGCTCGCGATCGAGTCGCCGACGTAGGCCTTGACCAGGCCCTCCAGCCAGTCGGACGGCGCGGTCTGCCGGTGGAAGTCGTCCAGCGCCCTGGCGAAGGGCTCCATCGCGGAGGTGGGCTCGGCGTCCACGGCGGCGAGCCGGTCGCGCAGCTGCTCGAAGTGGTGGAACTCGGCGGAGGCCATCTTCGCCAGCTCCGCCTTGTCCGCGAGGGTCGGCGCCAGCTTGGCGTCCTCGGCGAGCCGCTCGAAGGCCGCGAGCTCGCCGTAGGCGAGCGCGCCGAGCAGGTCGATCACGGCGGCGCGGTACTGCGGCACGGCGGAGGCCGTCGCCCAGTCCTGGGCGGCGATACCGGTGGGTGTGGCGTTGTCAGGCGTCTCCATGAAGCGCACAATAGCCCGCCCCGCCGGACGCCCGGGGCCCCGGTCGGACGGCGTTCGGCCCCCGGTCCGGGCCCGGAGGGCCCGCGTGGGCCGCCGGTCGGCGGATGTGACCCCGGCCTCGCCGCGAATTCTCCCGACACACATGCGCGAATCCGGGGTACAGTGGTATTGCGCCTGCTGAGTATGCGGACATGCTTTCGCACGTTCGGACGTACCCGGTGGGCCGACTGATGAATGAGGATGCCCGGTCGGTGGCCCGATCGGCTCCGGCCCGACAGCCCTTCCTGCGGACCCGCGGAGGGGTCCCTCAGCGGCACGACGCTCGAGCGACGGCAGTGGTCCCGCGCCACCTGACGGTGATCTTCCCGACCCCGTCGGCGGTTCCCGGCACGGTGAGACCCCCTTCGTTCGCCTCGCGCCGCGTCTCACAGAAGAGGCAGCACCCTGACTACGTTCCGAGACCTCGGGATTCTTCCCGAGACGGCCGAGGCCCTCGAGGCCGTCGGTATCGTTTCCCCCTTCCCCATCCAGGAGATGACCCTTCCGGTCGCCCTTTCCGGCACCGACGTCATCGGCCAGGCCAAGACCGGTACGGGCAAGACCCTCGGCTTCGGCCTCCCGCTCCTGGAGCGCGTCATCGTCCCCGCGGACGTCGAGGCCGGCCGGGCGCAGCCCGAGCAGCTGACCGACGCCCCGCAGGCGCTGATCGTCGTCCCCACCCGTGAGCTGTGCCAGCAGGTCACCAACGACCTGCTCACCGCCGGCAAGGTGCGCAACGTGCGCGTCCTCGCCATCTACGGCGGCCGGGCCTACGAGCCCCAGGTCGAGGCGCTGAAGAAGGGCGTCGACGTGGTCGTCGGCACCCCCGGCCGCCTGCTCGACCTGGCCGGCCAGCGCAAGCTCGACCTCTCCCGCGTCAAGGCGCTGGTCCTGGACGAGGCCGACGAGATGCTCGACCTGGGCTTCCTGCCCGACGTCGAGAAGATCATGAACATGCTTCCGGCGAAGCGCCAGACCATGCTGTTCTCGGCGACCATGCCCGGCGCCGTCATCGGCCTGGCCCGCCGCTACATGTCGCAGCCCACGCACATCCGCGCCACCTCGCCGGACGACGAGGGCGCGACCCACCGCAACATCGCGCAGCACGTCTTCCGCGCCCACTCCATGGACAAGCCGGAGATGGTCGCCCGCATCCTGCAGGCCCGCGGCCGCGGCCTCGCGATGATCTTCTGCCGTACGAAGCGCACGGCCGCCGACATCGCCGAGCAGCTGGAGCGCCGCGGCTTCGCCTCCGGCGCGGTCCACGGCGACCTCGGCCAGGGCGCCCGCGAGCAGGCGCTGCGCGCCTTCCGCAACGGCAAGGTCGACGTGCTCGTCTGCACCGACGTCGCCGCGCGCGGCATCGACGTCGAGGGCGTCACGCACGTCATCAACTACCAGTCCCCCGAGGACGAGAAGACCTACCTGCACCGCGTCGGCCGCACCGGCCGCGCGGGCGCGAGCGGTACGGCGATCACGCTGGTCGACTGGGACGACATCCCGCGCTGGCAGCTGATCAACAAGGCGCTCGAGCTGGACTTCAACGACCCGGTCGAGACGTACTCCAGCTCGCCGCACCTCTACGAGCAGCTGGACATCCCCGAGGGCACCAAGGGCATCCTGCCGCGCGCCGAGCGCACCCGCGCCGGCCTCGACGCGGAGGAGCTGGAGGACCTCGGCGAGCCCGGCGGCCGCCGTGGCCGCGGCCCGCGCCAGGAGAAGGCCGAGGAGCGCCCGGCCCGCGCCCGTACGCCGCGCCAGCGCCGTCGCACCCGCGGCGGTGCCACGGTCTCCGACGAGGCCGTCGCCGCCACCGAGCAGACCGCCGCCCCGGCCGCCGCCGACGCGGCCGACACCGCCGAGGCCCCGGCCGGCCCGCGCTGGCCGCGCCGCCGC
>NZ_JBHXFE010000082.1:0-8995 GCF_042722475.1 Streptomyces sp. NPDC127092
TTCGTTCTTGCGTTTCCGACTCTATCAGATCTTTCCGATCCGATTTCCTCGGTGCTTTCCGGTCCCTTTCGCTTTCGCTCCGGGCCCTTCCGGCGGTTTCGAGTTTATCAGATGTTTTCGATCCGATTTCCTCTTCGCTTTCCGGTCCGGCTTTCCGACTTTCGTCTTCTTTCCGAGGCCTTCCGGCGCGTCCCGACTTTATCAGAAGTTCTGAGTCGGATTTTCCGCCTTCCCGGTTCACGCTCCCGGCACACAGTGGTGCCCGGGGCTTCCCCTCTGGCGGAGCCGTAAACGTACTGGAGGGGGGCGCCCCGATGCAAATCGAGGCGCCCCCCCCCCGTTGGAAGCGGACGGTCCGTCAGACCTCCACGACCACCGGGAGGATCATCGGGCGGCGGCGGTAGGTGTCGGAGACCCACTTGCCGACCGTGCGGCGGATCAGCTGCTGGAGCTGGTGCGACTCGACCACGCCGTCCTGGGCGGACTTGTTGAGGGCCTGGTCGATCTTCGGGAGCACCGCGTCGAAGGCGGCGTCCTCGATGCCGGAGCCGCGGGCGTGGACGTTGGGGCCGCCGACGATCTTGCCGGTGGAGGAGTCCACGACCACGAAGACCGAGATGATGCCCTCTTCGCCGAGGATCCGGCGGTCCTTGAGGGAGGTCTCGGTGACGTCGCCGACCGAGAGTCCGTCGACGTACACGTAGCCCGCCTGGACCTTGCCGGTGATCCGGGCGCGGCCGTCGACCAGGTCGACGACGACGCCGTCCTCGGCGATGACGATGTGGTCCTTCGGGATGCCCGTCATCGCGCCGAGCTCGGCGTTGGCGCGCAGGTGGCGCCATTCGCCGTGGACCGGCATGAGGTTCTTCGGCCGGCAGATGTTGTAGAAGTACAGCAGCTCGCCGGCGGAGGCGTGGCCCGAGACGTGGACCTTGGCGTTGCCCTTGTGGACGACGTTGGCGCCCCAGCGGGTCAGGCCGTTGATCACGCGGTAGACCGCGTTCTCGTTGCCCGGGATCAGGGACGACGCCAGGATCACGGTGTCGCCGGGGACGATCCGGATCTGGTGGTCGCGGTTGGCCATCCGGGACAGGGCGGCCATGGGCTCGCCCTGGGAGCCCGTACAGACGAGCACGACCTCGTCGTCCGGGAGGTCGTCGAGGGTCTTCACGTCGACGACCAGGCCGGCGGGGACGCGCAGGTAGCCCAGGTCACGGGCGATGCCCATGTTGCGGACCATGGAGCGGCCGACGAAGGCGACCCGGCGGCCGTACTCGTGGGCGGCGTCCAGGATCTGCTGGATGCGGTGGACGTGGCTGGCGAAGCTGGCCACGATGATGCGCTTCTGGGCATTGGCGAACACGTTGCGCAGGACGCTGGAGATGTCGCGCTCGTGCGGCGTGAAGCCCGGGACCTCGGCGTTCGTCGAGTCGGTGAGCAGGAGGTCGATGCCCTCCTCGCTCAGCCGCGCGAACGCGTGCAGGTCGGTGAGGCGGTTGTCCAGCGGCAGCTGGTCCATCTTGAAGTCGCCGGTGTGGACGACCATGCCCGCGGGAGTGCGGATGGCGACGGCCAGGGCGTCGGGGATGGAGTGGTTGACGGCGATGAACTCGCAGTCGAAGGGGCCGAACCGCTCGCGGTGCCCCTCGGCCACCTCGAGGGTGTAGGGGCGGATGCGGTGCTCCTGGAGCTTGGCCTCGATCAGGGCGAGGGTCAGCTTGGAGCCGATGAGCGGGATGTCCGGCTTGAGCCGGAGCAGGTACGGCACGGCACCGATGTGGTCCTCGTGGCCGTGGGTCAGGACGATGCCCTCGACCTGGTCGAGGCGGTCCTGGATGGTGGTGAAGTCCGGCAGGATCAGGTCGACGCCCGGCTGCTCCTCCTCGGGGAAGAGGACACCGCAGTCGACGATCAGCAGGCGGCCGTCGAACTCGAAGACCGTCATGTTCCGGCCGATCTCACCGAGACCGCCGAGCGGGGTGACGCGCAGGCCGCCCTGGGGCAGCTTCGGCGGGGCGCCGAGTTCAGGATGCGGATGGCTCAAAAGGTTCTCCTCACCACACACGCCACGTACCGGCTCGGCACGTGGCGTGTATGACATTCGTGCACTTGCTGTTGTTTTCGGTTACGGATGTTCAGTTGCGCGTGTTCAGTTACGGATCTTCGGTTGTGAAGTCTGTTCTCAGATCTGTACCCCGCCGGCGGCGAGATCGATCTTGAGCTGGGCGGTCTCCTCGGGAGAGAGCTCCACGAGCGGCAGGCGCAGCGGGCCGGCCGGCAGGCCCTGGAGGGCGAGGGCGGCCTTGGTGGTCATGACGCCCTGGGTGCGGAACATGCCGGTGAAGACGGGCAGCAGCCGCTGGTGGATCTCGGTGGCCTTCTGGACGTCACCGGCGAGGTAGGCGTCGACGAGCGCGCGGAGTTCCGGGGCGACGACGTGGCCGACGACGGAGACGAAGCCGCAGGCGCCCACGGAGAGCAGCGGCAGGTTGAGCATGTCGTCGCCGGAGTACCAGGCGAGGCCGCTGCGGGCGATGGCCCAGCTGGCGCGGCCGAGGTCGCCCTTGGCGTCCTTGTTGGCGACGATCCGGGGGTGCTCGGCGAGCCGGACGATCGTCTCGGTGTCGATCGGGACGCCGCTGCGGCCGGGGATGTCGTAGAGCATCACCGGCAGCTCGGTGGCGTCGGCGATGGCCGAGAAGTGCCGGTAGAGGCCCTCCTGCGAGGGCTTGTTGTAGTACGGCGTGACGGCGAGCAGGCCGTGTGCGCCGTCGCGCTCGGCGGCGCGGGCCAGCTCGAGCGTGTGGTGGGTGTCGTTGGTTCCGATGCCGGCGACGACGTGGGCGCGGTCGCCGACCGCCTCCAGTACGGCCCGTACGAGCTGCGATTTCTCCGCGTCGGTGGTGGTGGGGGACTCGCCGGTGGTGCCGTTGACGATCAGGCCGTCGTTGCCGGCGTCCACGAGGTGGCGGGCGAGTCGCTGGGCACCGTCGAGGTCGAGTGCGCCGTCCGCCGTGAAGGGCGTGACCATGGCGGTGAGGACCCGCCCGAAGGGGGTCTGCGGAGTGGAGATCGGAGCCATGGGTAACACGCTACTCGCTGCTCAGCGCCGGGGGTCCCCTCGGGGGACGCGATAAGAGGAGCCCGGCACTGCCTGCTCGGGGGTTCAAGCAGTGCCGGGTCCGTTTGATCAGCCTAGATGAACTTCGTGAAACGTCGCAATACGGACACTTCGCACGCGAATTTCGTACTTATGTGCGTTACGGCGCTACGAGCGAGGCCGCACACGGCCTCCCGGCCCGGACCTTTGGATCCTCCTCCAGAATGAGATTCGGCCGCTTTGATGAAAAAACGGCACCAAACCCTCGCCCCGCTCGTCTCTACCGGTGACACACACGTTCAGCACCAGCCACGAGGAGAGTGCTCCCCATGTCGCGCCGGCGAGAGGCCGTACCGTTCGCGTTCGTCGCGGAGTCCGACCGCTTTCGCAGTAACGTCACTCCCCCGCCCCGCGAACGTCCCACCGCGTCCCAGATCCTCGGCCGCACGCTGTTGGGACTGACCGTCGTCGCCGGCCTCGTCGGCTCCCTGGTGCTCGGCATGCCGTCCCTGGAACCCGGGGACGCGAGCGGTCACCGGCATCAGTCCGAGGCTTCCGACGGGCGCTGAGGTAGCCTCCGGGCACAGTCACCGAACGTGCTTGTGAGTGAGGACCCGCCGTGCCCCTGCCCTTCCTGACGGCCGACCGCGACTTCGACGCAGACGACGACATCAACGACGTCGCCCTGCCGTTCGCCGACCACGACCAGTGGCGTCGTCCGTACCGGCCCGGTCCGTGGCGGGTGGGGCTCGCCGCGCTCGCGCTGCTCCTGGCCTCGTTCGTGCTGCTCGCGGCGGTCGTCATCGCCGCCGCCGGCGCGTCCGGCGGCGCCCTGTTCACCTTCGGCGTCGCGCTGCTGATCATCCTCGTCGCGCTGCGCGTGCTGCGCATGGGCGTCTGGGTGAGCCGGGCCGGGCTGCGGCAGGTGCGGTTCTTCGTGACGAAGACCGTGCCGTGGCCGCAGGCGAACGCCGTCCGCACCGTCCAGCAGCCGGTGCGCTGGCTGGGTCTCCCCCGCACGGTCCAGGGCCAGGCCCTCGTCCTCGTACGGGAGAACGGTGAGCAGGCGCCGCTGCTCACCGATCACAACGCCGACTTCCTCTCCCGCGTCGAGGCCTTCGACCGCGCCGCGGACACGATCGAGGCCTGGAACGCGGAGTACGCGGGCGCCCGCTGAGCCGTCAGCCCGCCGCGTGCAGGGCGATCGCGCGCTGCATCGCCTTGCGGGCCCGCGGGGTGTCGCGGGCGTCGTGGTAGGCGACCGCCAGCCGGAACCAGCAGCGCCAGTCGTCCGGCGAGTCCTCCGTCTCGGCCTTGCGCCGGGCGAAGACCTCGTCGGCCGAGTCACGGTCGATGCGCCCGCCCTGCGTGCGCCTCAGCTCGTCGACGGGCAGCCCGCCCTCGGCCTCCAGCTCCGCGGCCAGGCGGTTCGCCAGGCGCGCGAAGCGGGTGTTCTTCCACAGGAACCAGCCGCCGACCAGCGGCAGCAGGAACGCCACCGCGCCCATGCCCATCGCCGCCGGCTCACCGGTCAGCAGGAGCAGGACGCCCTCCATCCCCACCACCCCGAAGACGAGCACGAGGACGGTGGAGAGGAAGACGTACGTGATCTTTCCGCCCATGACCGTCAGCCCAGGTCCAGGAAGTGTTCCAGGCCGAAGGTGAGGCCCGGGGTGGTCACGACGCGGCGCGCGCCGAGCAGGATGCCCGGCATGAAGCTGGAGTGGTGCAGCGAGTCGTGGCGCACGGTGAGGGTCTCGCCCTCGCCGCCGAGCAGCACCTCCTGGTGGGCCAGCAGGCCCCGGAGCCGTACGGCGTGCACCGGGACGCCGTCCACGTCCGCGCCGCGCGCCCCGTCCAGGGCCGTGGTCGTGGCGTCGGGCTGCGGGGCGCAGCCCGCCTTCGACCGGGCCTCGGCGATCAGCTGGGCGGTGCGGGTGGCGGTGCCGGAGGGCGCGTCCACCTTGTTCGGGTGGTGCAGCTCGACGACCTCGACCGACTCGAAGTACGGGGCGGCGATCTGCGCGAACTTCATGGTGAGGACCGCGCCGATGGAGAAGTTCGGGGCGATCAGGACGCCGGTCTCCGGGGACTGGGCGAGCCAGCCGTTCAGCTGCGCGAGGCGCTCCTCGGTCCAGCCGGTGGTCCCGACGACCGCGTGGATGCCGTGGCGCACGCAGAAGTCGAGGTTGCCCATGACCGACGCGGGGGTGGTCAGCTCGACGGCGACCTGGGCCTCCGTCTCGACGAGCGTCTCCAGCTTGTCGCCGCGCCCCAGGGCCGCGACCAGTTCCATGTCCTCGGCGGCCTCGACGGCCTTGACCGCCTCGGAGCCGATGCGGCCCTGGGCTCCGAGTACCGCCACGCGCAGCTTGCTCATTGCTCTCTTCCCTCAGTGACTCGTGACTCGTGACTCGTGCGGTCAGGAGACCGCGTGGTGGAGGCGGTCCGCCTGCTTGTCCTTCAGCGGGCCTATCACCGAAAGCGAGGGCCGCTGCGCCAGTACGTCGCGGGCCACCTCACGCACGTCGTCGGGGGTGACGGCGGCGATCCTGGCCAGCATGTCGTCGACCGACATCTGGGCGCCCCAGCACAGCTCGCTCTTGCCGATGCGGTTCATCAGCGCGCCGGTGTCCTCGAGGCCGAGGACGGTCGAGCCGGAGAGCTGCCCGATGGCGCGGGCGATCTCGTCGTCGGTGAGGCCGTCGGCGGCGACCTTGTCGAGCTCGTCCCGGCAGATCCGCAGCACGTCGTGGATCTGGCTGGGCCGGCAGCCCGCGTACACCCCGAAGAGACCGCAGTCGGCGAAGCCCGAGGTGTACGAGTACACGCTGTAGGCCAGGCCGCGCTTCTCGCGGACCTCCTGGAAGAGGCGGGAGGACATGCCGCCGCCGAGGGCGGTGTTCAGCACGCCGAGCGCCCAGCGGCGCTCGTCGGTGCGGGCCAGGCCCGGCATGCCGAGGACCACGTGCGCCTGCTCGGTCTTGCGGCCGAGCAGCTCGACGCGGCCCGCCGTACGGATGGTGCGCCGGCCGTCGCGCGGGGCGACCGGGCGGGCGTCCGTACGGGTGAGGGCGCCGGCCTTCTCGAAGGCGCGGCGGACCTGCCGTACCACCGTGGCGTGGTCGACGTTGCCGGCGGCGGCGACGACCAGGTGGGTGGGGTCGTAGTGCTTCTTGTAGAAGCGGGCGATCTGGTCGCGGGTGAGCGCGTTGATCGTGTCGACGGTGCCGAGGACCGGGCGGCCCAGCGGGGTGTCGCCGAACATGGTCTGCGCGAACAGGTCGTGCACGACGTCGCCGGGGTCGTCCTCGGTCATCGCGATCTCCTCGAGGATCACGCCGCGCTCGGCGTCCACGTCGGAGTCGAGGATGAGCGAGCCCGTGAGCATGTCGCAGACGACGTCGATCGCCAGCGGCAGGTCGGTGTCGAGGACCCGGGCGTAGTAGCAGGTGTACTCCTTCGCCGTGAAGGCGTTCATCTCGCCGCCGACCGCGTCGATCGCGGCGGAGATGTCGAGGGCGGACCGCTTGTGGGTGCCCTTGAAGAGGAGGTGCTCCAGGTAGTGGGTGGCGCCGTTGAGCGCCGGGGTCTCGTCACGGGAGCCGACGTGCGCCCAGATGCCGAAGGTGGCGGAGCGCACCGAGGGCAGGGTCTCGGTGACGATGCGGAGGCCGCCGGGAAGGGTCGTGCGGCGGACGGTGCCGATGCCGTCCCTGCCCGGAAGAAGCGTTTGGGTACGGGCGACGGCCCGCCCCTCGGAGGAGGGGCGGGCCGTCGTCGCGGAACTGCGGGACGTCACTGGTCGGAGGCGTCCTTCTCGTTCTCGTTCTCCTCGCCCTCGATGACGGGGATGAGGGAGAGCTTGCCGCGCTGGTCGATCTCGGCGATCTCGACCTGGACCTTGGAGCCGACCGCGAGCACGTCCTCGACGTTCTCCACGCGCTTGCCACCGGCGAGCTTGCGGATCTGCGAGATGTGCAGCAGGCCGTCCTTGCCCGGGAGCAGGGAGACGAAGGCACCGAAGGTCGTGGTCTTGACGACCGTGCCCAGGTAGCGCTCGCCGACCTCCGGCATGGTCGGGTTGGCGATGCCGTTGATCGTGGCGCGGGCGGCCTCGGCGGCCGGGCCGTCGGCGGCACCGATGTAGATGGTGCCGTCGTCCTCGATCGTGATCTCGGCGCCGGTGTCCTCCTGGATCTGGTTGATCATCTTGCCCTTGGGGCCGATGACCTCGCCGATCTTGTCCACGGGGATCTTCACGGTGATGATCCGCGGGGCGTTGGGGGACATCTCGTCCGGGGTGTCGATCGCTTCCATCATCACGTCGAGGATGTGGAGGCGGGCGTCGCGGGCCTGCTTGAGGGCCGCGGCCAGGACGGAGGCCGGGATGCCGTCCAGCTTGGTGTCGAGCTGGAGGGCGGTGACGAACTCCTTCGTACCGGCGACCTTGAAGTCCATGTCGCCGAAGGCGTCCTCCGCACCGAGGATGTCGGTGAGGGTGACGTAGTGCGTCTCGCCGTCGATCTCCTGGGAGATCAGACCCATGGCGATGCCGGCGACGGGGGCCTTCAGCGGCACACCGGCGTTCAGCAGCGACATGGTGGAGGCGCAGACCGAGCCCATGGACGTCGAGCCGTTGGAGCCGAGGGCCTCGGACACCTGGCGGATCGCGTACGGGAACTCCTCGCGGGTCGGCAGGACCGGGACGAGGGCGCGCTCGGCGAGGGCGCCGTGGCCGATCTCGCGGCGCTTCGGGGAGCCGACGCGGCCGGTCTCGCCGGTGGAGTACGGCGGGAAGTTGTAGTTGTGCATGTAGCGCTTGCGGGTCACCGGGGAGAGGGTGTCCAGCTGCTGCTCCATGCGGAGCATGTTGAGGGTGGTGACGCCCAGGATCTGGGTCTCGCCACGCTCGAACAGGGCGGAGCCGTGGACCCGCGGGATGGCCTCGACCTCGGCGGCCAGCGTACGGATGTCCGTGACGCCGCGGCCGTCGATGCGGATCTTGTCCTTGATGACGCGCTCGCGGACCAGGGCCTTGGTGAGGCTGCGGTAGGCGGCGGAGATCTCCTTCTCGCGGCCCTCGAAGGCCGGGAGCAGCTTCTCGCCGGCGATGGCCTTGACGCGGTCGAGCTCGGCCTCGCGCTCCTGCTTGCCGGCGATCGTCAGCGCCTGGGCGAGCTCGCCGCGGACGGCGTCGGACAGCGCGGCGTAGACGTCGTCCTCGTAGTCGAGGAAGATCGGGAACTCGCCCTCGGGCTTGGCGGCCTTGGCGGCGAGGTCCGACTGCGCCTTGCACAGGACCTTGATGAAGGGCTTGGCGGCCTCGAGGCCGGCGGCCACGATCTCCTCGGTCGGCGCCTCGGCGCCGCCCTTGACGAGCTCGATGGTCTTCTCGGTGGCCTCGGCCTCGACCATCATGATCGCGACGTCGCCGTCCTCCAGGACGCGACCGGCGACGACCATGTCGAAGACGGCGTCCTCGAGCTCGGTGTGCGTCGGGAACGCGACCCACTGGCCCTTGATCAGGGCGACACGGGTGCCGCCGATCGGGCCGGAGAAGGGCAGGCCGGCCAGCTGCGTGGAGCAGGAGGCGGCGTTGATGGCGATCACGTCGTAGAGGTGATCGGGGTTGAGCGCCATGATCGTCTCGACGATCTGGATCTCGTTGCGCAGGCCCTTCTTGAAGGAGGGGCGCAGCGGCCGGTCGATCAGGCGGCAGGTGAGGATCGCGTCCTCGGAGGGCCGGCCCTCACGGCGGAAGAAGGAGCCGGGGATCTTGCCGGCCGCGTACATCCGCTCCTCGACGTCGACCGTCAGGGGGAAGAAGTCCAGCTGGTCCTTGGGCTGCTTGGAGGCGGTGGTGGCCGACAGCACCATGGTGTCGTCGTCCAC
>NZ_JBHXFE010000083.1:0-8101 GCF_042722475.1 Streptomyces sp. NPDC127092
GAATCCGCATGCCGTGCCTCCAGGTGTCGCCTCCAGTGTGCGCGCGACGGGGCCCGCCGGCGGGCCGACGCCCTCACATCCGGCGCCATTTCTCCTCGACGACCACCGAGCGGAGGCGCCAGTCGCGGTCCACCCGGCGCACGGCGAAGCCGTATCTGCCGCCGCACACGAAGTCCTCGCCGGACTCGAACCGCATCGGGTTCACGTAGTCGGCACGCACGGTCGCGGTATCTCCCGGAGAGCCGTCGACGTGGTCGATGCGGATCCTGCGGTTGACGATGAGGTGCTGCCGTACGGGAAAGAGCCGCATCGTCCCGGCCAGCCACTCGGCGACCTCGGCGGCGGGCCCCTCGATGCCGCCCGAACCGCGGTAGTCGGCGCGCCCCTCCGGCGCGAACAGCGCCCGGTACGCGGTCCAGTCGGAGTCGTCCACGGCCACGGCGTAGCCGGTGACCAGGTCGTCGATGGCGAGCCGGTCCATCACTGTCGCGAGATCCACGCGCTGCGTCATCGGTTCAGTGTCGGGCAGCGGACGCGCGGGGCCAAGGGCCGTGCGGGCGGAGCTCGCGGAAACGGCCGACGCGCCGTCGACGGGGACGGCCGGGAAGCGCGTGTCCGGACGCATCCGCCCGGGCCGTCCGGCCGGAAGCGCAGGTGCACGCGACCGACGACCTCCGCTTCGCGGACGAGGGGGTTCCTGGCTCCTGACACCCGTCCGCCGCGCACGCGCGACGGCGGCCGCGGTGGCCCGCACCTCTCTCGCATCGTTTCCGCATCGTCTCGAGCCCGTATGGTGGGTGACATGTCCGATACGGCTCACGGGACCACGACCGGCGCCGTCGCACGGCGGCTGGGTGTTTCCCCCACCACCGTCCGCTCGTGGGACCAGCGGTACGGCATCGGCCCGGCCGTGCGCGCGGACGGACGGCACCGGCGGTGGAGCCCGGAGGACATCGCGATGCTCGACGAGATGTGCCGTCTCACGGCCGCGGGCGTCCCGCCCGCCGAGGCCGCGAGGGCCGCCCGGCAGGCCCGGCCCTCGGCGCGGCGGACCGTGCCCGGTGCCGCCCCCGCCGCCCCTGCGGCGCGGTCCGGCGTCGCTCAGGACGAAGCCGGCGTCACGCCGGGAACACCCGCGGCCCCGGCGGGCGTGGTTCCCGGGAGGACCGGCGCCGGACCCGGGAGCGGTCTGCCGCTGGGCGACGTACGGCAGGAAGCCCGCGGGCTGGCCCGCGCCGCCGTGCGCCTCGACGGCCCCGCCATGGAAAGGCTGCTCCAGGAGGTGCTGGCCGAGCACGGCCTGGTCACCGCGTGGCAGGAGATCATGGTCCCGACGCTGCACGCCGTGGGCCGCAAGTGGGAGTCGTCCGGCGACCGTTACGTCGAGGTGGAGCACCTGCTCTCCTGGCACGTCTCCACCGCGCTGCGCCGCGCCGCCGTGACCGGCCCGGAGACGGCTTCCCCGGCCGCCCCCGTCGTCCTGGCGTGCGTCCCCGGGGAGCAGCACACCCTGTCCCTGGAGGCACTCGCGGCCGGGCTGGCCGAGCGGGGCCTGCCGACCAGGATGTTCGGCGCCGCGGTGCCCCCGGAGGCCCTGGACGCGGCGGTGCGACGGTCGGGGCCGGCCGCCGTGGCGCTCTGGTCGCAGGCGAGGTCCACCGCGAACCACGCCCTGGCCCGGCACGTCGCGGGAACGGCCTTCGGGGTACGGGGAGCGCGCACGGCACCGCTGGTACTGCTCGCGGGCCCCGGCTGGGTCGGCCGGCCGCCGGCTCCCGGCATGGTGCGTCCGCATGGGCTGCGCGAGGCGATCGACGTGATCGCCCGGCTGTACGGGGAACCGGCCGTGAGCGCGGAGCACTGACGCCGCCGCCTCAATGTCGAGCCGCCCTCCGCCGCCGGACCGGGCCGCCGGCGGACCGCTCCGCGTCCGTCCGCCGCCGGTCGGGGCGGCGGCCTGTCTTCTGCTGTCGGTCGTTCGGAGCGCTCGCGCTGCCGGATGGGCCGGATCACCCGCCGGTCGCGGCGGCCGGGCCGAGGCTGTGGCGCATCCGCAGGAGGCCGCGGCGGGCGTGGCTCTTGACCGTGCCCAGCGGCATGCCGGTGCGGTCGGCGATCTGTGACTGGGTCAGGTCGGCGAAGTAGGCGAGCTCCAGGACGTCGCGCTGGACGCGGGGCAGCCTGGCCAGTTCCTCGGTGACGACGAGCCGGTCGACGATCCGCTCGGGGCCTTCGGGGGAGCCGCCGGAGTGCTCCAGGGAGGCGCCGAGGGCCGCGGTGAGCTCGCTGCGCCGGGTGCGGGCGGCCAGCGCGTCGGCGATCTTGCGGCGGGTGATGCCGGTGAGCCAGGCCGGCAGCGTTCCCCGGTCGGGACGGAAGTTCCCGCGGCCCCGCCAGGCGGCGACGAACACCTGCTGGGTGACGTCCTCCGCCTCGCGGGGGTCGCCCAGGGCACGGGCGGCGAGGGTGTGCACGAGTCGCCCCCAGCGGTGGTACGCCGCGTCCAGGCAGCGCTCGTCCCCCTGGACCAGCCCTCGGGCGATCCGCTCGTCCTCGGCCGCGGCGTCGGGCGGCGCGTGGTGGGCGTGGGGCTCCGCCGGGCCGGCGAGGTGGCCTGTCGTCCGGTGCGCGGTCATGACGGTTCCTCCTCCGGGCGGTGGCGCGGGTGGCCACCGGAACCTTCCGGGGCGTGCGGACCGCCGGTGTCGGAGCGGCGGTCCGGCGGAACCTCGTCGGCTCCGTGTCCTCACGCTCCGGCGAACGCCCCCTGCCGCTCAACCCGCATCGTTTCCGCATCGAAATTCCGCACGTGGCGCGCACCGGTTCGCCACCGCGGGCGTGAGGGGTTCGGTTCGGCTCAGGCGGTCTCGCGGGCCCGGCGGAAGCGGGCCAGCCCCTCGGAGAGCTCGATCAGCGGATCCGGGTAGTCGTAGGCGGCCCGGTCGAGGCCGGTGAGGCGCCAGGGCTCGTGGACGGCCGGCCCCTCGAGGCCGGCGAGCTCCGGCACCCAGCGCCGCACGTAGGCGCCGTCCGGGTCGTACCTCCTGCCCTGGAGCACCGGGTTGAGGACGCGGTTGGGCCGGGTGTCCGTCCCCGTGCCCGCCACCCACTGCCAGTTGAGCTGGTTGTTCGCCACGTCGCCGTCCACCAGCAGTTCGAGGAAGTGGCGGGCCCCCTCCCGCCAGTCGATGTACAGCGTCTTGGTGAGGAAGGAGGCGGTGAGCAGCCGGCCGCGGTTGTGCATCCAGCCCTCGTGCGCGAGCTGCCGCATCGCGGCGTCGACGACGGGATAGCCGGTCCGCCCCTCGCGCCACGCGGCCAGGTCCGCCTCGGCCTCGGCGCCCCGGCGCCAGCGGTCGTGACGCGGGCGGTAGTCCGCGCCCGCCGCCCGGGGCCGGGCGGCGAGCACCTGGCGGTGGAAGTCACGCCAGCACAGCTGGCGCACGAAGGCGTCCGCTCCGGCGCCGCCGCGCTTTCCGGCCCGCCGCACGGCCTCCAGTGCGGAGACCGCCCCGAAGTGGAGGTACGGCGAGAGACGCGACGTGGCGTCGCCCGCCAGGTCGTCGTGGCGCTCCCCGTACCCGTCACCGTGCGCCGACAGCCACGAGGAGAGCCGCCTGCGGCCCTCGCTCTCCCCACCCGTGGCCAGGCCCGGCGACACGTCCGCGACCGCCGAGCGCCGGGGCATCCGCTCGGACCGTACGTCCGTCGGCACGCGCACCGCCCTCGGGGCGGCCAGCGGCGTGCGCAGGGGCTCGCCCGTCCAGCGCCTGTAGTACGGCGTGAAGACCGCGAAGTGGTCCGAGCCCTGCGGAGTGACGTCACCGGGCGGGACGACGTCCACCACGCCGTCGTGCACGTACAGCCGGCAGCCGTCCGCCTCCAGGACCTCGCGCAGCCGCTCCTCCCTCGCCCGGGCGAAGGCCGTCACCCCGCCGGCCAGGTGGACCTCGTCGGCCTCGGTCTGCCGCACCACCGCCCGTACCTCGGACACCGTGTCGCCCTTCCGCACCACGAGCCGGCCGCCCCGCTCGCGCAGCGCCCGGTCGAGGTCCTGCAGGCAGTCCGCGAGGAAGGCCAGCCGGTTGGGCGCCGCGAAGCCCGCCCGGTCCACGGCCGGATCGCGCACGAACAGCGGCACCACCTCCTGCGCCCCTTCGAGCGCGGCCCTCAGCGGCGGGTGGTCGTGCACCCGGAGGTCGGCGGTGTACAGAACGACGGCGACGGTCATCGCGTCCTCCCTGCTCGGCCGCCGGCCGCGGGCGCGCCGCCGGCGTACTGGTGTCACATGCCTACCTCCGGGGTTCCCTCCTGCCCCGCGTGCCGGATGCGCGCCGGAGAACAGCGGTGGCCCATGCCGCCGGCGGGCCCCGTGCCGGCATGGGCGCGGCGCACGAGGGGTAGGTGAGGCGAGGAGGCGGTTCCCGTGTCCCTGGTGCTGATCGACAGGCTGCGCGCACGGGCCGGGCAGGCGCTGCTGCTGCGGGTGGCCGGACCCACGGCCCGCCGGAAGCGCGCCCGGATCCACGGCACGCCCGGTCCCCGCTGGTTCGCCGCGGACCGGCCGATCCGGGTCGTGCACGCGGACGCCTCGATGTACGTGGGAGGGCTGGCGGCCCTTCTCCTGCAGTCCCTCCACCCGCTCGCCATGGCCGCCGTGTGGGCGCACTCGGGGTTCCGCGGCGACCCCTGGGGGCGCCTCCAGCGCACCAGCACCTTCCTGGCGGAGACCACGTTCGGGCCGGCGGAGGACGCCGAGCGGGCGGTCGAGCGGGTGCGCGGGGCGCACGCGCGGGTCACCGGCACGACGTCCGGCGGGGTGCCGTACCGGGCCTCGGACCCGTCGCTGCTCGCCTGGGTGCACATCGCCGAGACCCACTGCTTCCTGCGGGCGTACCAGGAGTACGGCCGGGCCCCGCTGACGGAGGCCCGCCGGGACGCCTACGTCGAGGACATGGCGTCCGTCGCCCGGCGGCTGGGCGTCGTCCGGCCGCCCGTGACCGAGGCCGCCCTCGCCGAGGCGCTGGAGCGGCGCCGCCCCGAACTGGCGGCCACGGAGGAGTCGGCGGCCACCGCCCGCTACCTCCTGGCGGCGCCGCCGCTGCCCTGGCCGGTCCGCGTTCCCTACGCCCTCCTCGCGGCCGCGGCCGTGGACCTCCTGCCCTCCTGGACCAGGGAGTTCCTCACCGTCCCGCTGAAGATCCGGCTGCTCCTGCCCTTCGCGCGGCGGGGCGGCCTCGCCGTCACCGCGCTGATCCGCTGGGTGATGCCCCCGCCGCCCGCCCGGGCCGTCACGAGTGCCCCGGGTCAGGGCCGGTGACGGAGCGGACCCGGCCGCCAGACGGCCGGGCCGACGTCCCGGACGAGGGCCGGCACCAGGAGCGAGCGGACCACCAGCGTGTCGAACCCTCCCGTGGCCCCCCGGCCCCGCGTCGGCGCGGACGAACCGGCCGGCCCGCCGCGTCACGGCCGCTCGGAGCCGTCGCCCGGCGACGGGCCGGTGGCGGGACGGCCGAGTGACGCCTCCTCGATGCGGCCGCCATGGCCGAGCAGGCCGGTCTGCTCGAAGGCGTGCTCGCCCATGAGACGCGGAAGTTCACGACGCGACAGGAAGTCGACGGCGAAGGGGAAGACCGGACGTCCGGCCTGCAGCAGCCGGAGCCACGGGGGTGCGTAGACCGAAGGCGAGCGCCGCTCGATCCCGCGGCCGATCCAGGCCGCGACGCGGTCCACCGGGTAGACCCGGCGCGCGGGTGCGGGCATGTGCCCGCGCAGCTCCCGGAGGACCGCGTGGCTGTCGACGTCGCGGACCATGTCCGTGTCCGTCCAGTGCAGGTACGCCACGCCCACGGCGACGCCCACGTGGGCCACCTCCGCGCGCAGGGAACGCGCGAAGGCCTCGGCCCCGGCCTTGGAAGCGCAGTAGGCGCTCATCATGGGGGCCGCGCCGAAGGCGGCGGTCGAGGCGATCTGCAGGAAGTAGCCGCGCGTGGCCCGCAGCCGGGGGAGGAAGGAACGCGCGGTCGCGGCGCTGCCGACGAGGTTGACCTCGACGACCCGGCGCCAGGTGTCCGGATCCGAGGTCTCGAAGGGTCCGCCCTCGGCCACGCCGGCGTTGGCGACGACGACCGACGGGGGGCCGAGGTGCCGGGCCACGTCGTCCGCGGCCCGGCGCAGGGCGGCGTCGTCGGTCACGTCCACCTCGACGACGTGGCTGCGTGCGGGGAGGGTCGTGGCGACCGCCTCCAGGGTGGCGGCCTCCCGGCCGAGCAGGGCCACGTCCATCCCTCCGTCGGCGAGCCGGCGGGCCAGGCCGGCGCCCAGCCCCCGGGCGGCGCCCGTGACGACGGCGGTACGCCCTCGCAGGTCCCATGTACGGCTCATTTCGGCGGCCTCCTCGTGTCGTCGTCCGCGCCGCGGAGGCGCGAGGGGCGCGTTCGCGGCACCCGCACGCACGCGACGGTGGTCACTGCCCGTTCACGGCGCGTTCCGCCGCCCGCTCTCCGTCTCGGCGGTCCGGGCGATGTTCCGGGCCATGCCGCCGAAGACCACGGCGTGGAAGGGGGAGACACCCCACCAGTACGCCTGGCCCGCGAGGCCCCTCGGATGGAAGAGGGCCCGCTGCCGGTAGGTCGTCGTGCCCGCCTCGTCCTTCTCGACGGCCATCTCCAGCCACGCGAGGCCGGGCAGGCGCATCTCGGCCCGCAGCCGCAGCAGCCGACCGCGGTCGATCTCCTCCACGCGCCAGAAGTCCAGGGCGTCGCCGACCCGCAGACGCGTCGCGTCCCGGCGGCCGCGCCGGAGGCCCACCCCGCCGACCAGCCGGTCGGCCCATCCCCGGAGGGCCCACGCCAGCGGGAAGGAGTACCAGCCGTTCTCCCCGCCCACGCCCTCGATGACCCGCCACAGCGCGTCCGGGCCGGCGCCGACGGGGCGCGAGCGTTCGTCCGTGTAGAGGCTGCCGCCCGCCCATTCGGGGTCCGTCGGCAGCGGGTCGCTCGGCGCGCCGGGCGGCGAGGCGGACGACCAGCGGGTCGTGACCTGCGCGTCGCGGACCCGGCGGAGGGCGAGACGGAGCGACTCCCCGAACGGGATGGGCCGCCCGGGGCCGTCGGGAACGTACCGCGCGATGTCGTGCTCGCCGCACACCACCTCGTGCCGGAGCGACTCGGTGAGGGGCTTGGCCAGGGAGGCCGGCACCGGTGTGACGAGCCCGATCCACTGGCTCGACAGCCGCGGGGTCAGGACGGGCACGGGCACGATGAGGCGCGTGCGCAGGCCGGCGACCTCGGCGTACCGCTCCATCATCTCCCGGTAGGTGAGCACGTCCGGTCCGCCGATGTCGAAGGTCCGGTTGACGTCGGCGGGCATGCCGGCGCTGCCCACCAGATACCTCAGCACGTCGCGTACGGCGATGGGCTGGACCCTGCTGCCGACCCAGCGGGGCGTGACCATGACGGGCAGCCGTTCGGTCAGGTACCGCAGCATCTCGAAGGACGCCGATCCGGAACCGATGACGACGGCGGCCCGCAGCACGGTGGTGGGCACGCCCGAGTCGAGGAGGATGCGGCCCACCTCGGTGCGGGAGCGCAGGTGCGGCGAGAGCTCGTCGTCCGGCACTCCGCGCGGGGTGAGGCCGCCCAGGTAGACGATCCGCCGCACTCCGGCGGCACGGGCCTCGGCGGCGAAGGTACGGGCGGCCAGGCGGTCCCTGTCCTCGAAGTCCGGGGTCGAGCTCATGGAGTGGACGAGGTAGTAGGCGACGTCGACGCCGTCGAGCGCCGGGCGGAGGCTCGCGGCGTCGGTGACGTCACCGCGCACCGTCTCCGCACGCCCGGCCCAGGGGAAGTCCCGGAGCTTGTCCGGGTGCCGGGCGAGGCAGCGGACGTGGTGACCGCCGTCGAGGAGCTCCGGTACCAGGCGTCCCCCGATGTAGCCGCTCGCGCCGGTGACCAGGCAGCGGGCGCCTCCGGCCGGGCTGGAAGTGTTCATGTGCTGATCCGTTTCACCGATCGCGTCGGCCTACGCCTACGCCGGTCCTTCGGCGCGGCGGATCCACACGGATGCACGCGGGCCCCGGCCCGCCCGGTGTTCGCCGGGC
>NZ_JBHXFE010000084.1:0-8071 GCF_042722475.1 Streptomyces sp. NPDC127092
CCGTCGAGCGCATGATGCGCGACGCCAAGATCACCCAGATCTACGAAGGCACCAACCAGGTCCAGCGCATCGTCATGGCCCGCAACCTCCCGTAACTCCCCCCACGGGAAACGAACGGCCCCCGGCACGCCGGTGCCGGGGGCCGTTGCGTGTCCGGGACTAGTCGACCTTCTGGCCGTCCGGGACCTGGTAGCAGCCGGAGACGACGAAGACGTTCAGCTTCGGCGGGTTGTCCTTGGCCCAGTGGGTGATCTTGACGCTGTGCTTCTTGGCGTCGTTGTCGGCGAGGATCCTGACGTTCTTGTTCTTGCTGGTGTCGGGGCCGAACTCGACGACCTTCCAGCCGTGCTTCGGGAGCTGCTCCTTGAGCCGCTCCATCACGCCGTCGAGCTGACCGGGCGACGCCGGGGTGAAGGTCCACGAGTGGAACGTGGTGAAGTACTTCTCCGGGTCCTTGCCCTGGCACTCGTTGACACCGGGGCCCGGCTCGGTCGCCTTCCCCTTGAGGCCGATCAGGTCGTAGAGCTCGCTCGAGACCTTCTCCGCCGCGTCCAGGGCGTCGGACGTCGTGGAAACGCCCGCGGCCGGAGGGCTGTCGGAATCCTTGGCGTCGGTCATGCTGCATCCAGTGAGGGTCGTGAGGGCGAGGGACACGAGGAGCGCGAACGCGCCCGTCTTGATCTTCATCTGACTAGCGCACTCCTGGCGTGGGGTTCGGCGGCGGCTTCAGGTTCACGTCGTCGTGCTTGCCCGCGACGACCAGAGCCTGGTTCTCCAGGCTCGTGGAGCCCTCGTTCCAGTAGTCACTGTGACCCGAGCCGTCCGTGGTCATCTGGTTGGCGCCGAAGCGTGCGTCGCTGGGAATCGTCCACGGGCCGTCCCAGTCCGTCCCGCCGTGCCCGAACCGGCCGACGTCCGGTACGAAGTCCCAGTCTGCCTCCTCGTTCCAGACATGGCCCTTCGGGACGTCCATGTCCTCGGCCTTGGGCACCTGCACGCCCGGGCTGCCCGCGAAGATCACGTCGTCCGCGTTCAGGTCCCCCTGCCGGGCCGCCGAACCGATCAGGGTCGTGCCGTACGAGTGGCCGATCGCCGTGCGGTGCGGGTCCGTGTCGACCGCACGCGAGGCGTCGAGGCCGTCGAGGAAGCGGTTGTAGGCCGGGGCGCCGTCATTGGCGTAGTGGCTGAACGGCGAGTCCTTGACGATGTTCTGCGGGGCGTCGTAGCCGAGCCAGGTGATCGTGGACACCGAGCCGTTGTCGGCACCGTTGGCCACGCTCCAGAGCCGCTCCATCCGCTTGATGTCGCCGTCGATGGCGCTCAGGTTCGCCGTCGTGCCCGGCACGTACACCGCCTGGTGGTCGGCCGTGTCCGGGTTGCCGTTGGCGACGATGGCCCGTCCGTTGCCCTCGGGGCTGAAGCCGAGCAGATAGGCCTCCGGGGTGCCCTTGACGCCCGTCCGGTCGAAGCGCCCCTGGATGGCGTCCATGCCCTTGAGCGCGCCCGTGAGCTCCCGGTACCGGTCCCCGTACTGCCTGTCCCACGCCATCCACTCGTCCGTGTGCACCTTGGACGGGTACATGCCGGCGGTGATCCACGTCCACTCGTTGGCGGGCGGCTTCGGTATCGAGTTCAGCTCCGTCTGGTACTGGCCGTGCTTCTCCGCGAGGACCACGCGGTTCGCCTCGTCGCGCACCGTGGACGGCAGTCCGTCGAGCGCGCCCACCGCCTCGGGCCGCAGGGAGAGCCAGGCCGCCTGCTGGTCCGCGTCGAGCCCCTTCCACCAGGCCGCGTTGTCCTTCGGACTGCCGTCCTTCGGCGGCTGCGGCAGGGAGTCGAGGTAGCTCTTGCCCGCGTCCTTCACCCCGCCCATGTCCGACTGCGTGTCGGCCCAGTCCCGGTCGGTGACCTTCAGGTCGTCGTCGGCCTTCAGCGCCCGCAGCTTCGGCGCCCACTTGGCGTCCGCGTCCGTCGCTTCCTTCAGTGCGTCGGCGATCCGGTTCGCGAACTCGAGCGCCTTGCCGTAGTTCGGGTTCGGGTGGATGTTGATCGCCTGGCGCTCGATCGCGTCCGACGTCTCGGTGCCTCCGGCGCTGCCCGTCACCGTTCCCCCCTCGGCGGGCTTGTCCGCGCCGGGCTTCGCGCCCGCCGGGAAGCTGACCGAACCGTTGGGGTTCACGGTGCAGCCGGCCGCCTGCGCGTCGGCGATCGCCGCGTCCAGCTTCCGCTTCGCGGCGCCGAGGTCGAAGGCGAAACCATTCAGCGCGGTGCTGACGAGACCGCACTCGGTCTGCGCGTAGTGGAAGTTCTTCGACAGCTCCTTCAGCTCGCCCAGGGCGGCCTCGGCGGCCTTGCCCGCCAGCTCGCCGCGGATGCCCGCGGAGATCTTCGTGTCGATCGTGTCCTTGGCCGTCATGGCCGCGTCGCCGACGGCCCGGTAGCCGTCCGCGGCCTCCTCGTACTCGGCCTGCTTGAAGGCCCGCAAGGTCTCCAGATCCATCGCGCGGTCACTTCTCCTTCGCCTGGCCGCCGACGGCCTCGGTGTCCGCGTACTTCTTCGCGAGCGCGTCGAGGTCCTGCTTGACCGCGTCGTCCGGCTTCGCCAGGTCGTGACCCGACTGCTGGAGCACCTTGCCCAGCGCCTCACAGCGGCCGCTCACGTCGCCGAGGTACTTCTTCCAGGAGTCGTACAACTCCTTCTGCGCCGCCGCGCTCTGGATGCCCTGGCCGTCACCCAGTCCCGCCTGCCCGGAGTCGAGCTTCGTCAGCGCCGTGGTGACGCCCTCCTTCAGCCCCGAGACGCCCTCGCCGGCCTTCACCCAGGCCCGCTTGTCCGTCTTCAGGTCCTCCGAGTACCCGCCGCCTCCCGGGTCCGCCGGCAGCTGGTTCAGGCGCATCGACGACGACTGGCGCGCCGCCGTCTCCGCCTTCAGCTGCTCCCACTCGTCCCACGGCATTCGCGAACCTCCCCGTTCCCCGCGCTGTCCCCGCGCCTTCCCCGTGCTGCCGCCCGTGGCGACCGGCGCCATGATTCCCGGATTTGCTGGATGAAATCAAACGGTCGGCGCCCGAACAGGGCGCCGACCGCAGGCCGTAGACGTCAGCGGTCCGAGGTGACCGTGACCTTCTCGTCGTTCCTGATCTGCTCGACCAGCTGCTTCACCTTCGGCATGTCCCACTTGAGGGAGCCCTGCGGCGCGCTGCCCGCGATCGGCATGTTCATCGACTTCCCGTCGCCGCCGCTGATGCCCTTCATCGCGAAGAACATCTTGCCGAGGTCGTAGAGCGACATGTCCTTGTCCACGATCAGCGTGTCCAGGCCCGCCCCGAGCGTCGGGTACAGCCGGAACGGGTTGAGGATCGTGCCCGGCGTCGCCGCCTGGTTGGCCAGCGCCGACAGGAACTTCTGCTGGTTCTTCGTACGGGCCAGGTCGGACTCGGCGAAGGCGTAGCGGGTACGGACGAAGGCGAGGGCCTGCTCGCCGTTGAGGGTCTGCGTGCCCGCCTGGAAGTCGGCGCCGGACTTCTTGTCCTTGAAGCCCTTCTCGATGTTCAGCTCGACACCGCCGAGCGCGTCCACGATGTTCGCGAAGCCGGCGAAGCCGATCTCCGCGTAGTGGTCGATGCGCAGGCCGGTGTTGAACTCGACGGTGCGGACGAGCAGTTCCGGGCCGTCCATCGCGTAGGCGGCGTTCAGCTTGGAGCCGCCGCGCGCCGCGTACTTCTTGCCGGACTCCGAGCCCACGAAGGACGGGATCGTCACCCAGGAGTCACGCGGCAGCGAGATCATCGTGTTCCCGCTGGAGCAGGCCGCGAGGATCATCATCGAGTCGGTCCGCTTGCCCTCGGCGGAGCCGGTGTGCAGCTTCTTCTTCTCCTCGGCCGTCATGCCCTCACGGCTGTCCGAGCCGACGATGAGATACGTGGTGCAGTCGCCCTCGGAGGGGCGCTCGATCACCTTGGCGAGGTCGACCTCGTTGCGCATCTTCGAGCTGGCCCAGGCGTACGTGCCGACGCTCCAGCCGACCACGGCCACGGCGAGCACGATCGAACCGATCTTGATCCGGCGCCGCCAGTCGGGCGCGCCGGCACCGCCGCCGGGGCGCGGCGGCGCGTACTGCGGCGGCACGGTGCCGTGGCCGCCGGGCCCGCCCGGGCCACGGCCGGGGCCTTGCGGGCCGCCGTAGACCTGGCCCGAGCTGTAACCGGAGTCGTACCCGGAGGCCTGCGCCTGCGTGAAGCTCGGGTTGTAGCCCTGGTCGTACTGCGGCTGCCGCTGCTGCTGCGGCTGCTGCGGGGGGACCTGCGGGCGCTGCACGTGGCGCATCCGGCGAGGCCCCTCGGGCTGGGCGTCGGGCCAGTCATTCATGCGGAACAGTCTGCCGGTCCGTCCCGCCGGCCCGACAGGGCGGGTGGGGAATCGGGCCGGCGCTGTTGCCAAGCTGATGCAAACCGGACGGCGCCGCGACCTGGTCCAAGGGCGGGCATAAGGTAGAGGGCATGACAGATCAGGGCGACATCCCGGGGAAGCCCACCTCCGCCTCCCGCACCACCCTCAGCCACATCATGACCAGCCACGACACCAACCTCCTCGGTACGGTGCACGGCGGCGTGATCATGAAGCTGGTGGACGACGCCGCGGGCGCGGTCGCGGGCCGGCACTCGGGCGGCCCGGCCGTCACCGCCTCCATGGACGAGATGGTCTTCCTGGAGCCGGTCAGGGTCGGCGACCTCGTCCACGTGAAGGCCCAGGTCAACTGGACCGGCCGGTCCTCCATGGAGGTCGGCGTCCGGGTCATGGCGGAGCGCTGGAACGAGTCCGCGCCCGCGACCCAGGTCGGCTCCGCGTACCTGGTCTTCGCGGCCGTCGACGCCGACGGCAAGCCCCGGCCCGTCCCGCCGGTCCTCCCGGAGACCGAGCGCGACAAGCGCCGCTACCAGGAGGCCCAGATCCGCCGCACCCACCGCCTGGCCCGCCGCCGCGCGATCAAGGAACTCCGCGAGCGCCGCGCCGCCGAGGGCTACGAGGACTGAGCCCCTCCGCCCGCACCCAGGAGCACGGGCAGACCGGCCGGCCGCCCCGGCCCGCGGCTACGGGCGGCACGTGATCGCCCGGTCGGTGACTGCGCCCGCGGCGGCCCCCGGCTACGGGCACACCTCACGGTTCGCCCCGGCCCCCGGCTACGGGCACACCACCTGGTCGCCCCTGACCGCCTCGAACTGGCCCGTCTGCCGTTCCCGCTCGCGGACCGGCGTCACGCCCTTGTAGTCCGCGCCCACCGTGACCCGCAGGGTCGCGCCCTGGCCCTTCACCGGGCGGAGCTCCGCGCCCGGCAGGGCGGCCGCCAGGGACCTGGCCGAGCGGTCCCAGCCCGGGTCGTACTCGACGAGGGTGCGCGACTGCTCCCGGCCGCCGTCGGCGGTCCTCGGCGCGCGCGTCGTGTCGAAGCCGGTGCCGCGCAGGGCCGCGTCGACCCGGCCGCCGAGCCCGTCCGTGCGGGTCCCGTTGTAGACCTGGACCCGGATCGTCCCCGGTGCGACGTCCACGTCGACCGGCAGCGGCCCCTTGGCCGCGGCCGCCCGGGCGGGCGCCAGCGGCCGGTCCTCGCGCAGCGACTGGAACAGCTTCTGCGCCTTCGCCGCGTCCCACTTCACCGTGGAGCCGATCCCCTTCACCGGGAAGCTCATGTCGCCGATCGGCACCGACACGAACTCCGACGACGCCGGCGAGAAGCCCTGCATCGCCTTGGCGAGGGCGAGCATCTGCTCCGTACCGAAGCCCTGGTCGGCCCGGACCGAGCTCAGTGTCGTCGAGGCGACCTCGCGGAAGCGCACCGGGTTGAGCAGCACCCCGCCGCTGGTGACCTGGTCGATCAGCGCCGCCAGGAACTTCTGCTGGCGCTGCATGCGCCCGATGTCGGCGGCCCCGTCGACATGGCGGGAGCGCACGTACTGCAGCGCCTGTCCGCCGTCCAGCTCGTGCGGCCCGGCCGGCAGGTCGAGCCCGGTGTAGGGGTCCTTCAGCGGCTTCGTGGTGCAGATCTGCACGCCGCCGACCGCGTCCACGGTCTTCATGAAGCTGGTGAAGTCCACCTCCAGGTAGTGGTCGATCTTCACCCCGGTCATCGACTCGACGGTCCGCACGGTGAGCCCCGGCCCGCCCTCCGCGTACGCCGCGTTCAGCTTCACCGGGTGCGCGTGGTGGTGCTTGCCGGTGGTGAGGTCGGTGTGCTCGGGCATCTCGGCGTACGAGTCGCGGGGCAGCGACACCACGCTCGCCCGCTCGCGGTCCTCGGAGATGTGCACGAGCATCACGGTGTCCGTGCAGTGGCAGGGAGCGCCGCCGAGCCGGTACTTCCTGCGCTCCTCCTCGCCGATCCGGTCGCGGCCGTCGGTGCCGACGACGAGGACGTTCATGCCGTGCCCCGCCTGCGGCCGGTTCTTCATGTCCTTGAAGGGGTCGATCCGGTTGATGCCGGTGTCCAGGCTCGTCACCACCGCGTGCCCGATGCCCCCGGCGGCGAGGACCACGACCGAGAGCGTGGTCGCCGCCCGCATGCCCCACCGCGGCCGTCTCGACCGGCGCCGCCTGCGGGCCGGTGCCGGAGCCGGAGCGGGTACGCGGCGGGCGGCGGGCCGGGGAGGACGGGGCGTGCGGGAGGGTGCGGTCACCGGTGGACACCTCCGCTGGTACGACAGGGGGACCGTGAGCACCGTAGGCCCATACGATCAGCGCCACCCGGCATCGCCCCCGGCGGCGCGCGACCGTGTCCCCCGTTCGCGGTAACGTGGCACGCGATACTGCTGCCTCCCGGGGGACGACCCCCGGACCCCCGAGGAATCCATGCTGCCCCCCGTCTCCGTGATCATGCCGGTCCTCAACGAGGAGCGGCATCTGCGCAACTCGGTCCGTCACATCCTGGAGCAGGAGTACGACGGTGAGATGGAGGTGGTGATCGCGCTCGGCCCGTCCACGGACCGCACCGACGAGATCGCCGCCGAACTCGTCCGGGAGAACGCCGACAAGCGTGCCCGGGTTCACACCGTGCCGAACCCCACAGGCCGCACGCCGGCCGCCCTCAACGCGGCGATCAAGGCGTCCCGTCACCCGATCGTGGTACGCGTCGACGGCCACGGCATGCTCTCGCCCAACTACATCTCGACCGCCGTGCGTCTCCTGGAGGAGACCGGCGCGATGAACGTCGGCGGCATCATGCACGCCGAGGGCGAGAACGCCTGGGAGGACGCGGTCGCGGCCGCGATGACCTCGAAGATCGGCGTCGGCAACGCGTCCTTCCACACCGGTGGCGCGGCCGGCCCGGCCGAGACGGTGTACCTGGGCGTGTTCCGCCGCGAGGCGCTCGAGCAGCAGGGCGGCTACAACGAGGAGTTCATCCGCGCCCAGGACTGGGAGCTGAACTTCCGCATCCGCGAGGCCGGCGGTCTGATCTGGTTCTCGCCCGAGCTGCGCGTCCAGTACCGCCCGCGCCCCTCGGTGCGCGCGCTCGCCAAGCAGTACAAGGACTACGGCCGCTGGCGGCACGTGGTGGCCCGCTACCACGAGGGCTCCATCAACCTCCGCTACCTGGCCCCGCCGACCGCGGTCTGCGCGATCGCCGCGGGCATCGTCGTGGGCGCCGTGCTCACCCCGCTCGGCTTCGTGATCCCGGCCGGCTACCTGGCGGCCATCACCGCGGGCTCGGTCGTGGCCGGCAAGGGCCTGTCGCTGAAGGCGCGGCTGCAGATCCCGGTGGCTCTGGCGACCATGCACATGTCGTGGGGCTTCGGCTTCCTGACCAGCCCGCGCTCGCTGGCGAAGAAGGTCATCGCGAGCAGGCGTCCGGTGGTGAAGGCCGGCGAGACGACGGCGGAGCCGGCCGAGGCGGCCTAGCCCGCCCGGGCCTTGCCAGGGGCTGAGGCAGCCGGTCCGGCCCACCCGGTCTACTCGGCCCACCCGGTCTACTCGGCTCACCCGGCTCACCCGGTCTACTCGGTCCGGGACCGGCTGATCCTGCGCCCGATGCGGCGCCCGACACGGCGGTGGCCGGGTCCCTCTCGGAGGGACCCGGCC